>JABFVM010000580.1 GCA_013362785.1 Streptomyces sp. | reverse complement strand
CGGAGAAAAAACTTCGAAGAAATCCGGGGGCCGTGTCGATTCGGAGGTCTCCCGTTCGACGCAGGGGTGAGAGGCCGGGAAGGACCCGGTCATCGACCCCGAGGAGTCACCATGCCCCGCTACCTGTCCCTGGTCCGGATCGACGAGTCCACCGCGCCCGCCGACGGCCCCAGCCCCGAGATGATGCAGCGCATGGGGGAGCTGCTGGAGGAGATCACCAAGGCCGGGGTGATGCTCGACACCGCCGGGCTCACCCCGTCGGCGCAGGGCACCCGCGTGCACTGGGACGGCGCGAACGTCTCCGTGACCGACGGGCCCTTCACCGAGTCCAAGGAGGTCATCGGCGGCTACGCCATCATGCAGTGCAAGGACAAGGCCGAGGCGCAGGAGTGGGCCTCGCGGTTCCTCAAGGTCCACGGCCCGGAATGGCAGGTCACCTGCGAGGTCCGGGAGATCGCCGAGGGCTGACCTGCCCTCCTTGGATCCGGGGTCTCACGGGTGTTGCATGGTGGGCTGTGACCCCGCAGCCCACCGCCGACCCGCGCGGCGCCATCGAGACCGTCTTCCGCATCGAGTCCCCTCGCGTGATCGCCGCCGTCGCCCGCATAGTGCGCGACGTCGGCATCGCCGAGGAACTCGCGCAGGACGCGCTGGTCGCCGCGCTGGAGCAGTGGCCCCGGGACGGCGTCCCGGACAACCCCGGGGCCTGGCTCATGGCCACCGCCAAGCACCGTGCCGTGGACCTGATCCGGCGCCGGGAGAACTACGCCCGCAAGCTCGCGGAGATCGGCCGCGACCTGGAGACGACGGCGCCGTCCGGCGAACCCGCCGCCCTGTACGACCCCGACGACATCGACGACGACCTGCTCCGCCTGGTGTTCACCACCTGCCACCCGGTCCTGTCGCCGGAGGCCCGGACCGCCCTCACCCTGCGCCTGCTCGGCGGTCTGACGACACCGGAGATCGCCCGGGCGTTCCTGGTCCCGGAGCCGACGATCGCCCAGCGCATCGTCCGCGCCAAACGCACCCTCGCGACCAGGAACATCGCCTTCGAGGTGCCGTACGGCCCCGACCGCGAGGCCCGCCTCGGCTCGGTCCTCGACGTGATCTACCTGATCTTCAACGAGGGCTACGCCGCCACGGCCGGCGACGACTGGCTGCGCCCCGCGCTGTGCGAGGACGCGCTGCGCCTGGCCCGTGTGCTGGCGGGACTGATGCCGAAGGAGCCCGAGGTGCACGGCCTGACCTCCCTCCTCGAATTCCAGGCGTCCCGCACGCCGGCCCGCACCGGCCCGTCCGGCGAACCGATCCTCCTCAAGGACCAGCACCGCGGCCGCTGGAACCGCATGCTCATCGCCCGCGGCATCAAGGCGCTGGGCCGCGCGGACGCCACGGCCACCGGGGCCCACGGCCCGTACGCCCTCCAGGCCGCCATCGCCGCGTGCCACGCGCACGCGTACACCTACGAGGAGACGGACTGGAAGACGATCGCGACCCTGTACGGCCTCCTCGCCGCCCGATCCCCTTCCCCCGTCGTCGAGTTGAACCGCGCGGTCGCCGTGTCGATGACCGAGGGGCCGGGGCCCGCCCTGGAGATCGTCGACGCGATCGCCGCCGAACCCGCCCTGCGGGACTACCACTTGCTGCCGAGCGTGCGCGGCGATCTGCTGCTGCGTCTGGGGCGTACGGCGCAGGCGCGGGCGGAGTTCGAGCGGGCGGCGGGGCTGACGCGGAACGAGCGGGAACGGGAGCTGCTGCTGCGGCGGGCGGCTGCCGCCGAATCCTCCTAGGCGGGCCGCCCCACCAGCATCGTCGGCGCCCCCGCCACCCGCGTCATGAACACGGTCGCCGAGTTGGGCCCCTGGAGCTTGACCTTCTTCCGCAGCTCCTCCGGCTCGACGGCGGAGCCCCGCTTCTTGACGGTGAGGACGCCCACCTGCCGCTCCCGCAGCAGCGCCTTCAACTTCTTGACGTTGAAGGGCAGTTGATCGGTGATCTCGTAAGCGGCGGCGTACGGCGTCGCACGCAGCTCGTCCGCCGTGACGTACGCGATGGTCGCGTCCACCAGCCCGCCGTCCAGCTGGTCCGCCACCTCCGCGACCAGGTGGGCCCGGATGACGGCGCCGTCGGGCTCGTACAAGTACCGCCCGACAGACCGGACCTCAGGATCGGGAAGCCGGGAGGAGAGCAGCGTCCGCGGCCCCGGCAGCAACGTGGCCCGTACCGCCCCGGCCTCCGTCCCGAACCACAGCACCGCCTCCTTCACGTCCCCGCCGTCCGAGATCCACTCCGCCTCGGCGTCCTGCGGAATCGCCTCGTGCGGAATCCCGGGCGCGATCTTCAGCGCGGCCCGCGGCGCCTTGCGAGCCGCCTCCACGGCCCACGACAGCGGCGGCGAATACGCCTCGGGGTCGAAGATCCTCCCGCGGCCACCCCGCCTCGCCGGGTCGACGAACACGGCGTCATAACCGCCCGTGTCGACCCCGACGACATCCGCCTCCCGCACCTCGACCAGATCCCCGAGCCCCAGCGCCGCCACGTTCGCCCGCGCCGCCGCCACCGTCACCGGATCCCGGTCCACCGCCAGCACCCGGATCCCGGCCCGCGCCAACGCGATCGCATCGCCCCCGATCCCGCAGCACAGGTCGGCGACCGAGCCGATCCCCAGTCCCCTCATCCGCTCGGCCCGGTACGTCGCGACGCTCGCCCGCGTCGACTGCTCGACCCCGTTCGGCGTGAAGTACATACGCCCCGCGTCCGCCGCCCCGAACTTCGCCACCGCCCGCTGCCGCAGCCGCGCCTGCCCGAGCGCCGCCGACACCAGCTCGGCGGGGTGCTCGCGGCGCAGCCTCGTGGCGACGGCCAGTTCGTCGGCGGGATCGGTGTCGCGCACGGCGTCGAGGAGGGCGCGGCCCTCGGGGGTGAGGAGGGAGGAGAAGGAGGCGAGGTCGTTCACCGGGTCATTGTCGACCACGTTCACGCGGGGCCTTGCCGTCGGCCACGCTGCTCGGCGCCGCGAAGGCGCCTCGCCGTTGGCCGGGGCCTCCGTGTGGGCCAGTCGGTGGATGGTCCGGCCTCGGCGGCGGTGTCGGCCCGGCTTCGGGCCGGGGGCCTGGGAAGATCCGGCTCCATGCGAGTAGTACGACAAAATGACAAAAGTCGCCTCAATGGGGCAACCGTAGGGCGTGACCCTCGGGCGGCAGTGCGTTCGCGGGTCCGCGGCGGCATCACCGTGCTCGCCGTCGCCGCCATCGCCTCGGCCTGCGCACCGGTCGCCGGGGACGGACCCGACGCCGTACGCCCCACGTCGGGCACCCCGAGCCGACAGCCCCTCAAGGCGCCACCTCCGGCCGGGAGTACGAACCCGCACCCCAAGAAGCCCCAGTCCGCCCACGCTGCCCACACCGCCCGGGTCGCCGCCGCGAAGCGCTGGCGGCTGGCCGGAGTCCCGCTCACGCCCCCGGCGCCGCCCGCGAGGAAGCCGAAGATCACCACCCGCGACGGCTTCGAGGTGGACGGGCACGAGGAGCTCGGGCTTCCGCCGGTCTTCACGACCGTCCCCACCAGACAGCGGGTCGTCTTCCTCACCATCGACGACGGCGCCGAGAAGGACCCGGCGTTCCTGCGGATGATGACCGATCTGCAGGTGCCGTACACCGCCTTCCTCAGCAACTACCTGATCAAGGAGGACTACGGCTACTTCAAGCGGATGCAGGGCAACGGTGTGGTCCTGAACAACCACACCCTCCACCACCCCTACCTGCCGTCCCTCTCCTACCTCCGCCAGAAGCGTGAGATCTGCGGGATGCAGGCGGTCATCGAGAGGCGCTACGGCAAACGCCCGCTGCTCTTCCGCCCGCCCTTCGGGAACTACAACCGGAACACCCTGCGCGCCGCGAAGCGCTGCGGCATCAAGTACGTCCCGCTGTGGAACGAGGAGGTCTTCGTCGACCACTGGGAGTACCGCGAGTGGAACCGGAAGATCCGACCGGGTGACATCGTGCTCACTCACTTCCGGGGCAGGGACGACTGGAAGGGCACAATGCCCGACATGATCCGCCGATTCCTGAACAAGGTGACGGCCGAGGGGTATGCGGTGGCCCGGTTGGAGGACTACCTGTGAGGCAGCCGGCGCCGGCCGCCCCGGGACTACGGGCTCTGGCGGCCGTCGTCATGGCCTCCGCCCTGCTCACCGGTTGCGCCCAGTCGGCCGGGCCGGCCGCCGGAGCCCCGCCCGGCGGGAACGCGGCAGCCCATGACGCACGACCGCCGACCAGCCCGACGGCCAGTCCGACGACCCGTCCGATGGCCAGTTCGAGGGCAGAGGCGACGACCGCCCCGACGCCCGGTACGCCCCAGCCGTACCGCCGTTGGGGCCTGCCCGCCCCGCTGCCCGCACCCCCGCCCTCGCCCGCCCGTCGCAGGCCGCCACCCGCGCGGGACCAGGTGCCCGTCGTGGACCGCATCCCCACCGGCGACAAGGTCGTCTTCCTCACCTACGACGACGGCGCCGAGAAGGACCCCCGCTTCGTCGACATGGTCCGTGAGCTACGGCTGCCGGTCAGCATGTTCCTCACCGACAGCGTGGTCGGCCCGGGCTACGGCCACTTCGCGCGCCTGCGTGCGGTGGGCGCGTCCATCCAGAACCACACGCTCGACCACGCCGCCCTGCTCGGCCTGCCGTACGCCGGCCAGCGCGCCGAGATCTGCGGCCAGCAGAGCAAACTCCGCGCCCGCTTCGGCATCCGCCCCCAGCTCTTCCGCCCGCCCTACGGGACGTACGACACCACCACGCTGCGCGCTGCCGCCGACTGCGGTGTGACGGCGGTGGTGCTGTGGCGGGCGGCGATGGAGGGCGACGGGGAACTGACGTACGCGAAGGGGCCCGGTCGGCTGCGCGCGGGTGACATCGTCTCCGTCCCTTCGGGTGAGCCGACGGGACTGTCCCTGCGGGAGCGGACGACGCTGCTGCTGCGGGAGATCCAGGGGAGTGGGCTGACCGTGGGGCGCCTGGAGGACTACCTGTAGCGCGAGGCCGCTCGTCCTCTGTGCGGGTCGTCTGCCGGGCCTCCCGGATACGCCGCGCCGCGGTGAATTGGCACTCCGCTTGACCGAGTGCTAATCCCGGTCATAGTCTCAGGTCTGGCACTCCCCCCTGGAGAGTGCCAATACGCGACGGGCAGGTCCGGCACCCGCGACGACGGATCCACCTGGTCGCCACCTCAGACAGTTAACCCCGTGAGATCTCCGAAGGGG
>JABFVM010000202.1 GCA_013362785.1 Streptomyces sp. | reverse complement strand
AGAGAGCCCTCAACTCCCCCGATGCGACACGCGGACATCCCAACCACCGGAAAGGACAAGCGAATTGAGTGACATTCCCGGCGGGCCCATGGCGAACCGGCCGGTCCACTTCATCTGGCTGCTCGACTGCTCGTACTCGATGCAGGGCGAGAAGATCGCCAGACTCAACTACGCGATCAGGGAAGCGATCCCCGAGATGCGTTCCGTGGCCCACGACAATCCGGCCGCCCAACTGCTGCTGCGCACCATCACGTTCTCCACGACCGCCCAGTGGCACCATCCGACGCCCGTCCCGGTGGACGACTTCACCTGGCAGGACGTCGAGGTGGACGGCATGACCAACCTCGGTGAGGCGTTCGCACTGGTCTCGCGGGAGCTGCAGAGCCCGCCGATGCCGCAGCGGGCGCTGAAGCCGGTGCTGGCGCTGGTGTCGGACGGGGTGCCCACGGACGACTGGAAGGCGGGCCTGAAGGCGATCGACGCGACGCCGTGGGGCCGTAAGGCGGTGCGGGTCGCCATCGCGATCGGCGCCGACGCGGACCGCTCGGTGCTGCAGGAGTTCCTCGGCAACCCCGAGCTGCAGCCGCTGGACGCCAACAGCCCCAAGCAGCTGGCGGCGGCGATCCGCTGGGCGTCCACGGCGGCGGTGAAGGCGGCCTCGCAGCAGATGGCGAGCTCGGCGGACTCGGCCGTGAAGCAGCTGTACGCTCCGCCGGTCCTCGACGACGATGACGACGACGTGTGGTGACGCTCGGGGTGCGGCGCTGGGAGACGCTCGGCGACAGCGTCCAGGGGGTCAACAAGCGGCACAACCAGGACTGGTACGCCTGCGAGGGCACCGGCGCCGGTGACGATCCGCTGGTCCTCGCGGTGGCCGACGGGCACGGTTCGGCCGTGCACGCGCGCAGCGGGCTCGGGGCGCGGTTCGCCGTGGACCGGTTCCTGCTGCGCGGGGCCGAGTTCGGGCTGGCCGCCCGTGACTGTCATGAGCCGGGGCGGCTGGCGCGGCTGATGACGTACGCCCGCGACGACTTCCCGCGCGCGCTGGTGCACGACTGGCGGGAGGCGGCCCTCGGCCACTGGGCCCGGCACCGTCCGGTGGCCGACGAAGGGGCGAAGGAGCCGGAACAGGACCAGAAGCTGACGCTGTACGGCACGACGCTGATCGGCGCGGTGCTCACGCCGTGGCTGTTGGTGGCGTGGCAGATCGGCGACGGCGATCTGGCGGTCGTCGAGCACGACGGGGCGTTGCGCCGGCCGCTGGCGCCGTCGGAGGAGGACCTCGGCGACGAGACGGAGTCGCTGTGCGGCCGGCAGGCCTGGCGTGCGGTGCGGATGCACTGGGCGCCGGTGTTCGACGAGGCGCGGACCCCGCGGCTGGTGGTGCTGTCGACGGACGGTCTGTCGAAGAGCTTCGCGTCGGCGGACGGGTACCGGGAGTTCGTGGCGGGACTGGACGGGCGGCTGACGGCCGAGGGCAGTGACGGGGTGCGGGCCTCGCTGCCGCAGTGGCTGGGGCAGGCCTCGCAGTACTCCGGCGACGACACGACCCTGGCGGCGGCGCTGCGCCCCGTCGGACCGGTGGGCGAGGACACCGAGCCCGTGGCGGACGCCGGGGCCATGGATACGGAACGGAAGACGGAGACGTAGAAGATGAGCGGCATGCTCGACAGCGGGACGCGGCTGACCGCGGAGAACGGCGACGAGGTCGAGATCATCGACATGCTGGGCGCCGGCGGCCAGGGCGAGGTGTACCGGGTGCGGACCCCGGGCGGCGACAAGGCGCTCAAGTGGTACTACCCGACGTGCGCGACGCCCGAGCAGGAGGCGATCGTCCGGGAGCTGGTGGGCCGGGACTTCGATGACGACCGGTTTCTGTGGCCCGAGGCGTATGTGCGCGATCACCGGGGTTCGTTCGGCTATCTGATGGCGCTGCGCCCGGACCGCTTCAAGGGGCTGCCGGATCTGTTCCGGCGCCAACTGCACACCAGCACAAGGGCGTTGCTGACGGCGTGCCTGTACACGGTGGAGGCGTATCAGGCGCTGCACTCGCGCGGTATCGCCTACCGGGACATCTCCTGGGGGAACGTCTTCTTCGACCCGGCCACCGGTGATGTGCTGGTCTGCGACAACGACAACGCGGTCGTGGAGGGCGACGTCAGCGGTATCTCGGGGACGATGAAGTTCATGGCGCCGGAGCTGGTGCGCGCCGAGCCGGGGGCGCGGCCGGGCACGCAGTCCGATCTGCACTCGCTGGCGGTGCTGCTGTTCATGCTGTTGATGAACCATCATCCGCTGGAGGGCCGCCGGGAGTTGGGCATCCACTGCTTCGACGAGGCGGCGGAGAAGCGGCTGTACGGCAAGGGTCCGCTGTTCGTCTTCGATCCGGCGGACGACTCGAACGCGCCCGATCCGATGGAGCACGCGACCGTGCTGGCGACGTGGGACGCGGCGGTGGGGACGCTTCAGGAGCTGTTCCGGCGCAGTTTCACGACCGGGCTGCACGACCCGGCGGCGCGGGTGCGGGAGAGCGAGTGGCGCAACGCGCTGCGGGCGGTGCTGGACTCGGTGGTCGAGTGTGCCGCCTGCGGTCGGCAGAACATGACGGAGCCGGGTGAGAACCCGCCGTCGCGGCCCTGCTGGGGGTGCGGGGCGCGGCTGGTGCTGCCGCCCCGGCTGACGGTGACGACGCCTCCGCCGCGCGCCCAGCACCACATCCGGCTGCGCCGGGCGGCCCGCGTCCAGGCGCACCATCTGCTGCCGGAGCCGACACGGCACGACTGCTCGGATGCCAGCCTGGTCGCGGAACTGGTCGAACACCCCAGCAAGCCGGGCCGCTTCGGGATCAAGAACCACTCGAAGGACACCTGGACGGGCACCCGCTCCGACGGCACGTCCCAGCGGATCGGCCCCGGTCAGACGGTCCCGCTGCGCTCGGGCCTGGAGCTGGAGTTCGGGGGCGGGGTGAGGGCGGTCGTCAAGGCCAGGTGACCGCGGTGAGATGACCGTGTCGGGCGCCCCGCGGGACAGGTGGGGCACCCGGTGTCACAGTCCGAGCAGGTGTCACAGTCCGAGCCGGTGTCACAGTCCGAGCACGCGGCCGATCTCCTGGACCAGGGCCAGGCTGCCGCTGCCCGCCGCCACACCGATGCCGATGGTCTCCAGGGCGGAGCGGATACGGCCGCGGTCGGCGGTCCGGCCGTCCTGCCCGGTGTCGGCCAGCTCGCCCTGGATGACCTGGGCCTGCGGCACGAGCGCCGGGTTGTCGGTGCGCAGCCGCTCGACGAGCTGCTCCGCGAGGCGCAGGACCGCGGCCGGGTCGGCGCCGTTGTTGATCTCGATGCGTCCGTGGTCGCCGATGTTGGCCGGGCCGTTGATGTTGCGGATGTTGAACGTGCTCATGTCCCGCCTCCTGTGATGTGCGCGGTTCAGGGCCTGGCCGGGGGCTGGCCGCCGCCCTGTTGCCCTGGAGGGCCGCTCCCCTGCGGTCCGCCCGGGTTGTTGATGGTGCCGCCGGAGCCGATGTTGCTGGGGCCGTTGACGTTGTTGATGTTGTAGGTCTGGGTGATGATCTGCTGCGCCTTGTCGAACGAGCTGGTGTCGATGTTGTGGTCCTTCAGGAACCGCTCGGTCGCCGTGAGCACACCCTGCTGGAGCCGGTTGAGGAAGTCCGCCGCGTCGGCGAGCTCGTTGTGCCCGGCCTGGTCCCAGTCGCCGTACCGCTCACGCAGACTGTCGGGGGCGCCGTAGTCGTAGATCACATGCTGCTTGGTGATGTCCCGGCGGAGCTTCCTCAGGAACTTCGCGGAGCGGCGCCGTCGGCGGCTGCGCTCGTTGATCCGCCGCGGCGCGCCGCTCAGTTCGGGCCACAGGCGCAGCGTCGCGTGGGCGACCAGGCTTCGCCAGCGGTCGAAGGGCGCCACCGGCAGCCGGTCCACCACATGGAAGCGGCCGTGCAGCGGCGGTATGGCGTAGACGGCGACCTCCCAGCTCAGGCTGGGCCGGTTGAGGATCGCCCGGACGTACATGGACACGACCATGCGGCCGCCCTCGCCGACCCGTTCCAGGCAGAGGTGGGTCCGCATGGCCGCGCCGGGTTGGTGCAGGCCCGCCTGGACGAGCTGCTTGGGGATCTGGGCGCGGGGGCGTCGGGTGCGGTCGGGCACCAGGTCCTGGAGCATGTAGGCGTGGCTGCCGAGGACGTACAGGCGGTTTCTGGCGCGCAGGCCGTCCAGGCCGGAGATCTTCTCCATCTCGCGGGCCACATAGGTGTGCAGGTCGATGGCGTCGAAGGGCAGCATCGGCCGTGTGCCGCCGCCCGACGCGGCGGCGGGTTTGCTGATGTCGATGGGCTGCCACACGACGACTTTGCCGAGCTGGATGTGGCCGCTGCCGACGAACGGCTTGTCGAGTGCGGCCTGGTCGGCGTACGGCAGGACGTTGGCGCGTTTGAGATCGTGCAGCCACGCCTCCGCCTCGGGTTCCACGGGTGGGGCGAGCTCATCGGCCTTCTCCTGGCCGTGGAGCACCTGCTGCGCCGCGACACGCGCGCGGGACTCGGCGTGGTGGATCAGCCACCAGGTGGCGACGAGGACGCCGAGCAGGCCGTAGAACCCGGCCTGGGCGACCGTTCCGTGACCGCCGACCAGTCCCGACAGGAGTGCGAAGAGGGAGACCAGCAACAGGGCGCCGAGCCCGGCCAGTTGCCGGTCCAGCGCCTCCCGTCGCCGCACGGCCACGCGCGCGTGCCGGGCCAGGGCGACGAAGTTGATGCCGAGGGTCAGGCCGATGGCGTCCAGCCGGTCACCGGTGAGTTCGCGGTCGACCTCGGCGGCGAGGTCGTCGTCCAGATGAGCCGATGCGCACAGGCGCCGGGTCACCCCGTCCTTGCGGTACTGCGGCAGCGACGGTAATGCTCTGCCCACGACGGTGACCTGCCCTTCCTGCCGAACTCGCGCGCTTCACCATAGGGACAACGCCCGCTATGTGTCTCGGAGTTGGGCCAAGTCGCCATAAGAGGGTCAGCGTGTGCCGGCAAGTGTCTCGTCGGTCAGTCGCACCAGCTCCCCCACCGGCATCGATCCCGCCTCCCGTCGCTCCCGTGCGAAGGTGTTGGCGAGGTGCTGGAGGAGTTCGTTCAGCGGGGTCGGTACGCCGTGCAGGCGGCCCAGGAGGGCGATCTCGCCGTTGAGGTAGTCGGCCTCGATGGTGCCGGTGCCGCGGGTGAGGGACTGCCAGGAGGAGCCGCCGCCGCGCGGG
>JABFVM010000334.1 GCA_013362785.1 Streptomyces sp. | reverse complement strand
TAGGTGGCGACGCCGGAGCGCCGGTCGATGCGGTACTCGACCATCCGTTCCACCACCCTTTCACTAATTGAGTAGTGAAAGGGTGGTGCAAAGAAAGGGGCGGCGTCAAGGCAGCCGCCCCTTAAGGGAGTTATGTCAGGTTCTGGATCAGGTTTCCGTGCGGTACATCAGGTCCGTCTCGTACGTCGTGAAGCCCAGCCGCTCGTACACCGACACCGCCGCCTTGTTGTCGGCGTCGACGTAGAGCATCGCCGTCGGCAGCCCCTGGGCCGCCAGGTGGCGCAGGCCGATCGTGGTGAGGGCCTTGCCCAGGCCGCCGCCCTGGGCGCCGGGGCGGACACCGAGGACGTAGACCTCGCCGAGGCCCTCCGCCGCGTGGACCTTCGTCCAGTGGAAGCCGATGAGTTCGCCGTCGCGTTCGGCCAGGAAGAAGCCCGCCGGGTCGAACCACGGCTCGGACCTGCGGTCGTCGAGGTCGCGCTGGGTGAGGGAGCCCTGCTCGGGGTGGTGGGCGAAGGCGGCGGCGTTCACCGCGAGCCAGGCCGTGTCGTCCTGGCCGGGCACGAAGGGGCGGACCGTCACGCCCTCGGGGAGCACCGGGTCCGCCAGGTTCAGGTCCGCCAGCGGGCGGCGCATCTGGCGCAGTTCGCGGAAGAGCGTGAGGCCGAGCACCTGGGAGAGATGGCGGGCGGCGGCGTGGCCGCCGTGGGCCCACACCCGCAGCCGCTTGCCGGACGCGGCGAGCAGGGCCGAGCCCAGCGCGCGGCCGTGCCCGTGGCCGCGGTGCGCGGGGTGGACGACCAGTTCGGCGGCCGGCGCCTCCACCGGGTCGGTGTCCTCCAGCTGGGCGTAGCCGACGAGTTCCCCGGCGACGGTCAGCAGCAGATGCGAGACGCCCTCGCGCTGCCCGCCGCGCAGTTGCAGCCGACCCTGCTCGGACACCGCCTGCTGCCCGTCGTTCCGGGCGGCCTCCGCCAGCAGTTCCAGTACGGCCTCGGTCTGCTCGGAGGAGAGCGCTGAGTGGGTCTCGATGGAACGGGAGGGGAGGGGATGTGCGGTGTCGTCGCTGGTCATGCGTACGAGGGTAAGGGGAGGCCCCGGCAAAGTCCCGGCACAGAAGCAACCAAGGTGTAACCACGAACCCCCTGTCGCGCTACGCGCGTTGACTCTAGGCTGCCGCCCGACGGGGCCATGTCACTCCTGACCCGTAGGTCATTCACGACTCACGGGTCATTCAGGACTCACCGGATCTTCCACGACCCACAGGGGGGCGTATGTCAGCCATATCCCACCAGCACCGCCGCAGACGCCGTACGTACGCGCTGGTCGCGGCCGCCGCATCCCTCGCCACCGCGGGCGCGCTGGCCGCGGCGCTTCCCGCCACGGCGTCGGCGGAGAGCTCCCAGAAGCACGGCGGCGGCCAGCACTTCAGCCGCTACCAGGACGTCCAGCTGCTGTCCTTCAACGACCTGCACGGCAATCTGGAGCCGCCGGCCGGCTCCTCCGGCCGGGTCACCGAGCTGCAGGCGGACGGCACGACGAAGACGATCGACGCGGGCGGCGTCGAGTACCTCGCCACGCATCTGCGTCAGGCCCGCGAGGGCAAGAAGTACTCCATCACCGCGGCCGGCGGCGACATGGTCGGCGCCTCCCCGCTGATCTCGGGCCTCTTCCACGACGAGCCCACCATCGAGGCGCTGAACAAGCTCGACCTGGACGTCACCTCGGTCGGCAACCACGAGTTCGACGAGGGCGCCAAGGAACTGGCCCGCCTCCAGAACGGCGGCTGCCACCCGACCGCCGGCTGCTACGTCAAGGGCGAGGAGTTCGAGGGCGCCGACTTCCCGTACCTCGCCGCGAACGTCCTGGACGAGAAGTCCGGCAAGCCGATCCTCAAGCCCTACTGGGTGTGGAAGAAGAAGGACGTCAGGATCGGCTTCATCGGCGTGACCCTGGAGGACACCCCGGGCGTCGTCTCCGCCGACGGCGTCAAGGGCCTGAAGTTCAAGGACGAGGTCGAGACGATCAACAAGTACGCCAAGGTGCTCCAGCGCCAGGGCGTGAAGTCGATCGTCGCGCTGATCCACGAGGGCGGGCAGCCGGCCTCCGGCTCGTACAACTACAACTGCGACGCCCCCGGCGCGGGCGACGGCATCTCCGGCCCGATCGTCGACATCGCCAAGAACATCACGCCGTCCGTGGACGCGCTGGTGACGGGCCACACGCACGCGGCCTACGTCTGCACGATCCCCGACCCGTCGGGCAAGCCCCGCATGGTCACCTCGGCGGCGTCCTTCGGCCGTCTCTACACCGACACCACGCTGACGTACGACCGCTTCACCGGCGACATCGCCCGTACGGCGGTGAAGTCGGCGAACCGCGTGGTCACCCGGGACGTCGCCAAGGCGCCCGACATGACCGAGCTGATCGGCAAGTGGAACACCCTCGCGGCGCCCATCGGCAACCGCGCGATCGGCTACATCTCGGCCGACATCTCCAACACCGGTACCGAGTCCCCGATCGGCGACCTGATCGCGGACGCGCAGCTGGCGCACGGCAAGGAGCTGGACCCGGAGACGGACCTGGCGCTGATGAACCCGGGCGGCGTCCGGGCACCGCTCACCTACGCGGCCAAGGGCGCCGAGGGCGACGGTGTGGTGACGTACGCCGAGGGCTTCACGGTGCAGCCGTTCTCCAACACCGTGAACCTCCAGGACTTCACCGGCGCGCAGCTGATCCAGGTGCTGAAGGAGCAGGTGAGCGGCACGAACACGGCCTCGCCGAAGGTCCTCCAGGTCTCCTCCGGTCTGACGTACACGCTGGACCTGACGAAGACGGGCGCCGAGCGGGTCGTCTCCGACTCGATCAAGCTGAACGGTGCGGAGATCAACCCGACCGGCACCTACCGCGTCGCCACCAACAGCTTCCTCGCGGGCGGCGGCGACGGCTTCCCGACCCTGGGCCAGGGCACCAACGACCTCGTCGGCTCGGACGACCTGACGGCCCTTGAGAAGTACCTGACCGCCAACTCCTCGGCCACGACGCCGATCGCACCGCCGGCGACGAACCGGATCACGGTCGTGAAGTAGGCCACCTCGACCCCGACTGCCTGGTGCGGCGTCCGCCACCGCCGCACCAGGCGGCGAGGGGTCAGGCCAGAAGCTAGTCCTGGTGGTTCTGGGCGTGAGGTTGGCGCACCTTGTTGATCAGCAGGACATAGGCGCCGCCCAGAACGAATGTGGCGACGTACTGGGCCCACTCGACACCGTCGAGCAGCTTGTTCGCTCCGACGAGCACGGCAGCCCAGACGAGCGTGGCAAGGATCTTGGCCATCATGGGATCACTCCAGCTGTCAGGAGAAGGACGCCAGGCAGGCCGCCGCGCCGGCGACGACGACCTTGGCGCCGATGTCCTCGGCGGCGTCCTTACTGACGTACCTGCCGACGACGAACGCGGCGGCCCCGCCGATACCGGCCTTGACCAGGCAGTCCTTGACCACCGCGGTCATCTTGTTGTTCTTCATGAGCGAGGCACACGCGGTCTTGCTCTTGTAGACGGTGCACATCGACCGCTGTTCCTCGATCGGGCCCACCTGGACGTGAGCCGTCGGCGCCTGGGCGACAGACTGCGCATCCGCGGCGGCCGACGCGGTGCCCGCACCCATCATGAGGGCGCCGCCGAGCAGGGTGGCGGACAGCATGCTTGAAATAGCGCGCTTCACTTGTCGATTCCCCGATTCTTCGTGCTTGGACAGGCGGGTTCTGGTCCGGAATCCCGCCTTCCGGTCACCTGTGACCCTAGGCACGAGATCGCTCGGGGTTGAAGGGATTTGAGACGGATCTGAGCCTGATCGGATGGGCCCTGGGCTGCGCGGTGTCGAGGGGCGGGCCGTGAACTAAGTCGCAAACCTTCGGTAGAGGTTGCGAGTTGGGGGCGTGTACATGGTCGGATGGACCGATGCGTTCCCCCCACCACATAACGGCGCATCCCTATACGGACCGCTACATAAGTCCCTACGAGGAACTCGGCCGGCTGGACGACGGTCCGCTGGAAGAGTTCCTCGTGGAGGACCTGCCCGACGAGCGGGAGGAGGCGGAGGGCCAGGATGACCCCTGGGCCCCGCCCAACCACCGCCGCGGCTCGCGACGTCGACGTCGCGGCCGGTTCGCGGGGCTGCCGCTCGCGATGAAGGCGGTAGTCGGAGTCGTCGTCCTCGCCGCCTTCCTCACCCTCGCCGACCGCTGGGCCCTGCTGTACGCCGAACGCAGAGCCGCGGACACCCTCAAGAGCCGGCTGCATCTGGCGGCGGCCCCCGAAGTCGAGATCGACGGCTTCCCCTTCCTCACCCAACTCGCCGACGAACGGCTGGACTCGGTCAAGGTGACCGTCCCCGACGTCGCCGCCGCCCGGGTCTCGCTCGCGCAGGTGACGGCCACCGCGCGGGACGTACGACTGGACACCGACGGCGCGCTGTCGGTGCGCGGCGCCGACGTTCCCCGGCTGGAGGGCGACGTCCTGCTCTCCTTCGCCGACCTGAACCGCGAACTCGGCGCCTCCCAGGTCACGTTCACCGGCGAGGGCCACGACCGGGTCCGGGCGCGCGGCACCCTGCCGGTCGCCGGGCACAACCTCCGGCTGCGTGCCGAGGCCCAGATCCTGCGCGAGGGCGACAGCGGCATCGCGACACACATCGGCGGCATGCGCCTGGACATCGGCGACCTGGCCACGTACCGGCCCGGCGCCCACACCTCCGAGGGCCTGCACCTGAGCCGGCAGTCGGTGGACCGCCTCGCCCACGAGGCCCGCAAGGCGAAGGCGCTGCTGTCGATCCCGTCGGTCGTACGGCGCCTCGGCGTCCCCGACTCCGTCGTCCGCGAGGCCCTGCGCAACGAGTCCAAGCTCAGCGATCTGATCGGCACCCCGCACTTCATCCGCCAGGCCATGCGCCTGAACCTCATCGACCTGGCCCTCGACCACCCCCAGATCCTGGGGCTCCTGGGCTTCGACCCCGCCCTCCTCGACGCCCTGCCCCGCCTCACCCGCCCGGTCCTCGCCGACCAGCTGTCCCTGGGCTTCCGCCTGCCCGAACCGCCGACCGGACAGCTGCGCCTGCGGGACGTGCGGGTGGAGAAGGACGGGATCAGGGTGCGGCTGGAGGGGGCGGACCTCGCGGTGGGCCGGAAATAAAACCTGTGTGAATTCGCGTCCGGTTCCCGGTTCTCTCTGAAAATCCGTCTCAGCCTCAATTCATCAAGGTCTAAGCG
>JABFVM010000562.1 GCA_013362785.1 Streptomyces sp. | reverse complement strand
CGCCTGATCCATCGCCTGATCCATCGTCTGGTCCATCGCCTGGTCCACCCAGGGCCGCACCAGCGCTCGGCAGCGGGCCAGATCGTCGGGGTCGGTCACCAGCCGGGCGTACCCGGTCACCACCACGCTCCAGCCGAGATGCGTCCGCGGGTCGATGGCGTCGGCCTCGTAGGCGACGACGACACCGGGTCCGTCGGCCCGCTGGGCGTGCGAGGTCAGGGCGGCGCCCTCATGGGTGCGGATGACGATGTCACCGTCGTCCAGGACGTGGTTGACCGGGCGGACGGTCGGCAGCGCGTGCCGGGTGAAGACGATCCTTCCCAGGGGCACGCTGGCCAGCAGCCGCAGCGCCTCGGCGCCGTCGAGCTCGATGCGATGGCGCGGTCCCGGAAGGACCGGCCGGCTGTCGTCGTGGACCATGACGGGCTTCCGTTGGGGTGCGTTGCCGCTCATCGCGGGGTCTGCCTGCGGATCATCGCGGGGTCTGCCTGCGGATCATTGCCGGGTCTGCCTGGGGATCATTGCCGGGACTGCCAGCAGACGGAGCGACACCGCGGGGGATCGGTGCCGCTCCTGACTCCACTGTCTCCCGCGCCACGCCGGACGCCAAGGGCCAATGGGCCCCGGCAAGGTCCCGGTCGGCCTCACCTGCCGACGGGCGCGTCGAATCGGCCAGGTTCGCGCCCCCGCCGCCCGGCGGGTCCGCCATGCCACGGCGGCCCCCGCGGAAGTCCTGGACGTGACGGACCATGACGCTGCGCTCCTCGCTCCTCGGCTCGGCGGCTGCCACAGTGCGGCTCTCCGGCCGCGACGCGACTCCAGCGTCGAACGGCGCCGGGCCGCCTCGGCAGGTGCTGTCCGTCCTCAGGTCAGGGCCGAAGGGCCCAAGCGTCCCGTCGGCGGACGTGCCGGTCGGGTGGGCCGTGCGAGCGGCCCCGGACCGGTAGCGCCGACGGGTCCGATTCCGTACCGTCCCCCGGCGCACGCCGGTAGCGTGAGTCGTGTCCGGAGCGGCCGGCGCCCGGCCGCCCACGGGACCGGAGGAGACGCAGGTGGGAAGCCCCGACGAACCCCGGGAAGCCCGCATACGGCTGCCGCAGCTGAGGCTGGACGAGCTGCTGGAGGAGCTCCAGGCCCGGCTGGACGCGGCCCGCGGCACCCGCGACCGGGTGCACAGCCTGCTGGAGGCGGTGCTCTCCGTCGGCCGGGAACTGGACCTGGAGCAGGCCCTGCACAGCATCGTCGAGGCCGCCGCGGTGCTGGTCGACGCCGAGTACGCGGCCCTCGGTGTGATCGGCCCCGACGGCAAGCGGCTGTCCGGCTTCCACACCGTCGGCGTGGCCCAGGACCAGATCGCCAAGATCGGCCACTACCCGGAGGGCCACGGCATCCTCGGCGAGCTGATCCGCCACCCCGAGCCACTGCGCCTGGCCAGGATCTCCGAGCACCCCGCGTCGTACGGATTCCCGCCCAACCACCCGCCGATGAACACCTTCCTCGGCGTCCCCATCCGGGTGCGCGAGCAGGTCTTCGGCAACCTGTACCTCACGGAGAAGCGCGGCGGGGCGCTCTTCGACGAGGAGGACGTCTCCGTGACGTCGACCCTCGCGGTGGCGGCCGGCGTCGCCATCGACAACGCCCGCCTCTACGAGGAGTCCCGGCTGCGGGAACGCTGGCTGCGGACGACCGCGGAGATCACCCACAGCCTGATGTCCGGCAGCGGACGCGGCGAGGTGCTCGGCCTGATCGCCGACCGCGCCCGGGAGATCACGGGAGCGGCGCTCGCCCTGGTCGCGATGCCGATGGAGGACACCGACTCGCTCAGCGTGGAGCTCGCCATCGGACCGGAGGCGGAGACGCTGCGCGGACTGGTGCTGCCCGTCGACGGCAGCCTGATCGGCGAGGCCTTCTCGACGGCCGCCCCCGTCACCAGCCCGGACGTCTCCCACGACGAACGGATCTCGGCCGGACCCCCGCGCTTCACCGGCCTCGGCCCCGCGGTCGCCGTGCCCGTCGGGACCGGGGAGGGCGGCATACGCGGTGTCGTCCTGCTGATCCGCGGGGCGGGCCGGCAGGTCTTCACCGGCAAGGAGATCGAACCGCTGCAGGGCTTCGCGGCCCAGGCCGCCGTGGCCATGGAACTCGCCGAACGGCGCCAGGACGCCGAGGTGGTCGCCGTGCTCAAGGACCGCGACCGCATCGCCCGCGACCTGCACGACCTGGCGATCCAACGGTTGTTCGCCACCGGCATGACCCTGCAGAGCGCGGGCCGCTTCATCGAGCACCCCGAGGCCTCCGAACGAGTGGTGCGCGCGGTGGACGACCTCGACGAAACCATCAAGATCATCCGGTCGACGATCTTCGGCCTGCGCTCACGCGAGGGCTCCGGCGGGGCCGGGCTGCGGGCGCGTGTGGTGCGGCTCGCGGGCGAGGCGGCGCCGGTGCTGGGCTTCGCGCCCAGCGTCCGGATGGAGGGCCTGGTGGACACCCGGGTGCCGCGCGAGATCGCCGACCACGTCGTCGCCGTACTCTCCGAGGCCCTCACCAACATCGCCCGCCACGCCCACGCCGACCGCGCCGACGTCGCCCTCACCGCCGACACCGAGCAGGTCCGCCTCACGGTCACCGACAACGGCGTCGGCATCCCCGCCGACGGCCGCCGCAGCGGGCTGCGCAACATGGCGGAGCGGGCCCGGCAGCTGGGCGGCGAGCTGGAGTTGAGCAGCCCTGAGGGCGGCGGCACGACGTTGGCGTGGTGGGTGCGTGTGCCGGGCGAGTAGCCGGGAACCCTGTCGTTCCGGCCGTTCCGCCCGCGCGGTTCACAGCTGGGGCTGTCCCTCCAGGATGGCGGCCGGCCCCAGGGCGCGGGTCACCAGGGCGTGGGCGGTTTCGGTGATGCGGACATGATGGTGCCGCGCGTAGGCGTTGAGCAGCCTTCCGGCCTCGCTCACCGTGGCCCCCGCGTACTCGGCGAGCATGCCCTTGGCGATGTCCAGGGTCGCCTTCGAGGCGATGACACTCTGCACGCGCGTGATGACGTCGTCGCCGCGGGCCGGTTCGGTCGACCAGTGCATGAGGGACAGCGTCGCGGAGTCGGCGAGGGCCTGTGCGAGGTGCACGTCGTCACCGGCCAGGTGGCCCGCGCGCCGGCGCAGCAGGGTGAGGGCGCCCAGCGTGCGCTCGTGCAGCCGCATCGGGACCGCCAGCAGCGAGTCGTATCCGGCCACGCCCATGGCACTGACCAGTTTGGGCCAACGCCCGAACTCGACGGCGATGTCGGGGACGCTGACCGCCCGGCCGGTGCGGTAGCAGTCCATGCAGGGGCCGTAGCCGTTCTGTACCTGGAGGAGGGCGGCGAAGGCGGCCTCCTCGTCGGTCGTCGCCATCGACTTCAGACTGCCCCGGGCGTCGGCGATCATCACCGCCGCCGCGTCGGCGTCCAGCAGGTCCCGGCAGGTGTGGACCAGCCGATGGAAGAGTTGCAGCGGGTCGAACTCCGCCGCATAGGTGTCCGACAGGGCGACGAACGCCTGCGCCAGCTGTCGCTCGCGGTTCATGCTCGCCTCCCCGGCAGTGTGGGCACGTGTGCCGGCCGTTCAGTCATCGCCGAGGTCCAGCGTGCGGTCGATGATCGCCCGGGCGACTTCGGTGGAGGTGCCCCCCTGGGCGAAGGCCCGTGCGCGCAGACGCAACAGTGCCTCCTCGGCGGTCACTCCCAGCCGCACCATGATCATCCCAGTGGCCTGGTGCACCTCCTCGCGGTCTGTTTCCGCTCCTGCCAGCCACGTTACGACTCCTTCGGGGTTCGGAGAAGCGTGATCAAGGGCGATGACCGCCAGAGTTACCGCGTCGGCGACCAGCATGGCCGTGCGGATCTGGTCGC
This sequence comes from Streptomyces sp., assembly GCA_013362785.1. Taxonomy (GTDB): domain Bacteria; phylum Actinomycetota; class Actinomycetes; order Streptomycetales; family Streptomycetaceae; genus Streptomyces. Next base: position 1,401 of record JABFVM010000562.1, on the reverse strand, counting down.
CGCTCAGCGATCCTGCCCTGTCGCGGTACAGATCGAGGGTGCCCAGCGCGTTTCCGGCGCCGCTCAGCGGCACGGAAAAAGCCGCCTCCGCCCCGGCCCTGGCGGCCTGGACGGAGAACAGCGGCCAGCGCCGGGTGGCCGGGGGCCGGGTCAGGTCCGTGGCGAACACGGGCGCCCGCAGACGGACCGCTTCCACACATGGGCCCTCGCCGAGGGTGTACTGGATCTCCGCGAGCCGCGCGGCGGTGTCGTTGCTCGCACACAGCACGACTCCCATGCCCGAACCGTCGCCCACAACCGACACGGACAGCCCCGAGACCACCGGGAGCAGTGAGGCACAGGCCAGGCCCAGCGCATGGGGCACCTGGGTCGGGGGAGTGTCGCGCACCGCGGCGATGAGTTCGTGCGCGATACGGGCCCGCTCGACCTCGGCCTCCTGCTCGGCGTCTCCGCCGCCCAGCAACTCGTCACCGGCCACTCACCTTCACCTCCCCGCGATCACTCTGGGACACGGTCCACCCGATCTTGGCACAGCGGTGGCGCCGGGACTCCGGGCCGTCGCGGACACCCCTGTGGCGGGACGGGATCGTGGCTCGCGGCTCGTGAGGGGAAGGGGGGCCGTGCCGGGGGTCGGTCCTGGTCAGTCCTCGCTCCGTCTCCGCACGACTGTCCATTCATCCGCCCGGTTCCTCGGCCCCGTGTCGCCGTCGACCTTCGCGCGCAGGCAGGTGCGTATGCCCTGCCCATGCGTACGGCGTGCTGTCGCCCGGCCCGTCTCGGGACGGTGGACGCCGGTCGCCTTACCGAGTTTCCGTAGAACGACCTGGGGAAACGCCTGGCTCCCGAGGCAGGCTGCTCATCGGTTGGGACGCGCGGAGCTGACGTCCGCCAGGGCCGAGCCGGGGTCGCGTTCGATGGACAGGTCGCCGAGGGAGACGATGCCCACCGCGTGACGTTCCCGGTCGACGACCGGCATGCGTCGGACGGAATGCTCGCGCATCAGCCTCACCGTGCGGTCCAGGTCGTCGTCGGGCCCGACCGTGACCAGATCCGCGCTGCACGCCTGCGCCACGGTCGTGCGGGCCGGGTCGCCGCCCTCGGCCATCGCGCGAACCACCAGGTCACGGTCGCTGACCAGCCCGCACAACTGCTCGCCCTCGGTGACCAGTACGGCGCCGATGTCCTCGTCGCGCATCAGCCGGGCCACTGCCCGTACCGAGGTCAGCGGCTCGACGGTCACCGGGTCGGCCGTCATGACGTCGCGGACTTGCCGAGTCATTGGAAAACATCCCTCCAGGGAGTGGGGGCGGTGCTCTCACCGCCGGGCAGCCCCCGGGTACCCGTGGGCGGCCGGCTCCCACCTCCCGGACGGGGCCCGTCCGGCCCGTCCGGCCCGTCCGG
>JABFVM010000468.1 GCA_013362785.1 Streptomyces sp. | reverse complement strand
GGTGATCATGCTGAGCCTGTCCATGGTCGTCATCGCCGGCATGGTCGGCACCGGCGGCCTCGGCGGCGCGGTCAACGAGGCCATCGGGCAGCTCGACATCGGCTTCGGCTTCGAGGCGGGCGTCGGCATCGTCGTCCTCGCCATCTACCTGGACCGCATCACCGGCGCGCTCGGTGAGCAGATCTCCCCGCTCGGCCGCCGTGCCGCGGCCAAGGCCCGCGCCGCGGGCGGCACCAAGGTGTGGAACTACCGTCCGCGCCCCGTCGTCGCGGTCGCCGGCGTGGCCGTCCTGGCCCTCGTCGCGGGCGGCCTGGGTGTCTTCGGCCCCTCCTCCGGCACCGCCGAGGCCTCCGCCACGAACGTCGGCAAGGGCAAGGAGATCAAGATCGGGTACATCCCGTGGGACGAGGGCATCGCCTCGACGTTCCTCTGGAAGGAGCTGCTGGAGCGCCGCGGCTTCGAGGTCACCACCACGCAGTACGCCGCGGGCCCCCTGTACACCGGCGTCGCCACCGGCCAGATCGACTTCCAGACGGACTCCTGGCTGCCCACCACGCACGCCGAGTACTGGAAGAAGTTCGGGGACCAGCTGGACGACCTGGGCTCCTGGTACGGCCCCACCTCGCTGGAGCTCACCGTCCCGTCGTACATGAAGGACGTGAACTCCCTGGAGGACCTGAAGAACAAGTCCTCCGAGTTCAAGGGCAAGATCATCGGCATCGAGCCGAGCGCCGGGATGATGGGCCTGCTCAAGGACAAGGTGCTCAAGGAGTACGGCCTGGACGGCACGTACGAGGTCGTGGACGGCTCGACGCCCGCCATGCTGGCCGAGCTCAAGCGCGCGTACGCCAAGAAGGAGCCGGTCGTCGTCACTCTCTGGTCGCCGCACTGGGCCTACAGCGACTACGACCTGAAGAAGCTCAAGGACCCCAAGGGCGCCTGGGGCAAGGGCGACGGCGTGCACACGCTCACCCGCAAGGGCTTCGCCTCGGACAACCCCGAGGTCGGCAGGTGGCTGAAGGACTTCTCCATGACAGAGCAGCAGCTCACCGGCCTGGAGTCGCAGATCACCAAGGCCGGCAAGGGCAAGGAGCAGGACGCCGTCCGCACCTGGCTGAAGCAGAACCCGGGCCTGCTGGACAAGTGGGCACCGGTCGCCGGGGCGGAGCACAAGAGCTAGCCGCAGCACAAGAGCCAGGCGGCCGGGTGACCTGACGGCCCCGGACCGCCTCCCCGAGGGGTGGGTCGCGTCGTACGTTTTCCCCTCACGTACGGCACGGCCCACCCCTCGCTGCGTGCCCGCATAGTCACACGGCATGCCTACGGGAAGGATCCGGCCAACCACGCAGCGCTATCCCACCACCTGAACCCGGCCCCGCCAACTCCCCCCGCCGGACATCGACTTCACGACCGGGCGCGCGCGCTTCGATCACCCTGTGACCAGGTCCGCGACCCGGAGGGGAGGGGGGAACACCAGGGACACCCGGGCACCCCCGGGAACACCGGGGACCGCAGACGCCTTGAACAGTAGGGCGGCTGTCGTGCGCTGAGCGGGAGTCAGGGGCGGCACCGGAGCGCCCCGTGCGTCCGGGAAGTCGATCCGCCGACGCGCACCGCTGGCGCGAACCGATGGGTCGTACTCCCCACGATGTGCCGTCGATGTGACGGGCGCATGAAACGGTTTGCCGAACATGCGTAGGGTGCAAGGAACTCAACAGTAGGTGTGCGCCGGACGGCGGGCGCGAGGACAGTGGACCGACGAGCGAAGGAGGGAGCCGGAGCGATGGGCGACCACAAAGAACAGCCTCTCCGAGTGGGCGCGGCCGTGCGGCGGCGACGCCGGGCGCTGGAGCTCACCCTCGCCGTCGTCGCCGAGCGCAGCGGCCTGTCCGTGCCCTTCCTCAGCCAGGTCGAGAACGACCGGGCGCGCCCCAGCAGAAGCTCCCTCGAAAAGGTCGCCGACGCCCTGCGGACGACCGCCGTAGAACTGCTCGCCGCGGCCGACCCGGCATGCAGCGTCGACGTGGTCCGGGCCGAAGGGATCGAGTGGGGACCCGAACCACGCGTGCGTTCGCTGGTGCGCGGTCACCATCAGATGCACGCCTCGGAGTTCACCGGCGACCATGACGCGGGCCGTGAATTCCAGTACCGCAACGACCAGTTGATGTACGTCGCCGACGGCGCCGTGGAGATCGAGGCGGAGGGCCGCGCCTACCGCCTGGGCCGCGGCGACACCCTGTACCTCACCGGCGGGGTCCGCCACCGCTGGCGGGCGACCGTGCCGGACACACGCGTGATCGTCGTCGCGGTGGCGGAGCACATCGAGGCCGTCCGGGACCGGCCGGGGCGTTGATGCGCGTCGTCTCCCTGGTGCCCTCCCTGACGGAGGCCGTGGCGGTGTCGGTCCCGGGTGTCCTCGTCGGTGCGACGGACTGGTGCAGCCACCCGGCCGACCTGGACGTCACCCGCATCGGCGGCACCAAGAACCCGAAGGTCGACAGGATCCTCGCCCTCGCCCCCGACCTGGTGATCGCCAACGAGGAGGAGAACCGCGAGCCCGACCTCGCCGCCCTGCGCGCGGCCGGCGTCGAGGTCCTGGTGACGGAGGTACGCGACGTACCGCAGGCCTTCCGCGAGCTGGCCCGCGTGCTGGACGCCTGCGGGGCGGCGGCCCGCCCGCGATGGCTGGACGAGGCGGAGGAGACCTGGTCCTCGCTGCCGCCCCCGGATCGCCGTACGACGGCCGTGGTCCCGATCTGGCGGCGCCCCTGGATGGTGCTGGGCCGCGACACCTTCGCGGGCGACGTGCTGGCCCGCCTCGGCGTGGACCACCTCCACGCGACGCACGAGGACCGCTACCCGCGCATCCCCCTGGACGCACTGCTGGCGGCTTCCCCGGACGTCGTGGTCCTGCCCGACGAGCCGTACCGCTTCACGGCCGACGACGGCCCGGAGGCGTTCCCCGGCGTGCCCTGCGCGCTGGTCAGCGGACGGCACCTGACGTGGTACGGCCCGTCACTGGCCGAGGCGCCGCGGGCGCTGACGCGGGCCCTGCGAGCAGCTCACCGCTGACCAGCCCGCGGGTGGTGTGGACGGCCGCGGCGGCCCAGGCCACGACGAGCACGGCGTACAACCCGACGGCGAGCCAGTCGTACACCACGAGCCCGGTGTGCCGGGCCAGCGCCGCGGCACCGGTGACGCAGGTGCCGACCGGGAAGGTGAACGCCCACCAGGTCATCGCGAACCCCATCCCGTGCCGTCGGGCCCGCAGCACATGGGCGGTGGCCAGCCCGAACCACAGCAGCGCGAACCCCATGACGGGCACGCCGTAGAGAACGGCGAGCACACCGAAGCCACCGCTGTACGGCGCCGGGACCACGCCCGGGGCGGTGTCCGCGAACATGCCGACGGCGGTGGTGGACTGCCCGAGCGGGCCCAGGACCAGGAACAGGGACGGGGTGAGCACGAGCGGCAGCGGCCCGCCGGTGATCAGCCGCGCGAAGACCAGCGGCAGCATCAGCAGGGTGGCCAGCAGACTCAGCCCGAACATCGCGAGACAGGCCAGCAGCAGCGTCTCCCGCGCCTGCCCGGCCGGCAGATGCGGCACCAGCAGCGGCCCGAGCGCGGCCGACACCATCGGCGCGACGAGAGGCAGCAGCCATATGGGCGTCGCCTGCGACGGCTCGATGCGATGGCGTACGGCCATGAGGTACGGCACGGCGACGGCGGCCGCCAGTCCTATGGCCGTACCGGCACCGAACAGCACGGCGTCCAGCGCGACCGCCGCCCCGGTCCCGATCCAGTCCCGGCCGACGGTCATGGCACCGCCGCCGACGGCCAGCAGGGCCATGGACAGGCAGCCGTAGAAGGGCGCCACGGCCGGGTCGAGGAGATGGGCGCGGGCCTGGTCGCGGTGGTGAATCCAGTGCAGGGCGCGGGCGGCGAGCAAGGTGAGGAGAAGGGCGAGAGAGAGCGCCCAGACGGCCGTGCAGGCGGTGCGCAGGCCGGGGAGGTGGAGGGGGAGCGCGGCTCCGGCGGTGGCCACGGCGGCGGTGCCCATGACGGCGGCGTACCAGTTGGGGCCGAGGTGGCGGAGGGAGGCGAGGTGGGGGAGGGGGCGCGGGTGACGGGTGAGTCTCGCGGGTCCCAAGGGACGGTTGGATTCGGGCTGATGGACAGGCCCGAGGCGACGGTTGGATCCGGGCTGGAGAACAGGCCCGAGGCGACGGCTGGATCCGGGGTGACGGAAGGTTCCGAGGCGACGGATGGGTCCGAGGTGACGGACGGCGGTGACCATGTGCTCAGGGTCGCGTCGGCGGTCCTCTCCCACCAGGGAGTTCGCCTCTATGGCGACATAAACTGGATTTATGACAGAGGCGGCGGAGGGGCAGTTTCGCGTGGGATCCGTGGCGCACCGGGTCCCGGATCTGGGCGCGTTGGAGCTGCTGCTGGCGGTGGCGAGGCTCGGCAGTCTCGGTGGGGCGGCGCGGGAGCTGGGGATCACTCAGCCTGCGGCGAGCAGCCGGATCCGGTCGATGGAACGGCTGCTCGGGGTGGCGTTGGTGGACCGCTCACCCAGGGGCTCGCGGCTCACCGACGCCGGGGCGCTGGTGACGGACTGGGCGCGGCGCATCGTGGAGGCGGCGGAGGCGTTCGACGCGGGGGCGCAGGCGTTGCGGGACCGGCGGGACTCCCGGCTGCGGGTGGCGGCGAGCATGACGATCGCCGAGTATCTGCTGCCGGGGTGGCTGCTCGCCCTGCGGGCCCAGCGGCCGGACACGGCGGTGTCGTTGCTCGCGGGGAACTCGGCGGCGGTGGCGGAGCGGTTGCTGGCGGACGAGGCGGATCTGGGGTTCGTGGAGGGGCTGACGGCGCCGACCGGGCTGGACTCCGTGGTCATCGCGCACGACAACCTGATCGTGGTGACGGCGCCGGGGCATCCCTGGTCGCGTCGGCGGCGGGCGTTGGCGGCGTCGGAGCTGGCGGCTACGCCGTTGATCCTGCGGGAGAAGGGGTCGGGGACGCGGCAGGTGCTGGATGCGGCGTTGGGCGGGCTGGCTCGGCCGCTGATCGAGCTGTCGTCGACCACGGCGGTGAAGGCGGCGGCGGTGAGTGGGGCGGGGCCGGCGGTGCTGAGTGAGTTGGCGGTGGGGGAGGAGCTGTCGATGCGGCGTCTGGTGAGCATCCCGCTCGCCGATGTCTCCCTGGCCCGGGACCTCCGCGCGGTCTGGCCGACGGGGCACCGGCCGGTGGGCCCGGCCCGTGACCTGCTGTCCCTGACGCGCGGGTAGCTTT
>JABFVM010000223.1 GCA_013362785.1 Streptomyces sp. | reverse complement strand
TCTCACACCAGACCGTGCTCTCACACCAGACAGTGGGCTCAGTCCCGGCCGCCCTTCTCGCTGACGGGCCACACTCCCGTCGAGCGCTCGATCGCCTTCGCGCCCGTGCGGTCCGCCACGCTGCGTGCCACCGCGAAGAGGGCGCCCTGGACCGCGGCCGCGAGCAGGATCTCGCCCCAGCCGCGGTCCCGGTCCAGCGCGTCGGGGGCGTCCTCCTCGTGCCGTAGCGCCATCCACGTCTTGCGGAAGGCGATCCCGGCCAGCGTCCCGCTCGCCCAGCCCAGCGCGAACCCGAGGGGCTTGTAGGCGAGGGGCATCTTCAGCTTCTTCCTGCTCTTCTTCGCCACGTGCGCCTCCTTGCTGTCAGGGCCGGCCCCGGGCGGGGACTTCCTCGGCCGCCTGGACCCGTCCGGGCGGTGTCCCGTCGCCGAACGGCCTGCCGCCCAGCCTCTCCCGGCCGTGCGGTGCGAGCCAGCCCGACAGATCCGGCCCGAGGGGCACGATGCCGGTCGGGTTGATGCCGCTGTGCACCCGGTAGTAGTGCCGCTTGATGTGGTCGAAGTCGACGGTGTCACCGAATCCCGGCGTCTGGTAGAGGTCGCGGGCGTACGCCCACAGGACCTGATTCTCCGTCAGCTTCCAGCGGTTGCACTTGAAGTGGCCGTGGTAGACGGCGTCGAAGCGGACCAGCGTGGTGAACAGCCGGATGTCCGCCTCGGTGATCGTGTCGCCGACCAGATAGCGCTGCCCGGCCAGCCGCTCCGCGAGCAGCTCCAGGCGGCGGAACAGCCGCGCGCACGCCCCCGCGTACTCCTCCTGGCCGGTGGCGAAGCCCGCCCGGTACACACCGTTGTTCACGTCCTCGTGGACGTCGGCCATCACGGCGTCGATCTCGTCCCGCAGTGCCTCCGGGTAGAGGTCGGGCGCGCCGTCGCGGTGCAGGGCCGTCCACTCGGTCGCGAGGTCGAGCGTGATCCGTTCGTAGTCGTTGGTGACGAGCGCGCCGCTGGTCACGTCCACGATCGCGGGCACGCTCACCCCGCCCGGGTAGTCGGTCTCCCGCCGGTCGTAGGCCTCGCTGAGGAAGCGGATGCCGAGTACCGGGTCACGGCCGTCGGGGTCCAGGGTGAAGCGCCAGCTGCGGTCGTCCTGGATCGGGTCGGCGATCGCCATGGACAGGGCGTCCTCCAGGCCGAGCAGCCGCCGGGAGATCACCGCCCGGCTCGCCCACGGACAGGCACGGCTGGCCACCAGCCGGTAGCGGTCCGCCGCCACCGGCCAACCGTCCCGGCCGTCCGCGGTGATCCGGTCCGTGAAGTGGGCCTTCGACCGCTCGAAGGGCTTCCTGCCGTAGGCGGTGTTGCCCCCGCCGCTCATGATCGCGCTCCTCTCTGCCGTACGCCGTCGCACGTGTTCGTCCCACGCCGGGTTCCCCGATCTCGCCGGATCCCCCGGATTTCCCGAGATCCGGGATCTCGCCGGAACCCCGGGTTCCCCGATTTCCGTCGTCGGCGCGGTGTGAGCCGGGGCGACCGGGGCAGTCGGCGTGAGTGAGCAGCACCTCCAAGGCACCGAAGGCGGACCGCAGGACCCGTGTGACCGTTCTGGTGGCCCTCGCGGCCAATCTCGTCATCGCCGTCGCCAAGGCGGTCGGCGGCGTCCTCGCCCAGTCACCCGCACTGCTGTCGGAGGCGGCGCACTCCGTGGCGGACAGCATGAACGAGGTCTTCCTGCTGGCCGCGCTGCGCCGCAGCCGCCGTCCCCCCGACGCCCGCCATCCCTTCGGCTACGGCAAGGAGCGTTTCTTCTGGTCGCTGCTCGCGGCCGTCGGCATCTTCGTGATGGGCGGCTGCTTCTCCTTCTTCCAGGGCTTCGAGGCGCTGCGCGGCGGCGCCGAGGAGAAGTTCAGCGGCTATGTGGCGGGCATGATCGTGCTCGGGGTCGCCTTCGTCGCGGAGGGCGCGTCACTGGTGCGGGCGCTGCACCAGGTACGCCGGCAGGGAGGGGTGTCGCAGGGCCTGCGCGACCCGGCCCTGCGCACGGTGGTCGCCGAGGACGCCACGGCGGTGCTCGGCGTGACCCTCGCCTTCGGCGGCATGGCGCTGCACATGGTGACCGGGCAGGTCGTCTGGGAGGCGTCCGCCTCGCTCGCGATCGGCGCGCTGCTCGTGTACGTCGCCTACCGGCTCGGCCGCGACGCCCGTGACCAGCTGATCGGGGAGGCCGCCGATCCCGAGGCCGACGCCGAGATCCGCGCCCTGCTGGAGGAGCAGCCGGAGATCGACAGCGTGGAGGCGCTGTTCACCATGAAGACGGGCCTGGAGACCGCCCTGGTGGCGGCCCGTGTCGATCTGGTGCCCGGCCTCGACAGCGAACAGGTCGAGGAGGTCGCCGTCCGCATCAAGCGGTCCATCGGCCGCAGCGTCGCCGAGGCCGACGAGGTCTTCCTCGACGTGACCGAACGCTCCGCCCGCGAGGCACAGGGAAGCCCCGCCGCGACGGGGGAGCGCGGCGGGGCCTGACGCACGTGTGCCCGGCGAACACAGGTTCATGCGTCTCCGGGAAAAGAATTTCCGAAGCCCTGCTCAGGCCTCGTCGAACGGCTCCAGCACGAAGACCGGGATCACCCGGTCCGTCTTCTCCTGGTAGTCGGCGTACGGCGGATAGGCCGCCAGGGCACGCTCCCACCACTCCGCCTTCTCCGCGCCGGTGACCTCGCGGGCCTTCATGTCGCGCTTCACCGGGCCGTCCTGGAGCTCCACCCGGGGGTCGGACTTGACGTTGTGGTACCAGACCGGGTGCTTGGGCGCCCCGCCCAGCGAGGCGACCGCGGCATAACGCCCCTCGTGCTCGACGCGCATGAGCGGCGTCTTGCGGATCTTCCCGCTCCTGGCACCTCGGGTCGTGAGCAGGATCACCGGCATCCCCGTGTCCATCAGGGTCGTTCCCTGGGTGCCGCCGGAGCTCTCGTACAACTCCACCTGGTCGCGGACCCACTGGGTCGGGCTGGGCTCGTACTCACCGTCAAGAGGCATGGCATCGGTCCCATCGTCGTGTCCTGGCGCCGATCGTCGTGTCGCGGCGCCGACTGGTGTATTGGTCAACATCGGTACGTGCGGGATTCATCCTGCGGGGCCTACACCGGCATCCGCACGGCCAACGTCAGGATCACGCCGCTGGACACCAGCGCCGTCACCAACCGCCCCCGACGCCCCGTCAGCACCCGTCCCAGCAGCGCCCCGCCCCCGGCGAGCAGCAGCTGCCAGCTCGCCGACGCGGTGAACGCGGCCAGCACGAACACGCCCTGCTCCAGGGGGGATACGGCATCCGTCGCGCGGGTGCCGAGGACCAGGGCGGCGAAGTAGATCACGGTCGTCGGGTTCAGCAGGGTGATCCCGAGCAGCGCCAGATACGCGCGCGGCGGGCTCGGGGGAGGAGGGGGCGGGGAGCCGGTGGTGCGGCGCTGGGCGCGGTGGTGGCGTACGGCGGTGATGGCGCCCCGTACCGCGAGGATCGCCAGCACCAGGGCGGAGGCCCAGCGCAGCGGCACCAACAGGGGACGCAGCGCGGCCGCGAGTGCGGTGCCGCCGAGGGTGGCCAGCAGGGCGTAGAGGCCGTCGGCGGTCGCGACGCCGAGCGCGGCGCAGACCCCGGTCCGCAGGGACGTACGGGCGGTGAGGGAGACCAGGTAGGTCGCGACCGCGCCGACCGGGACGGCGATGCCGTAGCCCGCGACCAGCCCCGCGACGAGCGCGCCGGTCATGACGTGGGAAGCGTCGGCCTCCACGGTCGGCCGGACTGCTGCTGGGACCGCGCGGCGGAAACGGCGACGGTCGGCGGCAGGAAGGCGAGGGTCGTGGGCATGGCCGGATTCTGCGGGTGGCGACCGCCCGCCGACAAGCGAATTTTCCTCGCGTAGCAGGGCCGCTCGTCCCCCGGACCGAAGCGAGGTCCACGAGATCGAGGCCCTGTACGTCGATCCCCGGCCAGATTGCCCGGATGCCTGATCTGGCCGAACTTGGCATCGCCCTGGTAGATGCCCCAGGCATCTAATGAAGATCGGTACGACGCACTCTTCGTCTGCGAGGTCTTCCATGACGGACATGACGGCACCGCACACCGTCGCCTTTCCTCAGAACCGCACCTGTCCGTACCACCCGCCCACCGCCTACGACCCCCTGCGCGACACCCGCCCGCTGGCCCGCGTCACCCTCTACGACGGCCGCGAGGTATGGCTGGTCACCGGGCACGGCCTCGCCCGCACCCTGCTGGCCGACCCGCGACTGTCCTCCGACCGCACCCGGCCCGATTTCCCCGCGCCCACCGCGCGGTTCGCGGGGCTCGTCAAGCGCAAGAGCGCGCTGCTGGGCGTCGACGATCCCGAACACCGGGTCCAGCGACGGATGATGGTCCCCAGCTTCACGCTCCGGCGTGCCGCCGAGCTGCGCCCGGAGATCCAGCGCATCGTGGACGAACGGCTCGACGCGATGATCGACCGGGGTGCGCCCGCCGAGCTGGTCAGCGCCTTCGCGCTGCCCGTGCCCTCGATGGTCATCTGCGCGCTGCTCGGAGTGCCCTATGCCGACCACGACTTCTTCGAGGGACAGTCACGACGCCTGCTGCGCGGCCCAACGGCCGAGGACACCATGGACGCCCGTGACCAACTGGAGGTGTACTTCGGCGAGTTGATCGACCGGAAGCAGAAGCAGTCGGAGCCCGGTGACGGCGTCCTGGACGACCTCGTCCACCAACAGCTGCGCGACGGCGCGCTGGACCGCGAGGAGCTCATCGCCCTCGCCACCATCCTGCTGGTCGCCGGCCACGAGACGACCGCCAACATGATCTCCCTGGGCACCTTCACCCTCCTCCAGCACCCCGACCGCCTGGCCGAGCTGCGCGCCGACCCGGGGCTGATGCCCGCCGCGGTCGAGGAGCTGATGCGGATGCTGTCGATCGCCGACGGGATGCTGCGGGTCGCCGTCGAGGACATCGAGGTGGACGGGCAGACGATCTCGGCGGGCTCCGGCGTCGTCCTCTCGACGTCGGTCATCAACCGGGACGAGGCCGTGTACGCCGACCCGGACAGCCTGGACTGGCACCGCCCGACCCGCCATCACGTCGCCTTCGGCTTCGGCATCCACCAGTGCCTCGGCCAGAACCTGGCCCGCGCCGAGATGGAGATCGCCCTGCGCACCCTCTTCACCCGGCTGCCGACCCTGCGCCTTGCCGTCCCGGCGGAGGAAATCCCCTTCAAACCCGGCGACACGATCCAGGGGATGCTGGAACTCCCCGTGACCTGGTAAGAGGCT
>JABFVM010000486.1 GCA_013362785.1 Streptomyces sp. | reverse complement strand
GCGGTGCGGGACGCCGGAGGCGCGGGGTGGGGAGTGCGAGGCGGCGGCGTTGGGTGAGCTGGGGTACTCGGGGGCGCGTGGGGCATATGCGTCGGGCAAGGGGGCGCCCCTGTGCGCGGGGCGGGAGCGGTAGTGCGCCGTCCGCGGCCGCTACGCACGGATGCCGCGCGCCTGATGTACAGACGCGCGGCATCGGGTGCTGCGATGGGGTGCCCTGCGCGAGGTCGGTGCCTCGCGTGGAGCGGCCCCGGCTCGGACCGTGAGCTCAGACCGTGAGCAGCGACTCCAGCGGGGCTCCGCTGAGGGCCGGCTCCAGGCGGGCGCGGCCGCCGAGGAAGCCCAGCTCCATCAGGACGGCCAGACCGGCCACATCGGCGCCGGCCCGGCGGATCAGCTGGATCGAGGCCTCGGCGGTGCCGCCCGTCGCCAGGACGTCGTCGATGACCAGGACGCGGTCACCGGCGGTCAGGTCCTCGGCGTGCACCTCGATCTCGGCGGAGCCGTACTCCAGGTCGTACGCCTGGCTGAGGGTCGCTCCGGGGAGCTTGCCCGCCTTGCGTACGGGGATGAAGCCGATGCCCGCGCGGACGGCGACCGGGGCGCCGAGGATGAAGCCGCGGGCCTCCAGGCCGACGATCTTCGTGGCGCCGGTGTTCCCGGCGATCTCGGCCAGCGCGTCGGTGAGCGCCGTGAACGCCGCCGGGTCCGCCAGGAGCGGGGTGATGTCCTTGAACATCACACCCGGCTCCGGGTAGTCCGCCACATCGCGGATACGGCTGAGCAGGAGCTCCTTGACCTCGGTCATCGGCGCTTCCCGGAGGGTCGGCCACGGCCCCGGCCACGGGACGCGGGCTGGTTGCGCGGGCCGACGACCGCGGGGGCGGCGTCCTCCGGCTCGTCGTCGAAGGCGTCGTCGGTGGCCTCGGTGTCCGCGGACCCGGCCGGTGTGGCGGCCTGGGCACGCTTGGCGAGCACGCGCTTCTTCAGGGCCTTCATCTGCGGCTCGCGCTCCTTGAGGTCGGCGACGAGCGGCGTGGCGATGAAGATCGAGGAGTACGCACCGGCCGCGAGGCCGACGAACAGCGACAGCGAGATGTCGTTGAGCATGCCGGCGCCGAGGAAGCCGCCACCGATGAACAGCAGGCCGGCCACCGGCAGCAGCGCGACCACCGTGGTGTTGATGGAGCGGACCAGGGTGCTGTTGATCGAGCGGTTGGCGATGTCGCTGTACGTCCAGCGGGTCTGCTTGGTGATGTCCTTCGTCTGCTCCTTGAGGCTGTCGAAGACGACGACCGTGTCGTAGAGCGAGTAACCGAGGATCGTCAGCAGACCGATCACCGTGCCCGGCGTGACCTCGAAGCCGACGAGGGCGTAGATGCCGACCGTGATGGTGATGTCGTGGATCAGGGCGACGAACGCGGCGAGCGCCATGCGCCACTCGAAGGCGATCGCCAGATAGATCACCACGAGGACCAGGAAGATCACGAGACCTTGCCAGGCCTTGGTGGCGATCTGCTCACCCCAGCTGGGGCCGACCAGCTCGCCGGTGACGTCCTTCTCCGCGACGCCCAGCTTGTCGGCCAGCTCCGCCGAGACCTGGTCGGCCTTGCTGGTGTCGATGCCCGCGACCTGGATGCGCAGCGTGGCCTTGTCGCCGCTGCCGAGCTTCTGGACGATCGCGTCGTGGCCGGACGCCTCTTCCGCGTACTCCTGGGCCTGCGCCACCGAGACGCTGGTCTTCGGGGTGTTGAAGACCGCTCCGCCCTGGAACTCGATGCCCATGTTCAGGCCGCGCACCGCCAGGCCGACGATGGCCGTGATGGTGATCAGGATCGAGATGCCGTACCAGATCTTGCGGTTGCCGACGAAGTCGTAGCCGACCTCGCCACGGTGCAGTCGGGCGCCGAGGTTGCCGAGCTTCGACATCTCACGCCTCCTTCGGGTCGACAGGGCCTGCGGCGGGGCGGGCGGGACGGCGGGTGCGGCGCAGCGGCGGCTGGGCCCCCAGTCGCTTGGGATCGAGCCCGGACCAGGGGTGGCCGTTCCCGAAGAACTTGGTGCGGGCCAGCAGCGTGAGCAGCGGCTTGGTGAACAGGAAGACGACGACCACGTCGAGCAGGGTGGTCAGACCGAGCGTGAACGCGAAGCCCTGGACCTTGCCGACGGTGACGATGAACAGCACCGCGGCGGCGAGGAACGACACGAAGTCGGAGACCAGGATGGTGCGCCGGGCACGCGGCCAGGCACGCTCGACGGCGGGGCGCAGCGAGCGGCCCTCGCGGATCTCGTCCCGGACGCGTTCGAAGTACACGATGAACGAGTCCGCTGTGATGCCGATGGCGACGATGGCACCGCAGACGGCCGGCAGGTTCAGCGCGAAGCCGATCGTCGGGCCGAGCAGCGACATGATCGTGTAGGTCAGGGCCGCGGAGACCAGCAGCGACAGGAGCGCGATGATCGACAGACCGCGGTAGTAGACCAGCAGATAGATGACGACCAGGGCGAGACCGATCGCACCGGCGATCAGACCGGCCTTCAGCTGCTCACCGCCGAGCGCCGGTGACACCGTGGTGACGCTGTCCTCGCTGAAGGTCAGCGGCAGGGCGCCGTACGACAGCATGTTGGCGAGGCTCTCGGCCGACGCCTGGTCGAAGTTGCCGGAGATCTCGGCGCTGCCGCTCAGGGCCGTCCTGACGTACGGGTCGGAGACGACCTCGCCGTCCAGGACGATGGCGAACTGGTTCTGCGGGGACTGGTTCTTGGCCAGCTTGCCGGTGATGGCGGCGAACTTCTTGCTGCCGCCGGACGTGAACTGCATGGTCACGGTCCAGCCCGCGGCGTTCTGCGTGTTCCAGACGGCCTTGGCCTCGTCGACGTCCGTGCCGTCGACCTCGGCGGGGCCGAGGACGTACTTCTGCCACTGGCCCTGCGAGTTCTTGCCGCAAGCGACGGTCGGGTCGGAGGGCTTGACGCCGTCTCCGGCCTTGGCGCGGACCGCCTGCTTCGTGCAGTCCAGCGCGGCGTACTGCGCCTGGAGCTTGTCGGTCGCGGGGTCGCTGCTCGGGCTGGCGCTCGCGGACGGGGAGGCCTTGTCGGAGGCGCCCGTGGACGGCGTGCTGTCGGCCTTCAGGGCGTCGGAAACCGCGCGGCCCTGGGTGGTGGAGCTCGGCGAGGGGCTGGACGAGCCGGAGGGCGTCGCCTTCTCCTTGTCGCCGGAGTCGCCCGACGCGCTGGTGGAGGCGCTCGGCGTCGGGGTCGCCGCCGCGTCGCTGCCGGAGAGCTCGGTGGCGAGCACCGGGCGGAAGTAGAGCTTGGCGGTCGTGCCGACCTGGTCCCGGGCTTCCTTGGCGTTCGTGCCCTTGGGGATGTTGACGATGATGTTCTTGTCGCCCTGGGTCTGAACCTCGGACTCGGAGACACCCAGACCATTGACGCGGCGCTCCATGATCTGGACCGCGGTGTCCATGTTGGTCTTGTTGATCGCCGATTCCTGGCCGGGTTCGGCCTCCGCACGAAGCGTGATGCTCGTGCCCCCGGCGAGGTCGATACCAAGACGCGGAGTGGTGTGCCCCGAGGCGAACATCCCTCCGGTGAGCGCCGCGATGGCGATCAGGATGAGGGCCAGCGAGCGCCCTGGCTTGCTCTGGGCGCTCGCGTTCCGGCCCTTCTTAGGTGCTGCCACCTTCTCGTACTCCCTCTCGGGCCGCCTCGCGCCAGGTCAACGGGCTGGCGGCCATGACATGGTGTCGGGACTCCGTCCGAAGTCGGCATGCCCCAGGGCGCGCAGGCATGGCCCGCGCGCCCCGGAACATGGCTACTTCGCCTCGGAGTCGCCGTCGGTCTTCTTCGGCTCGTCGTCCGCCTTGGCATCGGCGGCCACGGCGTCGTCGGACGGCTCCTCGGCCTCGTCCTTCTCGTCCTTCTTGCTGAAGTCGACGGCCTTGTCGTCGGAGGCGGCGGCAGCGTCGGGCTCGTCGGTCTCGGTGAGGGAGGAGGCGTCGTCCGGGACGACGTCGGACTTCAGGTCGTGCTCGACGCCGTGCACGATGCGGTTGTACTCGTCGTCGGAGAGGACGGCACCGATCGCGTTCTTGGCGAAGAGGAGCTCCACGCCCGGGCCGGCGTCAACGAGGACGGTGTCGTCGCTGACCTCCTTGACCGTGGCGTACATGCCCCCGATGGTGCGGACACCGGATCCGGGCTGCATGTGGTTCCGCATGTCGGCGGCCTGCTGCTGCTTCTTCTTGGCCGACCGGGTCATCAGGAACATGGCCCCGATGAGCACGATGAACGGGAGGAGGGTCACGAGACTCACGGGTCGGAACTTCCTTCACACGACCGCGAATGCTGAGCGGCCTGATGGTTGGGGGTATGTGTGCCGCCGACATAGGCGGCATCGGCGGAGTCTAAGCGAGTCCGCGCGCATGGAACAACGCTCAGCATTGCACCAGGGTTCCTGCTCCGGCCACTGAGCTCGCCGTCACCGTGCCATCACGCCCCGAACAGGTCCTGTTGTCCGTTTCCGGCAGCTGACGAGCGGGGCGGGGTGAGGCCGAGATGGGCCCATGCCGCAGGGGTGGCGACCCTGCCGCGCGGGGTTCGGGCGAGCAGACCCTCCCTTACCAGGAAGGGTTCGGCGACCTCCTCCACGGTCTCACGTTCCTCCCCCACCGCGACAGCGAGCGTGGACAGGCCGACCGGGCCGCCGCCGAACAGCTTGAGCAGGGCCTCCAGGACCGCGCGGTCGAGCCGGTCGAGGCCGCGGGCGTCCACCTCGTACACGGCGAGGGCGGCCTCGGCGATGTCCCGCGTGATGATGCCGTCGGCCTTGACCTGGGCGTAGTCGCGGACGCGGCGCAGCAGGCGGTTGGCGATACGGGGCGTGCCGCGGGAGCGGCCGGCGACCTCGGCGGCGCCGTCGGCCTCGATCTCGACGTCGAGGAGGCTCGCGGAGCGGTGGATGACACGCTCCAGCTCGGCGGGCTCGTAGAACTCCATGTGCGCGGTGAAGCCGAAGCGGTCGCGCAGCGGGGGCGGCAGCAGGCCCGCGCGCGTGGTGGCGCCGACCAGGGTGAAGGGGGGCAGTTCGAGCGGGATGGCGGTGGCGCCCGGGCCCTTGCCGACGATCACGTCGACGCGGAAGTCCTCCATCGCCATGTACAGCATCTCCTCGGCGGGCCGGGACATGCGGTGGATCTCGTCGAGGAAGAGGACCTCGCCCTCCTGGAGGGAGGAGAGGATCGCGGCGAGGTCGCCGGCGTGCTGGATGGCGGGGCCGCTGGTGATGCGGATGGGGGCGCCCATCTCGGCCGCGATGATCATCGA
>JABFVM010000267.1 GCA_013362785.1 Streptomyces sp. | reverse complement strand
TGCTCTTCCGATCTGCCGGCGAACCCGCCCGCCACCGCGACGACCCGGCCGCGCAGCGCTTCCGGCACGGCGCGGGCGAGGGCCTCGGCGAGGTGGGCGGCGAGCCGCGGCCCGGGAACGGTCAGCGCGTTGCCGGGTCCGGAGACACCGTCCCCCACAGGCTCGCCCTCACCCACGGGCGCCACGACGGCGCGCGTGCGGGTGCCGCCGGCGTCGAGGCCGACGACGTATGCCGGAGTCCCGTCGGACGAGGTTTGGTTCAAATCACTATTCATCATCGACCATGGTGGTTGATACATTCGCGACGCACAAGGGAAGTCAAGAGCAGTCAAGGCAGCCCAAGGCAGAACGTCCAGGACCCGGGGAGGATCCCATCCACACGCTCCGCTTCGGCGTCAACTACACGCCTCGCCACGGGTGGTTCCACTCCTGGCACGACTTCGACCCGGCACGCGCGCGTGGGGACCTCGACGCGATAGCCGCGCTCGGACTCGACCACGTCCGCGTCTTCCACCTCTGGCCGCTGCTCCAGCCCAACCGCACCCTGATCCGCCCCACGGCCGTGGACGACCTGACTCATCTGGTCGACCTGGCGGGCGAGGCCGGTCTCGACGTCATGGTGGACGGCGTACAGGGCCATCTGTCGAGCTTCGACTTCTACCCGGAGTGGACGCGCGACTGGCACCACCGCAACGTGTTCACCGACCCGGAGGCCATCGAGGCCCAGGCCACCCTCCTGCGCACCCTAGGCCGCGCACTCACGGGCCGCCCCCACCTCATCGGCCTCCAGCTCGGCAACGAGCTCAACAACCTGGTCGAGCACAACCCGGTGACGGCTGACGAGGTCGACCACTACCTCGACACCCTGCTGGCCGCCGCCCGGGACGGACTCGGCGACGGCGGTGGCCTGGTCACGCACTCCGCGTACGACGCCGCCTGGTACGGCGACGACCACCCGTTCACGCCCGAGGCCTCCGCCCGAAAGGGCGACCTGACCACCGTCCACCCCTGGGTGTTCTCCGGCGACTGCGCCCGCCGCTACGGCCCCCGCTCCCCGCAGGTCCGCCACCTCGCCGAGTACGGCACCGAGCTGGCCAGGGCCTACGCGACCGACCCGGCGCGTCCGGTCTGGGTCCAGGAGACGGGCGCGCCGGAACCGCACATCCCCGCCGCCGACGCACCCGGCTTCGCGCGCGCCACCGTACGGAACGCCGCCGAGTGCGCGGGGCTGTGGGGCGTGACCTGGTGGTGCTCCCACGACGTGGACCGCTCGCTGTCCGACTTCCCGGAACTGGAGTACACCCTGGGCCTGTTCGACTCGTCCGGCCACCCGAAGCCGATCGCGAAGGCCCTCGCCGAGACCATCGCCGAACTGCGCCGGGCCCCCGGAGGCGCACCGCCGCGCGACACCGCCCTGCTGCTGGACTGCGAGCCGGGCACGCGCTCGGTGTCCGGCCCCGGTGGCGCGTACTTCGAGTCGTGGATGCGGCTGCGGACGGAAGGAGTGCGCCCGGCGGTGGTGCTGGCCGACCGGGCGGAGGACACGGAGCACTTGGCGGCGCGGGGCATCAGGGAGGTCGTACGACCGGCTTGAACGCTGTCCGTCAGACGCCGGCCAGCACCTCGGCCACCGCCCGCAGGTTCACCCGCCCCCGCCCGTAGGAGCACAGCGCGCCGCCCTCCGGCAGTCCCGTGTCCACCCGTACGGCGTCCGGTCGGCGGGCCAACAGGGCGTCCCGCAACCGCAGTTGCCAGGGATGCAGTCCGGCGTCGCAGGTGGCCACGACCAGCGGAGCGGGTCCGCAGTGGCGCACGATGCCCTCGACGAGGGCGTCCGGGTCGGCGCACTCACCCGTGACCGCGGTGCCGGTGGCCGTGGGGTCGACGGCGCGTGCCTCGGTCAGCAGGTCCTCGCCGCCCCAGTTGAGCGCGGGGTGCGGCGGCGGGAAGAGGTCGACGACATGGGCGCCGCGCACGGCGGGCGGTACGCCCCGGACGCGTACTGCGCGCCGCGCGGCGGTGAGACCGGCCCCGGCGTCCCAGTCGGCGACCTCGCCGGGCGGGGTGGCATAGCGCTCGGCGAGCCGTCGTACCCGGCCGGCGGCCTCCTCGACGCGTTCCGGGGCGAGCACGCCGGTCCGCAGCGCGTCGAGCACCGCGTCCCGGCAGGCCAGCGTGACGTCCAGATCCGCTACGGCGACGATGACCTGGTCGGCCCCGGCGGCGAGGGCGATGCGCGCGCCGGCCGCCTCGCCGTACGCGTCGGCGATGGCCTTCATCTCCAGCGCGTCACTGACGAGGACGCCGTCGAAGCCGAGGTCGTGGCGGAGCAGGTCGCCCAGGATGCGGCGGCTGAGGGTGGCGGGCCGGTTGGGGTCGAGCGCCGGGAACACGACATGGGCGCTCATCAGCATCGGCACACCCGCGGCGACGGCCGCACGGAACGGTTCGAGGTCGACGCGGAGTTCGTCGTACGACCGCGGGTCGACGGCCATGCCGTGGTGGCTGTCGGTGACGGTGCCGCCGTGGCCGGGGAAGTGCTTGGCGCAGGAGGCTATGCCGCGGGCCTCGGTGGCGGTGATCCAGGCGCGCAGATGGCGGGCGGCGAGTTCGGGGCCGGCACCGAAGGAGCGGGTGCGCACGATCGGGTTGTCCGGCCGGTGCTGGAGGTCGGCGACGGGGGCGTAGGAGGCGGTGATGCCGAGGCTGGCCAGGTGGCCGGCGAGCGCGTCGGCGCAGCGGGCGGTGAGGTTCGGGTCGTCGGCGACGCCGAGGGCGTAGGAGCCGGGGGTCTCGGGGGCGCCGGCGCTCACCAGGTGGCCGATGCCGCCGCCCTCGTTGTCGATGGCGACGAGGAGGTCGGGGCGTATGCCTCGCAGTTCGTCGGTGAGGTGGCGCACCTGCCGTGCGTCGCGGATGTTGCGGGTGAAGAGGATGACGCCGCCGAGGCCTCGGTCGATGAGCTCCTTGAGGGTGTCCGGCACGCTCGTGACCCCGTCGAATCCGGCGACGAGACAGCGGTGGGCGGCTTCGTCCAGGTCGCCGGGGAGCGCGGCGGCCGAGCGGAGGGGGACGTGCTCGTGGTCGAAAGGGCTCACCCCGACAATGCTCTGGCTGAGCCAGCCGAAAGTCAACCATCCGGTGGTTTGCTGATTCAGCAGGGGGGTGCGGGGTCGACTTGTCCGGCGCGGTGGGGCGCCGGGGACCCGCTCGCGTCGCCCTCCCGCCGACGCCCCTTCGGCTTCCGGACACCATGACGTCACGCCGAACGGGCACGTTGCCGTCGTCCCCTCCTGCCTCGCCCTCTAGTCGTCCGCCCGCCTGCGTGCGGGTGCGACGCGGAAGGACGACCGCGCCGTGTCCTCGCTCCCGCTCAGCGATCTCCCCGGACCGCTGCCCGCCGCGCCCACCCCGGCGCCGGCCCGCTCCTCCCGCTCCCGCTTCTCCCCCGCCCGCCTCACCCGCCACGCGCTGACCCTGCTCCCGCTCCTGCTGATCGGGGCGTGGGCGGCGGCCGACTGGTCCGCCTTCCTGGACGGGGCCACACGGCTCGCCTCCGCCGACCCCTGGTGGCTGCTCGCCGGTCTCTTCTTCACCTGCATGGGCTGGGTGGTCGCCGCCCTGGTCCGCCAAGGATCCATACCGGAACGGCTGCCGCCGGGCCTGCTGCTGGCGTCGCAGTTCGCGGCCGGCGCCGCCAACCACGTGCTCCCGGCGAGCATCGGCGCCCACGCCGTCACCCTGCGCTTCCTTCAGGGCCAGGGCATACCCCTGGCCCGGGGCACCGCCTCGCTCGCCCTGTACTCGCTGGTCAAGCCGATAGCCAAGACCGTCGTACTGCTCGGCTTCCTGGTGGCCTTCCCCGAGCTGCTGCACCTGGGCGAACTCGTCCCGGACGAACGGACGTTGCTCCTGGTCGCCGCGGGCGTGACGACCGCCCTCGGCACGGCGGGCGCCCTCGTGGCAGTCGTACGGCCGCTGCGCCGCCCCCTCGTGTGCTTCGTGCGCACCGCCCTGACCGACGTACGGATCCTGCACACCCGCCCCAGCCGCGTCCTCGCCCTCTGGGGCGGGGCCGCCGCCACCCCGCTGCTCCAGGCGAGCGTGATCGCCTCGGTCGGCTTCGCCCTGGGCCTGCCGCTGTCCTGGACGCAGGTGACCCTCGCCCTCCTCCTCGCCAGCACGGCGGTGGGCGCCGTGCCCGCACCCGGCGGTATCGGCCCCGTGGACGCGGCCCTGGTGTTCACGATGGTCACCTTCGGCGCCCCGATGGGCCTCGCGGCGGCCACCGTCATCGGCTACCGCGTCCTGACGGTGTGGGTCCCACTCCTGCCCGGCGCACTGGTGCTCTCGATCATGGTCCAGCGCAAGATCCTCTGACCGACGCCCACGCCCCCCCCACTCAACACCCTCATTGAATAGACGCGACGACTAGTCTAGTCTTTTGAATAGACGCAACGGTGAGTCTCGTACCCCTGGCGCGTCGCTCAGCCTGCACCAACTCACGAGAGGCCACAGCAGTGGGCAACCCCACCGTCCGGTCCATGGACTCCGCGGACCGGACCGACATACCGGACAGGACGAAGGGCGGCGGACTCGCCGTGTTCAGCGTGGCCTTCGCCTTATGGATCACCATGGCGGGCACCACGGCGCCGACTCCCCTCTACCCGCTCTACGGCGAGCAGTTCGGCTTCACACCCTTCACCGTGACCGTCGTCTTCGCCGTCTACGCGCTCGGCGTCGTGCTCGGACTGCTGCTCTCCGGGCGACTCTCGGACCAGGTGGGGCGCCGCCCGGTGCTCATCGCGGCCACGCTGCTGTCCGTGTGCGCGGCGGCCGTCTTCCTGGTCGCCCAGAACGTCGGGATCATGCTCGTCGCCCGGGTCGTCTCCGGCTTCTCGGCCGCCCTGGTGACCGGCGCGGCCACCGCCTCCCTCGCCGAACGGCTCGGGCCCACCGCCCGCGTCAAGCCCGCCACCATCGCGCTGTTCGCCAACATGGGCGGCCTGGCGTGCGGCACGCTGCTGGCCGGCGTCCTGGCCGATGTCGCCCCGTCCCCGCTGCGCACACCGTGGGTCGTCATGCTCGTCCTGGCCGCCATCGGCATGCTCGGTGTCATGGTGAACGGGGAGAGCTCCGCGCACCGGTCCGGTTTCTCACTGCAGTTCCAGCCGCTGCACGTGCCGAGCGAGATCCGCTCGGACTTCCTGCGCTCCGCCATGGCGGCCGGTTCGGGCTTCGCGGTGCTCGGCGTGCTGACCGCGGTGACCGGCCTCTTCCTCGGCACCGTGCTCAACGAAACCAGCCATGCGCTGACCGGCCTCGTGGTCTTCATCGCCTTCGCCTGCACCGCGTTCGGCCAGCTCCTGGTCCGTGCGCTCAAGCCGGCCACCGCCCTGCCCACGGCCTGCCTGGGTCTGATCGTCGCAGCCGGCCTGATCGCCGCGTCGATGGCCACCGGCACCCTGACACCCCTGCTGATCGGCGCCGCGGTCAACGGGCTCGCGACGGGAATCGCCGTGGGCCACGGCATCGGCAGCATCACCACGCGCAGCGCTCCCCAGCACCGGGGCGCCTCGGTGTCCACCTTCTTCGCCATCCTGTACTCGATGCTGGCGGTACCCGCGATCGGCGTGGGTGTCCTGATCCGCGAGACCAGCCTGCGCCCCGCGGGCGAGACGTTCAGCGCAGTGGTGGCCGCGCTCTCCCTGTGCGTGCTGCTCAGCCTGGTGCGGACGGGCAGGAAGGCCGTCTGATCCCGGCACCGCTCGGCACGTGACCCCGGCACCGCTCGGCACGACGGACGGCGGATCCGCTGTGCCAGAATCTCGGCAGCTACCCGACTCGAAAGGTTGACAGACCATCAGCGCCACGCGTAAGCCTCGACCCGCCTGCGAACAGACCGAGGTCATCAGCCGAACCGGCCCGCACCGCAGCGAGAGTGTCCGGCTGGCGGTGCTGCACGCCGCGGACGACCTCCTCGTCGAGCGCGGGTTCGCCGGTCTGACCATCGAGGGCATCGCCCAGCGCGCCGGCGTGGCCAAGCAGACGATCTACCGCTGGTGGAAGTCGAAGGTCGACATCCTCCTGGACACCCTCGTCGACGACGCCCGTGAAGCCCTTCAGTGGCGGACGGACGACACCGTGAGCGCCGAGGAGAACCTCGTCTCCCATCTCCGGCGCGTGGCCGACTTCTTCGAGGAGCCGGCCGGCCAGGTGCTCCAGGCACTGCTCGGCCACGCCCAGTTGGAGAGCGGCACCGCCGCGTCACTGCGGGACGGCTTCCTGAAGGAGCAACGCGAACGCGACATGACCGGCCTGCGTGAGCTCCTCGCCCGCGATCACGGGACCACCGCCGCCGTCGACGACCGGACCCTCGACCACCTCGTCGACCTGCTGCTCGGCCCGCTCTACTACCGGGTGCTCGTGGCCGGCGCACCCATCGACAGGGAACTCGTGGACTCCACGGCCCGGCTCGTGCTGGCCCTCGCCCAGGAATCGCCTCCCAAGGCCTGATCACTGACCGTTGCGTGTGAGAGTGGCCCCCGGCTCGACAGCCGGGGGCCACTCTCACATGCAACGGTCAGTGCAGACTGATACAACCGCTCCTGATCCCCTCTATGACCGCCTCGGTACGTGAAGCGGCACCCAGCTTTATGAAGATGGAGTGCAGATGCACCTTCACAGTTCGCTCAGAAATTCCGAGTGACCTCCCCACCATCCTGTTGGAGTATCCCTCCTTGATGCCGTCGAGGACTTGACGCTCGCGCGGTGTGAGCGTGGACGCCGGCCTTGGCACTAAGCCCTCGGATGCCGGACGGGATACGCGCGACATATGTTCCCCCTGTCATGCAATGGCCATACCCAGCAAGCAACGATTGCGCGTTGCGGAACAATTATATGGCCAAGAATCAATCAAACCATCAAACGTGGCTTACGTCACAGAAAATAGTTGCACGTTGAAGTTATCGCCGATTCCCCTCCATGCAAATGTAAGTTGCACATAACGCACTGGATTAATCGAATCCGGATCAATAGAGTGATGCTCGGAGGTGAGCTGATGCTCATTGACCGCGATCGGCTAAAGAATCGCTTACTTTATCTGGCGGGCTGCCTGGTCTTTTCCGGCGGCGCCTACCTCTTCATCCACTCGAACCTGGGCACCGACCCCCTGGACGTGTTCGCCCTCGGTCTGCAGGAACACATACCTGTCACCGTCGGGCTCTCGCAGGCGACGGTCGCCGCGATCTGCCTGGCCGTGGTGGCCGCCTGGACCCGCACGAGACCACTGCTGTCACCCCTTTTCACCTTCTTCTTCTGCGGCAGCCTGATCGACCTGCTGCGCTGGTCGGACCCGGCAACAGCCCTTCCGTTGCCGGCACCCGGCACCCTCGCGTGCGCGGTCCTGCTGTGCGCGTACGGTTCGGCCCTCATCATCATGAGCGGGTTCGGAATCCGGGCCATCGATCTGCTCGCCCTCACCATGACCAGCAAATGGCGCTGGCCCTTCTGGGCGGCCAAGGGAATCATCGAAGCCTCTCTCATGGCCTTTGGATTCCTTATGGGCGGACCTCTGGGAATTGGCACGATCTGTTTTCTGGTGGGCGTCGATCTCTTGATCCAGCCACTTATCAGAGCAAATTCAAGGGTCTTCAGGATCCCCAATCTCGGGCTTCCCGAGCACGTCGCCGCCCAGCCTGCCCGCTGAATGCACGGAACAACCATCCGTAAATCCATGGAAGGAATCACGAGAATGACATCCTCACTCTTCTCCCCGAAAGTCCACGACGTATTGGACCGCATTGCGTCCGAGCAACAGCGGGTGGACGCAGTGGAGCAGCCGAAACTGCTGGAGAAAATCAGGTCGCGCGAGACACCCTGGACCCCGGGCGAACTCGTGGCGGCATGCGCCGGTGGCTACTACGCCGCGCCGGCGGCCATCGGGCGGATGCTGTACACCTGTGTCCGCGCCATACGTCCACGCACCGTCTTCGAGTTCGGCACGGGCTACGGATTCACCACTCTGCATATCGCGGCGGCCCTGCGCGACAACGGGTCGGGAAAGCTGCACACCGTGGATCTGCACGCCGGAAAGTGCGTCGCGGCCCGGGACAATCTCGCAGCGGCCGGACTCGACATGTACGTCGAGGTCGTCACCGGTGAGGCGGTCGAGGTGATGTCGGGGTTCTCCGAGCCGATCGACTTTCTCTACCTGGACGGCTGGGTGGATTTCTATCTCGACTTCGTACGGGCGGCCGAACCCCGGCTGCGCCCCGGTGCCCTGGTGCACGCCGATGACACCGAGAAGTTCGCGTCCGGTGCCCGCCCTTATCTCGACCACGTCCGTGAACCGGCCAACGGTTATGTCTCCCTCGGCATCACCGACGGACAGGGGCTGGAACTCTCCACGTTCACCGGCCCGTCCGAACAGGACGTTTCATGACCGCCGCCCCATCGGCCGGCCCCGCGCGGTCCACGGACGCGCGGGGCGGTGCCCGTCCCGGCAGCCGCACGGCAGCCGCCGCTCTGGGCATGTGCGTGATGCTGGTGTTCGGCCTGGGCGCCGGAGTGAATCTGGCCGTCGGCCGACTCGCCACCAGCGAGCTCCAGCCCACTCCCACGCAGGTGCTGTGGATCGTCGACAGCTATCTCATCGTCTTCGGCTGTCTGCTGATCCCGAGCGGCGCCGTCGGCGACCGTTTCGGCCGCAAGGGTGCTCTGCTCGTCGGCCTTGCCCTGATGATCGCGGGGTCCGTGGGATCCGCCGTCTCCCCCACCGTGCCCCTGCTGCTCGCGGCACGGGCCGTGACGGGAGCGGGCGCCGCCCTGATTCTGCCGAACAGCCTTCCGCTGCTGATCGGCTGCTATCCGGCGGACAAACGCGGCCATGCCGTCGCCCTGTGGACCGCGCTGAGCGGAGGCGGCGGCGTGGCGGGCAACGTCGTGGGCGGTGCCGTCCTGCAGTACTTCGACTGGCAGGCCCTGTTCGCGGTCGCCGCTCCCCTGGCCGCGTTCGGTCTCGCGGTGGCCGCGAGATCCCTGCCCCGGGTCGAACGCCATCACCACAGCGTCGACACGGGCGGGGTGCTCCTCCTCGTCGTCACGGTCTTCTGCCTGCTGTTCGGCATCATCGAGGGCTCCGAACTCGGCTGGGCAGCTCCCGCCGTGCTGCTGGCCTTCGCCGCCGGCGCGGCCCTGCTCGTACTCTTCTGCCGCTATGAACTCCGCCGGGACCAGCCGCTGTTGGACCCTCGGGTCTTTCGCCGGCCGGGAATGCGCGCGGGCACCCTCGGCATCGTCGTGTCGTTCATCGCGATGTACTCGGTGTTCTACCTCAACGGCCAGTACCTGATGAACGTGAAGGACTACCCGGCGGTGCTGGCGGGGCTGGGCACGGCACCGCTGGCCGTGGTGATCTTCCTGGTGTCGCCGCGCGCCGTCCGGCTGGCCGACCGCCATGGCTCCCGCCCCGTGGTCGCCTGCGGGCTGCTGCTGGTGGTCGCCGGTCTGGGGCTGTTCTCCCTGTGCGGACCCGGGACCCCTTACCTCCTGTACGCCGGGTGCATCGTCGTGGTCGGCGTCGGCTCGGGGCTGTCCAACCCACCGCTGTCCAACGCCGTCGTCACCTCCGTACCCGCGCACCAGGCAGGGGTCGGCTCGGGCGTCAACAGCTTCAGCCGCGAGATCGGCGGAGCGCTCGGCTTCGCCGTCTTCGGCTCCCTGCTCAACATCCGGTTCACCGACACCCTTCCGGCCGAGGTGCGGCAGCTGACGGACGGAGCGGCCGGCGGACAGGCCCTCGGCACCGCCCTGCGCGCGGCGAGGCACCTCGGCGGCGACACGGCCGCCCAGGTCCGCGAGGCGTTCAGCGCCTCGATGGCCGACTCGTTGAGGGTGATCGGCATGGTGCTGCTGCTGGCGGCGCTCCTGGTCATGGCCTGGCTGCGCCCCCATGACGCGCAGCGGACGACTCCTGGGGAGAAGCGGTGAACGCGGCCGGTTCCCCGGATCCCGGCCGCCTGCGGGACTGGTCCGACGAACTGTCGGGTCCCTGCGCGCCGAACGTGGACATGCGTCTGCTGCCGGCCCTGGACGCCCTCCTCCAGGAGGGCAGCGTCACCGGCGCCGCCGAGCGGCTCGCGCTCTCCCCGCCCGCCATGAGCCGGGCGCTGGCCAAGATCCGCCGAGCCCTCGGCGACCCTGTCCTGGTCCGTGCCGGACGCGGTCTGGTGCCCACCCCGAGGGCACTGGAACTCCAGCCGAAGGTACGGGCGTTGATGCGGGAGGCGGAGGCGCTCCTCAAGCCGAGCAGGCAGGAGGATCTCACCCAGGCCGACCGGACCCTGACCATCGTCGCGGACGAGGCCTACGCGGCCGTCCTGGCGCCGGTGCTGCTGAACCGGGCGAGCACCGAGGTGCCGCTCGCCCGGTTCACCTTCACCGTGGAGAACTCCCATGGCAGCGCACCGCTGCGGGAGGGCGCTGTGGACATCGAGGTCGGCATCATCGACGAACCCAGCCCCGAACTGCGGATCGAGCCGCTCTTCGAAGACCGGTTCGTCGGCGTCGCGCGGGCCGGACACCCGCTGCTCGACTCCGCGATGACCGCGCAGGCGTTCGCCGCGGCCCGGCACATCAGCGTCTCCCGCAAGGGCCGTATGACAGGTCCGATCGATGTCGCGCTGCGGGCCAGGGGCCTGCGCCGGGACGTCGTCGCCGCGGTGCCGGGCTACGGCGAGGCGCTGCTGATGATCCCCGCGGGTGACTTCGTGACGGCGATGCCCCGATCGCTGGCCGGCGGTGTCCGCGGAGTCGTGGGCATCGAGGTGTTCGACCTCCCGGTCGAGACGGAGCCCATCAGCATCTGCCAGGCATGGCATCCGCGGCACGACACCGAGCCGGTGCACCTGTGGCTCAGGAGCGCCGTACGTTCCGCCCTCACCCGGCCCCCGCGGCACAGGCCGTCAGGCGGGCCGGGCGAGCGGAACCCTGCCCATGCCGTCGAGCAGAAGCCCCACGACTGAGGCCGACGACGCCGGCGCCTCGTACGCCGGGCCGCCGGGCCCGATGACGGCGCCGAGGAGCAGCCGCGCCGCGAGCCGGGGTTCCAGGTCGTCTCGTACGTCGCCCTGGGCCGCCGCCCGCTCCAGCAGGTCCGCCAGTCGCCGGCACACCGCCTGCCGGCACAGGGCGTCCGGGCCCTGACGGCTCGTCGTGCCGTGCGCCGCCCAGAAGAGGGCGTGTCGCGCCGGGTCGCCCGCCGCCGCGTCGGCCAGCGCGCGCAGGAGTGCGGCGAGGGCCTCCACCGGCGGGAGGTCCGTCGTCCGGCTCGCCGCCAGCAGAGCGAGCACGCCGGTACGTACCGGCGCCGTCACCGCGTGCAGCAACTCCGCCCTGCCCTTCACATGGCGGTACAGCGCGGCCTTGGTGACGCCCAGGCGGTCGGCGATGTCGCTCATGCTGGTCGCGTCGTAGCCTCGCTCGTGGAACAGCGCCGTCGCGGCCGCGAGCACGAGCTCACGGCCGCGACGCGGACGGGACGAGGACGGCGCCGTCCTGGGTGGTGCGCTCATCGCGACGACTGCCCCCGGCACAACTCCAGCAGCGCCTGGGCCAGATCGGCGCCGCCCTCGCCCAGTTCCTCGGCGTACCGGCCCCGGACGGTGTGCTCGCGGCCGGAGTCCGTCCGCGAACCGCCGCGGTCCGTGCGCAGCCCCTGGATCTCCCTGGAGATCCGCAGCCGCTGCTTGAGGGTGCCGATGACGCGGCCGTCCAGGTCGTCGATCTCCCGGCGCAGCCTCGCGATGTCCTCCGGCGTGGTCTTGCTGTCCATCGTCTCGCTCCGTTCGTACAGGTCACACAGGTGGTACGGATCGGGCGGGGAGACCGCCGAGGGGTACGACCCCAGGGATCTCAGCCCCGGTACGCGCAGTCGCAGCAGGCCGACGGCGCGTGCGGTGGGCGGATGGTCGAGGCGGCCCGGACAGTCGGCGAAGAGCAGCGAGCGCCCTCCGGCGTCGGGCACGAGGTGGAGGGACACGGCCCGTAGGAAGGGGTGCCGGCGCAGGCCGTCCAGCAGGGCGCCGAGGTGCTGCGGCCGTCCGGCGAGCCGCCCGATCAGCGAGGTGCGGTCGGCGGGCACCGCGTCGGGCCCGCCGGAGCGCGCGCACAGCAGGAACCGTGTGGTGGCACCCGCGGTGTCCTGTATCCCGGTGGCGGCGGCGCGCAGTCCGTAGTGGCCGGCGGTGAAGTCACCGGCCAGCGCGGCATCGCACTCCCCGTCCCGGACCCGGCGGGCGGCCTCGGCGTTGGACGACGCGGGCACCCAGCGCGCCTGTGGCACATGGCGGTCGAGCCAGCCCTCGACCTGCCGGCGCGCATGCGGATGCCCGCTCACCGTGCGGACGCCGGCGAGTGAGGTGCCGGGGCGGACCAGCAGCGAGAACTCGATGCCGAGCACGACTTCCCGCAGCACGCTCAGTGCCGGCGACTCGGCGAACGCGCGCAGCGTGTCCGGGACGATTCCGGCCACCGTGTTGTGCACGGGCAGCATGGCGGCGTCGACGTCCCCCCGGCAGGCCAGCGCGAGCGCCTCGCGGGCGGTGGCGGCCGGCACCAGGCGGGCGCCCTCGGCCTCGGGGGCCAGGCTCAGCGCCCGCTCGGTGAAGGTGCCCGCCGGTCCCAGATAGGCGAACCGCCGCTGCGGGCACGGGGCGAGGTCCGTGGCGGGACGTGCTCGTATGTCCTTCAGCGGCGACCGCATGTCACACCGAGGCGAGCGCCGCGTCCACGGTGCCGGCCGCAGCGCTCTTGGCGCGCCGGAGCTCCTTCTCCTCCAGCAGGCCGGGGGCGAAGGCGGCGGCGTCGATGGTCACACTCGCGGCCACCCGGCCGGCCTGCTCCACCTCGACCGTGGTGCGGACCGTGAGCCTGCTGGGCTCGGACAGGTCGGACTCGTCCACCTTCAGCCGCAGGACGGCGCCCACGGGGAAGAGGAAGTTGGAGAACGTGGTGTTCATGGAATTGAGGACGATGTAGTAGCGCTGCTGCGGCCAGCGCGCGGTGAAGTAGTGCTCGATCACCGCCAGGAACATCTGGCGGGCCGCCTCGATCGCCACCATGCCCTGCACGTGGACGCGGTCCTGCACGTCCACGAGGAGTTCGTTGTGGTCGTGCAGCCGCAGCTCGGCCTCGTAGGTGCTGTCGTCGACCTGGGTGAGGCCTGCGACGAGCACGTTGTCCTCGCGGGCCTTGTGCAGTTCGTGGCGGCGCGCCGGCTGTGCGCCGGAGTGCACCAGGAGGATCCGGTCGTCCAGCTGCCGGCGCCGGATGGCATCCCGGAGATAGGAGACCTCGAACTCGCCCATGCCCTGGCCGGTGACCACGTGCACCGGTCCCTGGACGGCGTCCAGGCCACCGGAGTCGAGCGCGTGCGTGAGCGCGGAGAGCGTCTCGGCGCCGACCGCCTCGGCGAAGTCGCGGAAACGGTCGCCGACGACGAGTCGGGAGGTGGATGTGCTGGTCATGGCCATGCCTCCTGGCTGGGGTGGGGGGTCGCGGCCGGTCGGGCCGCGGGGAGTGCGATCCGGGGACGTGCTGGAACTCGTCTCAGCGGGCCCGGTATTGGTGCAGGGTCACGTGCTCGGCCTCGCCGGAGTGCGCGGGTGCCACGCCGGGGGTCCGCTCGGTGGCGGGCTCGACCGGGTGCAGGCCCGTGAGGCACCGCTGGGCCAGCTTCTGGTACTGGAGGGTCCCGTTGCCCTTCCAGGCGATCTCGTCGGCCGTGAGCTCGCGCACCACCTTCGCCGGGCTGCCCGCCACCAGGTGCCGGTCGGGCACCTGGAAGCGGGACTTGACGAAGCTGCCGGCGCCGACGAACGCCTGCCGGCCCACGACGACACCGTCCATCAGGACGGATTTCATGCCGATGAGGCTGTCCCGCCCCACCCGGCAGCCGTGCAGCACGCTGCCGTGGCCGACATGACCGTCCTCCTCGACGACCGTGTCGGCGCCGGGGAAGCAGTGCAGGACACAGCCGTCCTGCACATTGGAACCGGCGCGGAGTTCGATGTGCCCGAAGTCGCCGCGCAGGCTGGCGAGGGGACCCACGTAGCAGCCGGGTCCGATGTCGACCGAGCCGATCAGTACGGCGTCGGGGTGGACGAACGCCGTGGGGTGCACGACGGGGACGTGTCCTTCGAAGGCGTAGATCCTTGCCATGGTCTCTCTCACCGTTCGTCGGGTCTGGGGAGTGCCGGACGTCTCAGACGGCCGGGGCCGTGGGCCCGGGCAGCGCGCCGAGCGCGTCATGTCCGTGGATCCAGGCCAGGTCGTCGGGCAGCCGGGCCAGCCGGACATTGCGGGCCTCGGCCTCGGGGCCGTCCGGCAGTTGGAAGCAGGAGGCGTTCGTGCGGGAGCCCGCCTGGAGCCGGCGGGTACGTGGCCGACGCAGTCGCTCGTAGGTCCGCAGGGCGGCATCGACCTCGTGGACGTCCGCGTCGCCGAGGAGGTGCGCCAGCACCACGGCGTCCTCAAGCGACTGGTTGGCGCCCTGGCCGTGGTGCGGCAGCATGGCGTGGGCCGCGTCGCCGAGCAGGGTGACCCGGCCCGCGCTCCACACACGCTGCGGTTCGCGGTCGTACAGCGCCCAGCGACCGGGCCGTTGGCAGGCGGCGAGGATCTCCGTGACGAACGGGTGCCAGCCGTCGAAGGCGGCCAGCAGTTCGGCGCCGTCGCCCTCGGTGGACCAGGACTCGACCGTCCACCCGGCATCAGGGACGACGGCGAGGAAGTTCAGGGCCGCGCCGTCGGCCACCGGGTAGGCGATGAAGTGCCGGCCGGGGCCGAGCCACAGCCACAGCACCCGCTCGGCGAGTTCGGGGAGGTGGCCGAGCCGGTCCATGGGCACCAGGGCGCGGTAGCCGCTGGTGCCGGAGAACACGGCGTCGTCCGGCCCGAAGACGCTGTGCCGTACGGCGGAGTGGATGCCGTCGGCTCCGATGACCGCGTCGGCCTCCGTCTCGGTGCCGTCGGCGAAGCGGAGCACGGCACCGGCGCCGGTCTGCGCCACCTCGGTGCAGCGTGCGCCGAGCCGGACCCGCCCGGCACCCAGTTCGGCGAGCAGGGCCTGCTGCACGGCCGCCCGCTCCACCGTCCAGAAGGGCGCCCCGAACCTCTCCTCGTACATCCCGGTCAGGGTGTGCGTCACCATGGAGGCGCCGGTGCGCCAGTGCCGGAAGTCGGCGCGTACGGGTTCGACGGCCGCCCCGGTCAACCGGGCCACGACGCCGAGGTCCCGCAGGGCGCGGTGGCCATTGGCGCCGATGGCGATGCCGGCGCCCTGGTGGGCCAGATCGCGGGCCTGTTCGTGGACGACGACCTCGATGCCCCGCCGTCGCAGTCCGATGGCGACGGCCAGTCCACCGATGCCGCCGCCGACGACGGCCACCAAGGGGCGTGTGCGCGCCATGGACTCTGCTCCTGTCCTGTTCTGTGTGTGCGGGGGGCGTCGCGGTTACCGCGCCGACGAGATCCCCGTGAAGGTGCCCCGGTGGAAGACCAGGGGTTCGTGGTCGCGGCCGACCGCACCGAGCACTCGCCCGACGACGAGCACGTGGTCGCCGAGGGGCTGGGTGAGGTGCAGGGCGCATTCCAGCGTTCCCGGCCCGTCCGACAGGACCAGGCAGCCGGTGTGCGGTCCGACGGCCCAGTCCGCGGTGTCCTCCAGGGCGGGGCGCCGCTCGGCGGGCGTGGTGAGGGCGCCGACCAGGGAACGCGCCCGGTTGCCCAGGAACGACACGGCCCACTGGCCGCAGGTGCGGATGCGTTCCAGGAAGGTGGAGTCCGCGCGCAGATACATGGACACCAGCGGCGGATCGAGGGAGACCGAGGTGAAGGAGTTCACCGCGATGGCGTCATGGCGTGCTCCGGACGGCGTGTCGAACCGGGTCGACACCGCGCATACGCCGGTCACGAACTGCCCCATGACATGGCGCAGTTCGGCCTCGTCCGGCAGGGTGCGGCGATTCACCGCAGTCCCGCGGACGGGGTCCCGCCGCCGATGACGCTGGTGTCCTTGGGGTTGATGAGGTCGGGAACGGTCCAGCCGTTCTCGTCGTACTCCGACAGGCACTTGTCGACGAGTCGCTTGTAGTCGTCGAACCTGCCCGACGCCTGCTGGGCATGGAGTGCCTCGAAGCGGATCTGCTCGTGGTTGCCGGCGTAGTTCATCTCGTACAGCTCCCAGCGGGCACCGAACTCGGTGCCGACCGCGTCCCACGCCAGCTTCATGAGCTTGACCCGGTCGACCGCCTCCACGCCGAGGCCACGGACGTACTTGTCGAGGTAGGGCCGGACCTCGGGGTTGGACCAGTCGGCGGCGTGCGAGTTGTTGTAGATCAGTGCGCTGCCCAGGTCCCGCAGGAAGATCTCGCGGACCTTGGGGAAGATGGAGGAGGACAGGACGCGGAATGCCAGCGCGGTCTCTCCGTTGGGGGTGAGCGTGCCGTCGGGCCACTTGGTCGGGTTCTCGGCCATGGAATCCACCAGGGCCCAGAACATATTGCGGTAGGCGAGCACCTCACCAAGTCGGCTCTGCACTCCTCGGAACTCCGCGGTGCCGGTCGTCTCCAGGCACTTGGCGAGAAGTCCGGTCAGAAAGTCCATCTTCACGGCGAAGCGGACGCAGGCATGGAACATGGCCCGGTAGAAGAATCCGGAACCGTAGAAGAAATTGTTGGCCTTGTCGACGTCGTAGCAGAAGACGTTCTCCCAGGGAATCAACACCTGGTCGAAGACGAGGATTCCGTCGTTCTCGTCCAGCCGGCTGCTGAGCGGCTGGTCGAACGGGCTGCTGACGGTGGCGGCCGCGAATTCGTACGACGGCCGGGAGATGATCTTCAGACCGGGGCTGTTGGTCGGCACGATGAAGTACGCGGAGAACTCCTTGGCGCCGTTCGGTATGACCCCGTAGCTGCCGATGAAGATGTGCTGGGTGAGCGCCGCTCCGGTACCCACGACCTTCGCCCCGGACACCACGAGGCCGGCGTCGGTCTCCCGGTCGACCGTCAGCATCACGTCCTTGAGCTCGGTGAGCCCCCGGTTGCGGTCGATGGGCGGGTTGACGATGCCGTGGCCGATGAACAGCACGTTCTCCTGAGCCCTGCGGTACCAGCTGGCCGCGTTGTCCTCGAACGGCGCGTAGTGCTGCTTGTTCGACCCGAGGGTGGACAGGAAGGCGGCCTTGAAGTCCGGGGTACGGCCCAGCCAGCCGTAGGTCATGCGGGCCCACTCCTCCATGGCCCGCGCCGAGGCGCGCAGATCGCCGGAGGTGTACGGGGCCTTGAAATAGGGGTGGGTGAAGCCGCCGTTGCCGGTGTCGGTGGGGACGACCAGCTTGCTGTTGCGCTCGGGGTCGTGCAGCGCGTCGTACAGTCGCGCCACCATCCGGGAGTTGTTGCGGAACGCCGGGTGGCTGGTGACGTCCTCGACCCGCTCGCCGTGGATCCGCACCTCCCGGCCGTCACGGAGGCTCTCCAGGTATTCGTCGCCGGTCTGCGGACGGGAGACGGATCCGGACGGGTTGCCGGTGTTGCTCATGCGGGATCACCTTTCGAGCTCACTGATGCGCCTGCCGAAATGCTCCAGGAATGCGACTTGCCCCGACAGTCGGCCACTGTGGCTAGTACTCGCGTAGTAGATCCGCCCTTCTAGCCACAACGACGCACTGCACACACCGAGTCGGCGCATGACAGCGTGAAATCCGTGGAAGCCGTAGAGATTTCCCCGGCGCATTCAGCCGCATCCGAGAATTCACATCCCGTCCCGTCTTCCGAGGCATGGCGCGCCCGGGCGGCGGACCAGCAGCCCGACTGGCCCGATCCCGCCGCCCTGCAAGCCACCGTGTCGTTCCTCGCCGGCGCACCGCCCCTCGTGTTCGCCCGTGAATGCGACGCCCTGCTCGACCGTCTCGGCGAGGTGGCCCTCGGCCGGGCCGTACTGCTCCAGGGCGGTGACTGCGCGGAGACCCTGGGCTCGGTGACCGCGGACTCCGTCCGGGGCAAGCTGGAGGTGCTGCTCCAGATGGCCGCCGTACTCACCTACGCGGCCGGTGTGCCCGTGGTGAAGGTCGGCCGTATCGCAGGCCAGTACGCCAAGCCCCGCTCACGGCCCACCGAGACCCGCGACGGCGTGACCCTGCCCTCCTACCGGGGCGACGCCGTCAACGGACTGGAGTTCACCGTCGAGGCCCGTACCCCCGATCCGGACCGGCTGCGGCGGGTGTACCAGGCCTCTGCGGCGACCCTCAATCTGCTGCGCGCCCTGTCCACCGGGGGCCACGCCGATCTCGACCGGGTGCACGAGTGGAATCGTGACTTCGTGTCCCTGTCCGCCGCCGGACGCCGTTACGAGCGGTTGGCGGACGAGATCGACGCGGCACTCGCGTTCATCCGGGCGTGCGGCCTCGGCACCTCGACGCCGCGCACCACGGAGGTGTTCGCCAGCCATGAGGCCCTGCTCCTGGACTACGAGTCCGCCCTCGTGCGCACCGATCCCGACTCCGGCCGGCGTTACGCGCTGTCCGGGCACATGCTCTGGATCGGCGAGCGCACCCGCCGACTCGACGGCGCCCACGTCGAGTTCGCCGCCGGCGTCGCCAATCCCCTCGGCGTCAAACTGGGGCCCGACGCCGCCGTCGACGACGTCCGCGGGCTGCTGGACCGGCTCGATCCGCACCGTACGCCCGGCCGGCTGACGTTCGTCGCCCGGATGGGACGGGATCTTGTGCGCGACCGACTGCCCGGCCTGGTCGAGGCGGTGCGCGCGCAGGGCGCCCGGGTGGTCTGGGCCTGCGACCCCATGCACGGCAACACCCGCACCGCGCCCAGCGGCCACAAGACGCGTCGCTTCGACGACATCCTGGACGAGGTCACCGGCTTCCTTGAGGTGCATCGGACGCTGGGCACCCATCCGGGCGGCGTCCACGTGGAACTGACGGGCGAGAACGTCACCGAGTGTCTGGGCGGCAGCAGCGGGATCGTCGCCGACGATCTGGGGCTGCGCTACGAGACGGCGTGCGATCCGCGGCTGAACCGGGCGCAGTCGATGGATCTCGCCTTCCGGATCGCCGAGTGGTACAGCGCCGAGAAGCGCCGCCTCGGCCGTCCCCGCCCGTCGCGTCCCCGCCCGTCGGTCATGTCCTGGCGCCCCGACTACGCGCCATCCCTGGTCCCTCGGCCGAGCGCCGATCTCTGATACGGAGGACAGTCACTGTGCGGCACTTCGAGCACTTCCCGGCCGGCGCCACCTACGAACTGGGCGCCACCCGGCTGACGAGCGAGGACATCGTCGGCTACGCGCGCATCTGGGACCCCATGCCGTTCCACCTGGACCCGGAGGCGGCCCGCCGCTCTCCCTTCGGGGGCCTGGTGGCCAGCGGCTGGCACACCGGCGCCGTGGTCATGGGGCAGTTCGTGCGCACCCTGCTCGCGGACTCGGCCTGCCAGGGTTCCTACGGCATGGACGAGGTCCGCTTCCTCAGCCCGGTACGCCCCGGCGACGAACTGCGCGGTCGGGCCACCGTCGAGGAGGCGGCACCCCATCCGAAGCGTCCGGGGACGGGCACGGTCCGCTTCGTCGTGGAGGCCGCCAATCAGGAGGGCACGACGGTGTACCGGATGCGCACCCGGCTGCTGTTCGCCCGCGCGGCGTCTCTTTGACTGGACGACTGGACTTTGACTACACGCACCGTTGCGTCTAGTCTAGCGTTCATCGATCGACGATTGCGGATCGAGGAGGACCGGTCATAGACGCCCCGCACGACACCTCGTACCCGGCCGACGCGCCCGGGGCCAGGCACATCAGGAATGGTCCGAAGCGCAGCGAGGCCGCCCGTGTCGCCGTCCTGCGGGCCGCCGACGACCTACTGGTCGACATCGGGTTCCAGGCCATGACGGTCGGTTCGATCGCCGAGCGGGCAGGCGTCTCCAAGCAGACGATCTATCGCTGGTGGAAATCGAAGATCGACATCCTCCTCGACGTCCTGAAGGAGGACCTGCAAGAGGAGGGCGGGCAAGAGGTGGACGCGCAAGAGGAGGGCGCGCAAGAGGAGGATCTGCAGCGCGCACCGCAGCAGCCGGAGCGCCGGCCCGCCTCGGCGCGGGCCGTCCTCGGGGACCATGTGACCCACCTGAGCCGGATGTTCACCCACTCCGCCACCGGTCGCGTCCTGTTCGTCCTCATCGGCCACGCCCTCCAGGACGCGGCGACCGCGACCGTGCTCCGGGACCAGGTGCTGGACCGTCAGCGCGCCCACGACCGCGCGCGGCTCCGGAAGGCCCTGGCATCCGACTCGCCCCGCACCCTGCCCCGGCAGGAGGCCGACCGCCTCCTCGACCTGCTGGCCGGCCCGGTCTTCCACCGGGCCTTCATGACGGGACGGCCGATGGACCCACGGTTCACCGCGCGCCTGGTCTCGACCGTCCTGAACGGCGGGCAGGGCGTCCCGTCCGACGCGGCACCGACCGCCGTCACCTCCCCCTGAAAGGCTGTTCCCGCATGTTCCGCGCACGCCGAACCCGTTACACCGCCACGGTGGAGGCGATCTCCCCGATCGCCCCACGGATGACGCGCATCACCCTGGGAGGGCCCGGAATGGCGGCCTTCCGGTGCGCCGAACCCACGCAGTGGGTAAAGCTGTTCGTCACCGACCCGCTCGACGGCCGATCGGTGGGGCGCGCCTACACCGTCCGCAGCCACGACCCGGCACAGTCGCGGATCGACGTCGACGTCGTCCTGCACGGGAAGGGCCCGGCCGCACGCTGGGCGGAGTCCGCGCGCCCGGGCGAGGAGGTCTCGTTCGGTGGCCCCAAGGGGTCCTTCCGTCCCGTCCAGGACGCGGGCTTCTATCTCCTGGCCGGTGACGAGAGCGCCCAGCCCGCGGTGCTGACCATCGCCGAGAGCCTGCCGTCCTCGCTGCGCGGCACCGTCCTCCTTGAGGTCGACGGCCCCGAGGCCGAGGTCGCGGTGACCCCGCGGGCCGACCTGGACGTCGTCTGGGTCCACCGGGCCGTCGGCCGGCCCAAGGGGGAGGCACTGCGGGACGCCGTACTCAAGGCCACCGTTCCCTCGCAGGGCGTCGCCGCGTGGGCGGCCGGCGAGTCCGGTGCCATCAGGGGGATACGCCGCCACTTCACGGAAGGCCTGGGCCTGGACCGCCGGCACGCCTACGCGAAGGGCTACTGGAAGCTGGACGAGGCGGACCACCGCGACCCCCTGGCCTCGGACTGACACAAGTCACCGCCACCG
>JABFVM010000458.1 GCA_013362785.1 Streptomyces sp. | reverse complement strand
ATGTCGCTGACCACCTGCATCCGCTTCTGGCCGAGGACCACGCGCCGCCCCTCGTGGTCCGCCTCGGGCGCCTCGAAGCCGGCCGTCACCAGGTGCGGGACGAGGACCGAGGACCGGGCCTCCTTCACCTGGAGGACCAGCGACTCGCCCCGGTGGTCCAGGAGCAGCACGACGTACGAGCGGGTGCCCACGCTGCCCGTGCCAACAACGCGGAACGCCACATCGTGCACCGCGTGACGGGAGAGCAGGGGATGGCGGTCCTCGGAGAGCGTGGTGACGTAGCTCTCCAGAGATGCCGCGACCGCCGCCGCCTCCTCGTCCGGGACCCGGCGCAGTACCGGCGGGGCGTCGACGAACCGGCGGCCGCCGTCCTCGGTCGGCTCCGTCGACTTCGCCGCGAAGCGCCCGCTGGTGTTGGCCCGCGCCTTCTCCGCGACCCGCTCCAGCGTGCCGAGCAGATCATGGGCGTCGGTGTGGGAGACGAGCTCCTCGTCCGCGATCGCGTTCCACGCGTCCAGCACCGGGAGCTTGGCCAGCAGCCGCATGGTGCGCCGGTAGGCACCGACCGTGTCGTGGGCCGCCTTGCGGCACTTGTCCTCGTCCGCGCCCGACTCCCGGCCCGCGAGCACCAGCGAGGCGGCGAGCCGCTTGAGGTCCCACTCCCAGGGGCCGTACAGCGTCTCGTCGAAGTCGTTCAGGTCGATGACCAGGCCACCGCGTGCGTCGGCGTACAGACCGAAGTTCCCCGCGTGCGCGTCGCCGCAGATCTGCGCGCGGATCCGGGTCATGGGGGTGCGGGCGAGGTCGTACGCCATCAGCCCCGCCGAGCCGCGCAGGAACGCGAAGGGCGTCGCCGCCATCCGACCGACCCTGATCGGCGTGAGCTCGGGGAGCCGGCCCATGTTGGACTGCTCCACGGCGGCCACCGCGTCGGGCCGGGCGGCGTCGAGATCGAGGACCGTGTGCTCACCGCGCGGGACGCGCCTGCGCAGCTCCTTGCCCTCCTCCTTGGGCGACCCACCGCCGGGCCACTCGGCGAAGCCGCCCACCCGGGGCAGCCGTCGCGCCACGGGCCGCGACCGCGCCCCGGACTCCGGTGCCTCCGCCACCACCGCGGCGGCCTGCGCCGTACCCTCCGCACCGACCTCGGCCATACCGACCGCCTCCCCCGCTCGCCCACGAACATCAACTCGTGTCGACGTTACAACCGGTGGCCGGAACTCGTCAGACCCTGTGGACAACTCCGTGCTTGTGGAAAACCCGCATGGAGCACCGGCGAATCCACCGTCAGAGGCACTGGCGGAGGCGCTGGCGGAGGTGCTGGCGGAGGTGCTGGTAGAGACACCTGGCGGAGGCACTGGCCGAACGGCCGACCGGCCCACCGAGCGCGCACCGGCGCACCCGCTTCAGCAACCCCCGGGCCGCTCCCCGTCGCACAGATACTTCTTCGCCCACGTACCCAGCTCGCTCATCGCCGGCTCCAGCGCGGCGCCCGCCTCCGTCAGCCGGTACTCGACCCGCAGCGGCGGCCCCTCGTACACCTCGCGCACGACGAGCCCCGCGGCGGCCAGCTCGGTCAGCCGATCGGAGAGCATGCGCTCGCTGATGCCGGGAATCGCCCGGCGCAGAGAGACGAAGTAGGCGGGCCCCGCGGTCAGGACGGCCACGATCGGGCCGGTCCAGCGCTTTCCGAGCAGTTGGAAGACGCGGGTGATGCCGTCGTCGACCTGCTTGCACTCCGCCCCGTCGTGACTCTGCTCACCAGCCGCCATGGCTTCAGGGTACTACCTTGCCGTACGGGGATGAAAAAAAGTAAGTGACTGTGCTATCCATAGCTGGGTACGAACTTTCAGTTACTGCGGACCTCACCTTTCCTCTCTGGAGATCCCCATGGCAACGCTGCTCCACATCGACTCCTCGGTCTTCCCCACCGACGCCTCCTCCTCCCGAGCGGTCACCGACGCCTTCCGCCGCACCTGGCAGGAACAGCACCCCGAGGGCACGGTGATCCACCGCGACCTCGCCACGAACCCGGTGCCGCACATCAGCGCCCACTCCCACACGGCCGGTTTCTCCGATCCGGCCACGCACAGCCCCGAGCAGGCCGCCGCCTTCGCGGAGCGCGTGCATCTGATCGAGGAGCTGGAGCGCGCGGACGCCGTGCTGATCGGCGCCCCGATGTACAACCTGACGATCCCGTCGACGCTGAAGGCCTGGCTGGACAACGTGGTCCTGATGGGCCGCACCGCGGGCGACACCCAGTCGGTCAAGGGCACCCCGGTCACCGTCGTCGCCAGCCGCGGCGGCGCATACGGGCCGGGCACCCCGCGCGAGGGCTACGAGTACGTGCAGAACTACCTGTCGGCGATCCTGGCCGACTTCCTCGGCGCCGACGTCGACTTCATCGTCCCGGAACTCACGATGGCGCCGGCGAACCCGCAGATGACCGACCTGGTCCCCCTCTTCGAGGCCTCCCGCGAGCGCGCCCTCGGCGAGGCCACCGACAAGGCGAAGCAGCTGGCCCAGCGGCTCGCGGCCTAGCGGAGGCAGGTGCTGCCGAGAGCCGAGAGGTTGTCGGCCGGTGACCGCCGCCGCACGCGGGCGTCACGCGCGCGTAGAGCTCGGATCCGTCCTTCCGGGCACTACGCGCGCGTGCCCTCACTCGAAGCCGCTGGATCCCTTGGGGTCGCTGGATCCGCTGGATCCGCTGGAGCCCTCACCTGGAGCCGTCGACTCCCCGCACCACCACCCCCGTGGAGGCCCCCGGCGACTCCCCTGCCGACCGCTGCCCCACCGTCGGCAGACACAGCGCCACGACCAGCCCGAGTACCGCGAGCCCGGTGACCCGAGCCAGTTCCGCGCCCCGGCGACCGGCCACTCCCCTGCGACGCACGCCCCACCCCTCACTCACGTCCCACACTCACTCACGCCCGGCCCCGATCAACCGCTCGTCCTTCACCGGCGGCGTGTCCCTCACCGGCCGCACTCCCCCCACCGGCCGCGAGCCCGCCACCGACGCCCCGCCCCTCACTAGCCCTCCGGCCCTGACCAGCCCCCCGGTCCTCACCAGCCCACCGGCCCTGACCAGCCCCCCGGTCCTCACCAGCCCACCGGCCCTGACCAGCCCCCCGGTCCTCACTAGCCGTCCGACCCGCCGAGCAGCCGTCACCAGCTCCGCCCGCCGGAACCACGCCGCCAGGACCAGCGGATAGACCAGGTACCCGAACCGCGTGGCCGGCATCAGGCACATCGCCAACCCCAGCCCGATCGCCAACCGGTCCGCGGCCTGGACGACGGTCCGGGGCGGACGTACCGCCAACGACACCGCCACTCCGACCGCGGCGGCCGCGAGGGCGACCGTGGCCAGGACGGAACCGCCGGGGACATACGTCGCCAACAGGTACCCGGGCAGCGGGCTGGCCGCCGGCGAACGCACCCCGCCCTCACCGAGCGGGAAGAGCACCACGTGCTCCACGAAGGCGTGCGGGTCGGCCAAGGCAGCCGGCACCACGGCCACCGCGGCGACCAGCACGGCGACGACCCCGGCCCGTACGGCCGCGCGCCGCCCCGCCGTCACCGCGAGCAGCACCAGCCCCACCGGCAACAGCGGCCAGGCGGTCCACTTCAGCGCGGCCGCGGCCCCCATCGCGAGCCCGGCCGCCGTACCGGAACCACCCCGGCCCGCCAGCGCCAGCCCCAGGCACATCAGCCCGATCACCGGCAGGTCGACCCCGCCGACGGCCAGCGGCAGAGCGACGGCCGGGAAGGCCGCGAGCAGCAACACGGAGTTGGCGGTGGACGCCCCGCCTGCCGCACCTCCGCCCGCCGCACCTCCACCTGCCGCGCCTCCGCCCGAAGTCCCCTCCTGCCAGCGGGACTTACGCCAGGACTTATGCCCCGAGCTCAGCGCAGCGACCAGCATGGACGCCAGGAACGCCGCACAGAACCACACTCGGGCGTCCGCCAGCGGCGTACCGCCGAACAGTGCGCGAGGTATCCCGAAGAGCGCCATCCCGGGCAGGTACGGGTTGTAGTCCTCGACGCCGGCCGGGTGCGGCGGATACGGGCTGCCGGAGTGCAGCAGCAGGCCGCCCGAGTTCTCGACGACCCGTACCTCCGACTGCGCGGCGCCCATGACGACCATGACCGCCAGCGGCACCACGACGGCCCCGAGCAGCGCGGCGACCGCACCGCGCCGATCCCAGGCGTACGGCGACCGACGGGCGAGCTCCGCCGCGACGACGTATCCGACGGCCGCGCAGGCACCCCAGATCCGGTGCGGGGTGAGAGTCGTCACCAAGGCCAACGTCAGCGCGAAGCCCGCGCATCCGAGCCAGAACAGCACGTCCCGGCGCACCCGGCGTACCCGGAGAACCCGGCGCGACGACGCACGGCCGCCGCCACGGCGGGGCTCCTGCCGTACGGGAGCGTCGGCAGGATCGCCGAGCCGGACTCCGGCGGCGAGGGAGAGGGACTCGGGTGGCATCGGTGGGCTCCTGTGGAAGGGGAGCTCCAATCTCGCGCCGAGCAGGCACCCGCCACCTCGGCCGAACGGCCACCGTTCACAACCCTCGCGACGTGCGGCTCAGCCGAAAGGCCGACGGGACAGACAGGACCGGCAGCACCGGCAGGACCGGCAGGCCGCATAGCTCGCACAGGCCCGACCAAGCCGCAAGGAACGACCGGGCAGCCGAAAAGCCGACCGGCGAACCGCCCCGGACCCCGCACCGGCACAATCACCGCATGCATCTGATCTCCGTCGTCCTCGTCGCCCTCATGGCGCTGCTGCACGCCTACATCCTGGTTCTGGAGATGTTCCTGTGGCAGCGCGGCCCGGGCCGTCGCTTCCACGGCTTCGACGCCGAGCTGGCCCGCACGACCGCGCCGCTGGCCGCCAACCAGGGTCTCTACAACGGCTTCCTGGCCGCGGGCCTGGTCTGGGGC
This sequence comes from Streptomyces sp., assembly GCA_013362785.1. Taxonomy (GTDB): domain Bacteria; phylum Actinomycetota; class Actinomycetes; order Streptomycetales; family Streptomycetaceae; genus Streptomyces. Next base: position 403 of record JABFVM010000458.1, on the reverse strand, counting down.
CTGATCGCCGACGACCCGACCGGCTACCGCGTACAGATCTTCTTCCTGTCCTGCATCGTCGTCGCCGGCGTCTACGGCGCGGCAACCGCCAACCGCCGCATCCTCTTCGCCCAGGCGCTGCCGGCCGCCGTGGCGCTCGCCACGGTCCTCGCGGCGGGCTGAGTCCGCGCCGTGACCTGAGAGCTTCATCACAGGTCACGGCGCCCAGGGCACCGTGGCGCGGCACAACGTGGCGAACGCAACAGGGGCGAGGCAGCGGGGACATCACGGGGGACAACAGAAGAGGCGGCATCGTGATTACGATGCCGCCTCTTCGAGCGTGCGCGAGGGGGGAGTTGAACCCCCACGCCCTTGCGGGCACTGGAACCTGAATCCAGCGCGTCTGCCTATTCCGCCACCCGCG
>JABFVM010000112.1 GCA_013362785.1 Streptomyces sp. | reverse complement strand
CCGTCAGCTGTCGCTCTTGGGCTGCGTCAGGTCGTAGAACGTGGTGCCGTCGACCGTCACCGACTCGAAGTTCTCCTGGACCCAGGAGGTGATCTTCGAGGAGGTGCCGTTGCTGCTGCCGCCCATGCCGCCGCCACTGCCGCCGCCGATGAAGTAGTGGATCTTGCCGTCCTCCACGTACTTCTTGAACTCGGCCAGCGTCGGGGACGGGTCGGTGCCGTTGAAGCCGCCGATCGCCATCACCGGGTCGCCGGTGGAGAGCTGGTAGCTCGCCGCGTTCTGGGCGCCGATGGCCGCGGCGGCCCAGGTGTAGTCGCTCGCGTTCTTCTCCAGCAGCGCCTTGGCCTCGTCGCTGACGCTGGCGCCGTTGAGCAGACCGCCCACACCGCCACCGCCGCCGTCACCCCGACCGCCGCCGGGCATGCCGCCCTGCTGGCCCTGCTGGTTGTTCTGGCTCTGGCCCTGCTGGCCCGGCATGCCGCCGCCGGGGAAGCCGTTGCCGTTCTGCTGGTTCTGGCCACCCTGCTGACCTTGCTGGCCCTGACCCTGCTGACCTTGCTGGCCCTGCTGGCCCTGCTGGCCCTGCTGGCCGGGCATGCCGCCCCCGCCGGGGCCACCGCCCATGCCGCCACCGCCGCCACCGCCCGGACCGCCGCGGCCACCCGCGACCGCGGGACCGGCCGTGACGATCGAGCCGGTGTGGCCCTCGTTCACCGTGGTGAGGGTGTACGCGGTCGGGCCGGCCAGCGCCGCGGCGAGGCCCAACCCGACGACGCCCATGGTCAGTTGACGCCCCAGCTTCGAGGCGAAGACCAGGCCCAGCGCGGCGGCGAGACCGCCGACCAGCACGGCCCACTTCAGCCACGGCAGGTAGTCGGAGGAACGGTTGAGCAGGACGTAGCCCCAGGCCGCGGTGGCCGTCATCGCACCCGCGAGCGTCAGGGACGCCCAGGCCTTCTCCCGCTTCTCCCAGAGCAGCGCCGCGCCCATGCCGATCAGCGGGGCGATGTAGGGGGCGAGGGCGACCGTGTAGTACTCGTGGAAGATGCCCTGCATGTAGCTGAAGACCAGCATGGTCGTGACCAGCGCGCCGCCCCAGACCAGGAACGAACCGCGCGTCACCGACGTACGGCGTGCCTTGCGCGTCGCCACCAGGCCCGCGACCAGCAGGATCAGCGCGGCCGGGATCAGCCAGGAGATCTGCCCGCCGATGCTGGAGCTGAAGAGCCGGTCCCAGCCGGTCTCCCCCCAGTTGCCACCGCCGTTTCCGCCTCCGCCTCCGCCGCCACCGCCGACGCTGCCGGTCTCGTCGCCGTTGAGGCGGCCGAGGCCGTTGTAGCCGAAGGTCAGTTCAAGGAAGGAGTTGTTCTGGGAGCCGCCGATGTAGGGGCGGGAGGAGGCGGGCCACAGTTCGACGACGGCGACCCACCAGCCGCCGGAGACGACGATCGCGGCGAGCCCCGCGGCCAGCTGGCCGATGCGCTTCTTCACCGACACCGGCGCGCAGACCGCGTACACGATCGCGAGCGGCGGCAGGATCAGGAAGGCCTGGAGAGTCTTGGCGAGGAACGCGAAGCCGATCGCGACACCGGCCCACACCAGCCACTTGGTACGGCCGTCCTCGATACCCCGGATGACGAAGTAGCAGGCCACGGCCATCAGCAGGGCCAGCATCGCGTCCGGGTTGTTGAACCGGAACATCAGCGCCGCGACGGGGGTGAGCGCGAGCACCGCGCCCGAGATCAGACCGGCGGCGGGGCTGAAGCGACGGCGTACGGCCGCGTACACCACGGCCACCGTGCCGACGCCCATGAGGACCTCGGGGAGCAGGATCGCCCAGGAGTGGAGGCCGAAGAGGCGGACCGACAGGGCCATCGGCCACAGGGAGGCCGGGGGCTTGTCGACGGTGATGGCGTTGGCCGCGTCCAGCGAGCCGAAGAAGAACGCCTTCCAGGACTCGCTGCCGGCCTGGACGGCCGCCGAGTAGAAGGAGTTGGCGTAGCCGGAGGCGCTCAGGTTGTAGAGGTAGAGCAGGAGCGTGGCGAGGAGGAGGCCGAGGAAGGCCGGGCGGGCCCAGCGCGGGTCCTCGGGGCGGCCGCGCCACAGCCGTCGTACGAAGGGCTGCTTGGGTTCACCGGAGTCGGGGGCCGGAGCGCCTGGGGCGGACGGGGGTGGGCCCCAGGTGTCGGGGCTCGCCCCTCTGTCGTAGCCGGTGTCGGTCTGGTCGTAGTGGATCGTCATCGGTAGTCCCTTGAGTCGGTGTCGTGCGGGCGTACCGGCTGCAGTTGCAGGGTGGCGTCCCGCCAGGTGCCGTCCGCGGCTTCACCGGCGCGGAACCGGGTGGTGTCGTATCCGGGTTGCCTCATGGAGTAGGTCGGCGAGGACGGACTCGGGACCGGCGTGTGCGAGGCGACGACGGTCGAGGCGGAGCCGTCGCGCTGCTCGGGGAACACCCACACCCGGAAGAGCAGGAAGCGCAGCACGGTCGCCGCGAGGTTGGCGGCGATGAGGACCGCGAGTTCGGTGGAGTGCGCCGGGTTGCTGCTGGCCGCGTTGAGGGCGGCGAGCGAACCGCTGGTCAGGGCGAGTCCGATGCCGAAGACGACCAGGCCCTGCGCCTGGTGCCGTACGGCGCCGCCGCGGCCGCGCACTCCGAAGGTGAGGCGCCGGTTGGCGGCCGTGTTGGCGATCGCGGAGACCAGCAGGGCGAGCGCGTTGGCGATCTGCGAGCCGGTGAAGACCCGGAAGCCGCTGTAGAGGAGCAGGTAGAACAGGGTGGACAGGGCGCCGACGACGCAGAAGCCGACGAGCTGGCGGGCCAGGCCCCGCGGGACGTCCTGGACGTCGCGGTCGCGGGGGTCGTCGCCGAAGGGGCGGGCGAGCCGGTCCAGCGGCAGCGCACCGGTGGTGAGCGCCTTGCCCACCCGCCACACGCCCTTGAGGTCCTCGGTCGCCGTCTTCACGATGTGGACCGTGGAGTCGGGGTCGTCGACCCAGTCGACGGGGACCTCGTGGATACGCAGTCCGGCCCGCTCGGCGAGCACCAGCATCTCCGTGTCGAAGAACCAGCCGGTGTCCTCCACCAGCGGCAGCAGCACCTGGGCCACGTCCCGGCGGATCGCCTTGAACCCGCACTGGGCGTCCGAGAAGCGGGCCTGGAGCGAGCCGCGCAGGATGAGGTTGTACGAGCGGCTGATGAACTCCCGCTTGGCGCCCCGCACCACGCGGGAGCTCCGGCTGAGCCGGGACCCGATCGCGAGGTCCGAGTGACCCGAGATCAGCGGCGCCACCAGGGGGAGCAGCGCGTTGAGGTCGGTGGACAGGTCCACGTCCATGTAGGCGAGGATCGGGGCGTCCGAGGCGGACCAGACGGTCCGCAGCGCCCGGCCGCGGCCCTTCTGCTCCAGCCGGAACGCCCTGACCTCCGGGAGCTCCGCCTCCAGCCGCCGCGACACCTGGGGGGTGGTGTCGGTCGACGCGTTGTCCGCGATGGTGATGCGGAACGCGTACGGGAATGTGCGCTTGAGGTGATCATGCAGTCTCAGCACACACGGCTGGAGGTCCTTCTCCTCGTTGTAGACGGGGATCACTACGTCCAGGACAGGCGTACCGGCGTCGCCGGCCGGGAGGTGCTCCCGCGCCGGCAGGGTGCCGGGAGAAGAGTCGGTTCGCATGGAACCGACTTTCGTCAGGCGCCCTGTTCCACCGATGTGGTGACGCTGTGCTGTGCCTGTGAGTGCTGTTGCCAGCTCATTTCGGGGCTCGGCGGCGCGGGGAGCGCCGGCAGATGCACCGTGAAGACGGTGCGCCCGGGCACGCTGTCGACGGTCACGGCACCGCCGTGCGCGGTGGCCACGGCCTGCACGATCGCCAGGCCGAGACCGGTCGAGCCGGTGGCACGGGAGCGCGCGGAGTCGCCGCGGGCGAACCGTTCGAAGACATGCGGGAGGAGATCGGCCGGGATGCCTTGGCCGTTGTCCTCGACGTCGACGCACAGCCATGGCCCGCGCCGTTGAACACGCGCAGTGACGGTGGTCCCGGGTGGGGTGTGGTTGCGGGCGTTGCCGAGGAGATTGACCAGCACCTGTTGCAGCCGTGCCGCGTCCGCCGAGACGAGCGCGGGTTCGTCGGGCAGGTCGAGCCGCCAGTTGTGGTCCATGCCGGCGGCGCGGGCGTCGCTGATGGTGTCGACGACGAGGGGGATGAGATCGGTCTGCTCGAACTGCAGAGGTCGGCCGGCGTCGAGACGCGCGAGCAGCAGAAGATCCTCGACGAGGAGGGTCATCCGCCCGGCCTCGGACTCGATCCGGCCGAGGGCGTGCTTGGTGTCCGGGCCGACGTCCTCCCTGCCGCGTCTGGTCAGCTCGGCGTAGCCGCGGATGGACGCGAGAGGAGTACGCAGCTCATGGCTGGCGTCGGCCACGAACTGCCGTACCCGCATCTCGCTCTGCTGGCGGGAGTGGAGGGCGCCGTGGACGTGGTCCAGCATCCGGTTGAGCGCGGCACCGACCCGGCCGACCTCGGTGTGCGGGTCGGTCTCGGACTCGGGGACGCGTTCGCTGAGGTTGACCTCGCCGGTGTGCAGGGGGAGTTCGGAGACCCGGGTGGCGGTGGCGGCGACCCGGCGCAGGGGGCGGGTGGCGACGCCGACGATCACGGTGCCGGCGATACCGGCTGCGACGAGGGCGGCGGCGGTGACGCTGGCCTCGATGAGCATGAGGGTGTTGAGGGTGCTGCTGACGTCCTTGGTGGGGATGGCGACGTAGTAGCTGCGGGTGCCGTCGTGGCTGGTCTGGTACCGCACGAGGTACTCGCCGAGGCTGCCCAGGTCGACGGTGTGCTGCTTTTTGTCCTGGGCGACCTTGTTGAGCGCCGCTTCCTGGGCTTCGGTGAGGTTGTTGGCCACCATTCCGAAGCTGTCGGCGACGGTGCTGTCGTCGGACTTCTGGCCGACCTTGGCCTCGGTGATGACGCCGTTCTGGACAAGGGCGATGACCGTGTCGGACGACCCCGGGCCGCCGGCGCGCTTGGCGAACTCGCCGAGGTCAATGGTCTGGGCGGCCTTGTCAGGCGTGTCGCTCTTGTTCGGGTCGTTCTTGCCGGGGTCGGCCCCGGGGGGCTTGCCGGCGGCCCGGTCGGCGACCTCGGTTAGCTGGCCGCCCAGTTGTTCGTACAGGTGGGAACGCAACGCGAGCGTCGTCACCGTACCGATCACCGCACACACCACGGCGATCAACACCACGGACGCGACGACGAGCCGCGCCCGCAGGGTACGCGGCTGACCCGCCCGTCTCTTCTGCGCACGCGGCCGTCGTCGCCCGCTCATGACGCCGCGGGCTTGATCAGGTAACCGGCTCCACGCCGGGTGTGGATCATCGGCTCGCGACCGGCGTCGATCTTCCGGCGCAGGTAGGAGATGTAGAGCTCTACGACATTGGCCTGCCCGCCGAAGTCGTACGACCACACCCGGTCGAGTATCTGGGCCTTGCTGAGCACGCGCCGAGGGTTGCGCATGAGGAAGCGCAGCAGCTCGAACTCGGTGGCGGTGAGGTGGATGTTCTCCCCGCCCCGAGAGACCTCGTGACTGTCCTCGTCCAGTGTCAGGTCGCCGACCACGAGCACGGAGTCGGACCGCCGGTCGGCCGCACCGGACCGCCGGATGAGCCCACGCAGCCGGGCGACGACCTCCTCCAGGCTGAACGGCTTGGTGACGTAGTCGTCGCCACCGGCGGTGAGCCCGGCGATACGGTCCTCGACGGCGTCCTTCGCGGTCAGGAACAGCACCGGCACGTCCGGCAGCTCACGGCGCAACCGCCCCAGGACGGTCAGCCCGTCCATGTCCGGCAGCATCATGTCCAGGACGACGGCATCGGGCCGGAAGTCCCGCGCGGTCTGTATCGCGCCGGTGCCGTCACCGGCACTCCGGATCTGCCATCCCTCATAGCGAAGGGCCATGGACAGCAGCTCGGTGATCGACATCTCGTCGTCCACCACAAGCACTCGGACGGGGCTCCCGTCCGGCCTCAGCAGTTCGGTGCGCCCCTGGGGCGAGGTCGTGGTCATGCTGGAAACAATGTCGGGGCCCTCTTAGAACACGCTTTCCGAAAGCTGTGAATCTCCTGAGAAACGCACAGGAACCTCTAAGCGCGCCCTTGGGTGATCGTCACGAAGGACACACGCGATCACGCCGGGCGCACAGGGGTTCCGGCTCGGAACTCTCTCCTCCCCAGCTCAGAACAGACTGTCCTGAGCACTCTCCTCGCGCTTGAACTCCCTTGTCGGCACGGCGAGTTCACCCTCTCCCGCTCGAACCCCGACCGGAACCAACTCCCACCCCCGCATCAACCGCGTGTCCAGCACGACGACCCCATCCCCGACCGCCAGATGCAGATCCGGCCCCGCAGCCGCCACCAACCTCCCGCTCACCACCCCGCCCGCGACAAGCTCGGTCACCTCCCCGACGGCATCCGGCAGCTCGGCCAGCCCGAACGCCCCGGCGTGGTCGACCGGTTGGCAGGGCTCGGGGGAGAGGGACTCCGGCCAGCCCTCCAGGGCAACCGCCCTCGCGTGCAGGTCCCGCACCTCGGCCGCCCGCTCCGTCGCCGACGTCGGCAGCGCGGACCGTACCGCCCGCTTGTCGACGTACGGAATCCGGTCCGGGACCCGCAGTGCCGCCCGGAGCAGCTCCTCGGTGCGCCGTGCCGCCATCAGCGGGCCGGCGCCGAGCCAGGTGAAGCAGACCGCGCCCTGCTCCAGCAGCCGTGCCGAGCCGCGTTCAAGGGCGGTGATGCCGACCTTGGTCATCCCGGGGCCGAACCACGCCAGATACACGTGGTACGGGCGTGGATCGTCCGCGATCGTGTCGGCGGCCACCGAGTGCGCCCGGTCCAGCCGCGCACACTCCTCGCACCGCACCCCCGTACTCCGCCCCGGCACGACCGCCCGTACCGGACACGCATGGCCCCGCGCTCCCACGCATGTCCGCACTCCCCCTTCCGTGACCCCGAAGGCCACCCGTTTCCCCCAGGTCAGCGCGGAGCGCCGACCGCCGTCCCACGCCAGCTCAGGGCCGTCCGCCGACCATCGCAGCCCCGAGCATCTCCATGCCTGTGCCATCGCTCTTCGAGCCTAGGGGCTGCCACTGACAACGCCCCTTCAGCGACCGACCGGCCCCGACTGACGCGGCTGACGCGGCCGGCCCGACCGACCGGCTCTCCCGACTCGACCGACTCGCCCGCGCCGCCCGGCTCAACCCGCTTCCGCGACAGCAGGCTCCGGCTTCGGCTCCCCCGCCACAGGCACCACACCGGACGCTACCCCCGCGCCCGCACGCCGCCCCCGCCCCGCCAGCCGGCACCCCCAGCAGTCCGCATGTCCGCCCCGCGCCGCCGGATCACGCGCCCCCATCCGCCACTCACCGCGCGGCCGGACGCCCGGAGGCTTGCCCCATCCCGCGAGGTGCAGGGCCCAGGTGACGAGGACGCTCGCCACCAGGATCCCCAGCCCGCCCACGATCAGCGCGGGCGAGACCAGGCAGATCCCCGCCCCCACCACGGCGGAACCGAACGTCGCGATCGCGGTTCCGGTCCACCCCGCGACCGTGTGCCCCTCGTCATACTGGCTCACGTGCCCTCCTCCCGAGAATCTCTCACTTCGTAAGAAGTTTAGGCACTAAATCTCTCACGAGCTAAGGTAATAAGGAAGATGCAAGCCACGCCCCGTCCCACCGCCACCCCTGCCCAGGCGCTGGAGGCGATGGACTCCCTCATCGCCGCCCACCTCCTCGGACAGCAGGAGATGGCCCAGCGGCTGGGCCTGAACATCACCGACCTGCTCTGTTTCGCCTGCGTCCTCAAGGCCGGCGAGAACCTGCTCACGGCGGGCGAACTCGCCGAGCACGCCCACGTCACGACCGGCGCCATGACCGGCATCCTCAACCGCCTGGAACGCGCCGGCTTCATCACCCGCCGCCCGGACCCCACCGACCGCCGCCGCGTCCGCGTGGCCGCCGTCCCGGACGCGATCGCCCGCGCCGAGCAGCTCTACGGCCCCTACTACGCCCGCCTCAACGACCTCTTCGCCTCCTACTCCACCGACGAGATCGCCGTACTCACGGACTGGTTCACCCGCACGACGGGGCTCGCGCAGACGTACATCGACGAGATGCGCGACCAGGACAAGGCCTGACGTCCGCCATCCCCCTCGATCGAGAGCCTTCCCGCCCTCCAGCCCTCCAGCCCTCTCATGGTGGAGCCCGCTCCACCCCCGCGCCGGTAGATAACTCCATCGTTTCCGCGCACGTGCGACGGCATCGTTGGGCCTGGTTGATCCCGGCTGAAGCCAGGCCGATCCCCGCTGAAGCCCGACTGAGGCCCCGCTGAAGTCGTGCCGGGATGAGCTGAATCCCTCAGAGATTCAGGTCCGCCCGGAAGGAAGCCGCCATGGAGTCGCAGCACCCGTCGAAGCCGAGCGCGTCCCTCCCGCGCACCTCCCGGCTGGGCACCCTGGCCTCCTTCGCCCGGTTCGTGGTGTGCGGCGGCGGTGTCGGGCTGCTCGCCGGGGCCGTCGTACCGCTGCTGGCGACGGTGATGCCCTGGGCGCTGGCGAACGCCCTGATCACCGTCGCCTCCACCCTGCTGTGCACCGAGTTGCACGCCCTGTTCACTTTCGGCACCGGACACCGCCCGGGCCTGCGCGAGCACCTCCAGTCGGCGGGCTCGGCCAGTGCCGCGTACCTGGTGACGACGGCCGCGATGCTCATACTCCACGCCGTCCAGCCGTCCCCGACGCTGCTCCGGGAACAGGCCGTCTACCTCACCGCCTCCGGCCTCGCCGGCATCGGCCGGTTCCTGGTCCTGCGGCTGTTCGTGTTCGGCGAGCGGAAGAAGGGGAAGCAGGAGGCGGCTCCGGTGCCGGTGAGCCGGCCTCTGCCCAGTCCTGCCCAGCTGTCCTCAAGGCCGTCCTCAAGGCCGTCCTCAAGGCCGTCCTCAAGGCCGTTCACCTCGCCCCGCGAGATAGTCCATGGCCTGCCGGATCGGCCACACCTCACCGATCTTGTGCCGGATGTCGAAGAGGTTCGCCGCGTGGACGTCCGGGTCCCGGTCGCCCACCGCGTCCTCCACGACCACGGGGACGAACCCGTGCTGCATCGCGTCGAGCGCGGTGGCACGTACGCAACCGCTCGTGGAGAGCCCCGCGATCAGCACCGTGTCGACTCCGTTCGCGGTGAGGTACGTCGCCAGCGACGTGCCGAAGAAGGCGCTCGGGTACTGCTTGGTCACCGTCAACTCGTCCGCCGTGGGCGCCAGTCCGTCGATGAAGTCGCCGTACGGGCTTCCCTCGGCGAACACCCGGAGCGTCGGCACCTTGCGGTAGAAGACACCGCCGTCGCCCCCGTCGGTCCGGAACCGCACCCGCGTGACGACCACCGGAATCCCCGCCCGCCGCACGCCCGCCAGCAGCGCCTTCATCGCGTCGACGGCCGGTTCGACCCCGGCGTACAGGGGGCAGTCGGGGTCCACATAGGCGCGGGCCGGGTCAACCAGTAGCAGGGCCGGGGACGTACCGGGGGCGAGCTGCCCGGCCAGCCCGGCACGCTCGTAGTCCTCGTCCTGCGAGGCATCCCGTTCGCGCGCAGCATCCCGTTCGCGCGAGGCCTCTGGATCCCGCGAGCCCGGCCGCCGTAACCCGCTCACGCCCGGCGGCACTTCATCAGCGGCTGAATACGCGTACCGAAGTTCTCGATGCCCGCCAGGAAGTCGTCGAAGACCAGCATGATCCCCTTGGTGCCGTCGACCTCGGCGACCTCGTCGAGCATCCGCGCCACACTCTCGTACGACCCCACGAGCGTGCCCATGTTGAAGTTCACCGCGCCCTCGGGCAGCACGATGGTGCGGGCCGTCGAGGAGTCGTCGGCGGTGGTGTCCGAGGCCGATTCACCCGCCATGTACGCGAGGGCGGCACGGTCGGCGTTGTCGTGGTAGTCCTGCCACTTGGCCTGCGCCGCCTCGTCGGTCTCGTCGGCGATGACCATGAAGAGGGAGAGCGCACCGACGTCCCGGCCGCTCTCGCGCGCCGCGTCCACCAGTGTGGCCGTGGTGTCGGAGAAGGCGAGCGGGGTGTTGACGCCGCTGCCCAGGATGAAGTTGTAGTCGGCGTGCTCGGCGGCGAACCGCATACCGGTGTTGCTCTGGCCGGCGGCGACGATGTCGATGTGCCCGTTCGCCGGGCGCGGCGACAGCACGCAGTCGTCCATCTCGTAGAACTCGCCCTTGAAGTCGCTGACGCCGTCGCGCCACAGCTCCTTCATCACGGTGACGTACTCGACGGCCCGGTCGTAGCGGTTGCCGAAGTGGTCGTCGCCGGGCCACAGGCCCATCTGGGAGTACTCGCCGGGCGCCCAGCCGGTGACGATGTTGATGCCGAAGCGGCCGGGAGCGATCGAGTCGACCGTCGTGGCCATACGGGCGACGATCGCCGGGGGCAGGACCAGGATCGGCGTGGAGGCGTACAGCTTGATCCGCTCCGTGACCGCGGCCAGGCCCGCCATCAGCGTGAACGACTCCAGGCAGTGGTCCCAGAACTCGGTCTCGCCGCCGAACCCCTTCAGCTTGATCATCGACAGCGCGAAGTCGAGCCCGTGCTCCTCGGCCTTCTGCACGATGGCCTTGTTCAGCTCGAAGGTGGGCAGATATTGCGGTGAACTCTTCGATATGAGCCAGCCGTTGTTGCCGATGGGGATGAAGACGCCGATGTCCATGCCGCTCCTTCAAGATCGCGATCTGCAATCAACATTTCAACTTATCGCGTCAACTCCACGCTAATCATTGGTGGTTGACGGCCTGTCGAGCAGCGGGGTGAGGGGCGTAAGGATCTTGCGAAGCACCGATTCGGTTGAGCATGGAACGGTAAAGTCCGCAACATGAACGCTCGGCTGGCACTGCTCGGCACGGTGGCCCCCGGTGTCGCGGAAAGCGAAGTCTTCCGGCTGGCCCTGCAGCATGCGGTGGGCGAGCTGGGCGCGCTCGGCGGCATGATCCATCTCCGGGGCCCGATGTCCGCGCTGCGCCTGGTGTCGACGGCCGGGCTCCCGCCCGCCCTCACCCGCGGCTGGGAGATCATCGACCAGGAGGGCGCGCTGGCCCCGGCCCGCGCACTGCACGAGGGCAACGGCGTCTGGGTCCCGCTGAGCCCGTCCGGAGCGGTCGGCACCCCGGACGCCGCCTGGCCCGGCACCGGCCTCGCCGCGCTGCCGATGTACAGCAACAACCGCAGCACCGGCGCCCTCAGCGTCCTGATGGGCGACGAGGGCGAACCGACCTTCGAGCACTGGCAGTTCCTGCGTGCCGTCATCGCCTGGACCGAGGACCGTATGGTCCACGCACCGCCGCCCAGCGGTCCCGTGCAGCCGGAGCCGAACGGCGAGCGGCTGCGCCAGGCGCTGAAGGAGGTCAGCGTCGGCTCCTGGGACTGGAACATCCGCACCGGCGAACTGATCTGGGACGAGGCGGCACTGGAGCTCTACGGCACCCGCCCGCAGGACTACACCGGCAAGGTCGAGAACTGGATGCGCTGCGTCCACCCCGACGACCTCGCGCCGACGCTCGCGGCGGTCGACCGGGCGATCCACGACGACGTCGTCTTCGAGGCCGAGTACCGCGTCCGCAAGCTCGACGGCACCTGGGGCTGGACACAGGCCCGCGGCAAGGCGACGTACGACGACAGCGGCGAGCCGCTCCGGATGATCGGCGTGGGCTGGGACAGCAACGAACCCCGGTCCGCCCGGGACGCCCTCGGCCGGGCGCTGCGCCATATGAGCGACGGCTTCCTGTCCATGGACGACGACTGGCGGATCACCTTCGCCAACGTGGAGGCCGAACGCACCCTGGGCTTCTCCGAGGAGGAGCTGTTCGGCCGGCTGCTGTGGGATCTGCCCGCCGCGGAACAGGTGCCCGGCCTGGAGATCCGCTGCCGACAGGCCGCCGCCGCGGAGAAGTCGGTCAGCTTCGACGTACGGCTGCCGAACGGGCGCCTGTGCCATCTGCGGCTGGTCCCGGGCCCCGACGGGCGCACGATCTACTTCACCGACGTCACCGAGCGGCGGCGGCTGGAGGAGGAGCGCCGGTGCGCCGAGCGGGCCGCGTCCGAACGGGCGGCGCGGATAGCGGAGTTGACGGCCGCGCTCGCCAAGGCGACGACCTCGAAGGACGTGGTGGACGCGGTCGCCCGCGGGGTGCTGCCGCCGTTCGAGGCGACCGGCCTGGTGGTGCAGGCCGTGGAGGGCGACCGGCTGCACACCGTCGGATCCGTCGGCTACCCGGAGGACATCCTCGCCGTCCTCGACGGCCGCGAACGCACCGAACCCAGCCCGCTGTGGGACGCCATACTGGCCGGCGCCCCGCTGTTCATGTCCTCCCCGCAGGAGTTCGCCGCCGCCTACCCGGCGATCGCCGACCTGCCCGCCCGCGCCGGCAAGCAGGCCTGGGCGCTGCTCCCGCTCACCGCCTCCGGCCACACCTTCGGCATCTGCGCGGTCACCTTCGACCACCCGCGCCGCCTCACCGACGAGGAGCGCACCCTCCTCACCGCGACCAGCGCCCTGGTCGCCCAGGCCCTGGAGCGGGCCCGCCTCTTCGACGCCGAACACACCCGGTCCCGCGAACTCCAGCGCAGCCTGCTCCCGCGCGACCTGCCCACCCACCCCGCCTGCACGGCCGCGGCCCGCTACCTTCCGGCCGGCCAGGGCATGGACGTCGGCGGCGACTGGTACGACATCATCCCGCTCTCCGGCGGCCAGGTCGCGCTGGTCGTGGGCGACGTGATGGGCCACGGCCTCCCCGAGGCGGCGACGATGGGCCGTCTGCGCACGGCCGTCCACACCCTGGCCGACCTCGAACTGCCGCCCGACGAGATCATGAGCCACCTCAACGACATCGTCGGCGCGATGGGCGAGGAGTCGTATGTGACCTGCCTCTACGCCTTGTACGACTCCACGACCAGGGTCTGCTCCATAGCGAGGGCGGGCCACCCGCCACCCGCCCTGCTCCACCCGGACGGCACGGTCGTGTACCCGCCCCTGTCGGCCGACCCGCCCCTCGGCGCGGCGGAACCCCCCTTCGAGACGACGGAGATCCCGGTCCCCGAGGGCAGCGTGCTCGCCCTCTACACCGACGGCCTGGTCGAGTCGTCGAAGCGCGAGATGGACGAAGGCATGGCGGCCCTGGCCGACGTCCTCGGCATCTCCCACACGGACGGCACGGCCAAGGACCTGGAACAGCTCTGCGAGCGCGTCACGGCCGCCCTCCTCCCCGCCGACCACCAGGCCGCCGACGACGCGGCCCTCCTCCTCGCCCGCCTGCACGCCCTGCCCACGTCCCGCATGGCCTCCTGGCCCCTCCCCAAGGACCCCAGAGCGGCGGGCCAGGCCCGCGCCCTGATCCGCGACCAACTGGCGACCTGGGGCCTCGACGCCCTCACCCCCACCACCGAACTCCTCGCCAGCGAGCTGGTCGGCAACGTCATCCGCCACGCCAAGGGCCCCCTCCGCCTACGCCTCCTGCACGGCGCCACCCTCATCTGCGAGGTCTTCGACGGCAGCCTGACGATGCCCCGCATACGCCGCGCGACGGACACCGACGAGGGCGGCCGCGGCCTCCAACTGGTCACGGCACTGACCCAACGCTGGGGCACCCGCTACACACCGACCGGCAAGTGCATCTGGACGGAACAGACCCTGCACACCCCGGAACCACACCGCGAGCAGTCCCCCGCCGACCCCCTGGAGCACATGTTCCTGAGCGTGCCGGGCCTGGGCGAGGACTTCGACGGCGACTTGGAGTCCCTGACCTTCGGCGACCAGGAGTTGTAGCCACGACGACCGCGGGCGGGGGCGCGACGAGAAACGCCAAAGGCCCCGGATCTCTCCGGGGCCTCTGATCTATGTGCACTCGGCAGGATTCGAACCTGCAACCTTCTGATCCGTAGTCAGATGCTCTATCCGTTAAGCTACGAGTGCTTGTTCTGTTTTCCCGCCGCTCCCGGCCCTTCCGGCCCGCTCGCGGCGACAGGAAGAACATTACATGACTGCCGCCGCCATGTGAAATCCATTGGCCGCACCCCTTGTGACCTGCGAAAACGGCCTGATCGGCGATCTGTGTGGCCCGGCTCGGGAACGACGAAGCCCCGGTCCGGGGACCGGGGCTTCGTGATCGAGCGCGGAGGCGGAGGGATTTGAACCCTCGATGGGCTTTAAGGCCCAAACCGCATTAGCAGTGCGGCGCCATAGACCGGACTAGGCGACGCCTCCAGCACAGCCGCTCGCGCGAGCGCGATTGGTGCGTGCAGATGATGACACAGTCGAGCGGGGTGTCACCAATCGACGTCCACGGTACTAGGCGGGGAGGCCACAGGGCAAAGCCCTTCCCGGCGTGCTTCGTGTCGCGCAACGTCCGAGGGCCCGCGGCGTTGGTCAGGTCATGTTGCAGGTCAATCGTTCCGCCACGCCCGGGCGCCTCCGCCGAGTCCTCTTCGTCGCCGCCGGGTCCCTCGTCGCCGTCGGCTCCGCCACCGCCACGCCGGCCTCCGCATACGCCCAGGCCGCGCCGCTCCCCCTGACACCCCCGTCGATCCAGGAGCCGGGCCGCTCCGGCGACCACCTCACGATCACCGTCCGCGACGCCGGCGACGGCGCCGACGGCACCTTCGAGCTGTACTGCCACCCCGGCGGCGGCGATCACCCCGACGTCGCCGACGCCTGCGCCACGCTCGATCGCGGCACCCGGTGGGGCAAGGACGCCTTCGCGCCCGTACCGGACGGCAGCCTCTGCACCATGCAGTACGGCGGGCCGGCCACAGCGCATGTCACCGGGAGGTGGGCCGGGCGGCCCGTCGACGCGCGGTACGACCGCGGTGACGGGTGCCAGATCGGCCGGTGGGACCGGCTTGTGCCGGTACTGCCCGATCTGCGGCAGGAAGGGCAGTCGTAGGCCATGGCGGGGAAGCGGGGTCTCCGGTACGTAGGTGCAGTGGGATGTACAGGTGTCGTACAGGCTTTCCAAGGGGGACGCACCGGCTCCGTAAATGTCCCGCGAAGGTCTCGCGAAAACGGAAGGTTGCTGGAAGGAGGCGGGCAGGACGTCTGCACCGGCGGTCATACGTTCTGGGTCACTTCGTCGTGCGACGTCCCTCTCATCCGGCGTCGCGAGCGCAACCCCAGCCTTTAGACTCCCTCGCGTGACACGCTGCGGGCCGGTTGGCAAGATGGCCCGAGCGGTCGGCAAGGTGCGGTAACAGGGAGGAAGCGTCTCGTGAGCAGCAGGCCATCCCGAGGCGCTGCTCGCCTCGCAGCCATACTCGACGCGCTTCCCGATGCGTTGGTGCTGGTCAACGCCAATGGGACCGTCGTCAACGCCAACACCATCGCCCTGGAGGCCTTCGAGGCGCCGGGCACCGCGTTGGTCGGGCGCGGGCTGCTCGATCTGCTCCCGCACTTCGACTCCAAGCTCATCCCGGGGTCCATGCGGCGGCCCGATCACATGGACCCGCAGGGGCGGACCAAGCCGACCCGGATGATGGCCCGCCGGACGGACGGCAGCGAGTTCCCGGTCGAAGTCACGTCCGCGAATCTTGAGAACGGGCAACAGGCCTACGACAGCTACGGCTACACCGGTGACGAGCTGCTCATGCTCGTCGTGCGGGACCTCTCCGGGACCGTCGACACCGAGGCCGAGCTGGCTCGATCGCAGCGGCAGACCGAGATGATCCTGCGGGCCGCGTCCGAGGGTGTCGTCGGGACCGACACCGACGGGCGGATCGTCCTGGTGAACCCGGCGGCCGCTCAGATACTGGGTTACCGGGCCAGCGACCTGGGAGGCCGGGAGCTCCACACACTCGTACTCCACTCACGTACCGACGGGTCGCCCTTCCCGTACGAGGAGTCCGCGCTCGCCGACACCCTGCGCTCCGGGCGCAAGCACCGGGTGCGCGGGCAGGTGCTGTGGTCCAAGGGCGGGGACAAGGTCTCGGTCGATCTGACGACCGCGCCCGTGCGCGACGGCGACCAGCTCGTCGGCGCCGTGATGACCTTCGCCGACCGTCGGCCCTACGACACCCTCGCCGAGGAGAAGGACGCCGCTCAGCAGCGGCACGAGGAGGAGCTGGAGCGGCTCGCCGAGGAGCACGCCTCCGAGCTGACCGCCCTGCGGCAGAAGCATGTGGCCGAGGTCGAGGAGCTGCAGGAGCGGCACCACGAGGAGCTCGCGGCCGGTGAGGACCGGTACGCCGCGCTCGGGGAGCGTGAGAAGGACCGGTTCGAGGCGCTGGCGGGCCGGCACGAGCAGCTGCTGACACTGCTCGGGCGTTCGCTGCGCGGGCCGCTCGACGAGCTGCGCCGTGAGCTGGCCGCGCTCGCCGCGGACGACGCGGGGCAGTTGTGGCCCGAGGCCAACCAGGTGCTGCATCACCTGTCGGCCGGGTACTCGCGGATCACCACGCTGATCGACAACGTCCTCGGGTACCAGCGGCTCGACACGGGTGGCGACACGGTCTCCCGTACGAAGGTGATGCTCGACGCCGTCGTCGCCGCGGGTGTCGACGGGGCCGTGGAGCTCATCGGGCCGGGGCGGGTGCAGTTCGCCGTGCACGCGCCGCCCATCGAGGCCGAGGTCGACCCGCAGGCCCTCGCCACCGCGCTCGCGCATCTCGTCGCGGACGTCGCGGGGGTCGACGCGACCGGCAACGCGCCCGTGTCGGCGGGCGGTTACATGGACAACACCGTCGTCGTCGCGGCGGCGCAGCGCGGTGAGGTCGTACGGATCGAGGTGCGTGGGCCGTACGCCGGGGGAGACCCGGTGCACGAGCCGATCGTGCGCGGGATCGTGCGGGCCCACGGCGGTGTGCTGCAGACGCATGAGGTGCCGGGGATGAGCGGCAACGCGTACGTCCTCGAAGTGCCGATCGGGGGCGGGGCCGGGGCCGTTGTCGCCGACGCCGTCGACCCCGCTGCCGCTGCCGCTGCGGCTGCGGCGGGCGAGGCCGCCGAGGCCGGTGACGGGACCGAGGGTGCCGAGGGCGGTGCCGAGCAGGTGCCCGGGCAGGGTGCCGGGAGCGGGCGGCGGCGGGCCCGGCGGTCCTCCGTGGACGCCTTCCTGGACAGCGGCGACGTGCCCGAGGCCGACGCGGGCGCCGATGCCGAGGGCGCGGCGCCCACCGGACGGCGACGCAGGCGCGCGGCCGCGCCGGAGCTCCCGCAGGGCGCGGCGGACGGTGACAGCGAGGTCTCCGGCGGTACGGGACGACGCCGCGGGCGACCGGCCGAGAACGGCGGGGACGACGGGGACGGTGTCGCCCAGGGCGCCGTCGTCACGGCCGCCGAGCATGCGGCGGGCACTGCGGCCACCGGCAACGGCCTGGGCGGGACCGTGCCGCCGCAGGGCGTGCCCGCGCCCGGCGGACGACGTGCCCGGCGGGACGGGGAGCAGCACGCTCTGCCGCCCGCGCTGCCCGCGGGGGGTGACGGCGCCCAGCAGGGTCCCGCTCCGGGTTCGGGTACGGGTACGGCGGGCGCGGGTGAGGCTGCTCAGCCGACCGGGCGGCGTCGGCGTGCCCTGGCTGCGGCGTCCGAGCGTGCTGCCGCGCAGGCTCAGGCCCAGGAGGCGGGGCCTCGGAAGGTGTTCGCGCTGCCGCCCGCCGAGGCGGACCGGGGTGGCGCGCCCGGGGTGGAGGGGCAGGGCGGCCCTGAGCGGACCGCGGTTCCGACACCCGCTGCGGCTTCGGCTACCGGCGTCGCAGGCCCTGGTACGACTGCGACTGCGGCGCCCGCTGCCTCGGCTGGGGCTCCCGCGCAGACTCCGGTTCCGGGTGCGGTTCCGGGGCAGGCTCCGGCTGCCGTGCAGGCTCAGCAGCCTCCGGCTCACGGCCACGCGCAGGCTCAGGGGCACCCGGCGGTTCCGGTTCCGGTTCCGGTTCCGGTTCCGGTTCCCGGGCAGGGTGCTCCCGTCGGCGTCCCCGTCGACGAGGGCCGGCACGACGCCGTGCCGCACGACCAGGCCGACGATCACACCCCGCCGCAGCCGCATCCGACCAGCGCGCCGACCGGGCGTCGCCGACGGGCCGTGGGCCAGCCGGCCGGTGCGGCCGGGACGTCTGCGCAGGAGGTTCCGGCGCAGGCCGCCGCCGCTCAGGTTGCCGGGCAGCCGGCTCCGGGGCAGGTGGCTCCGGGGCAGCCGGTCCCGGTGCAGGGACAGCCCCAGCCGGTGCCCGGTCAGGGCGCGGCCGCGCAGGCGGTTCCGGGGCAGGCCGTTCCGGGGCAGGCCCTGCCGGACGAGGCGGCCCCCGGTCAGGGCGTTCCCGCGCAGGGCACGCCGGGCCAGGGCACCCTGGCCCCGCAGCCGTGGCCCGCTGCCGACGACACGCCCGGCGCCGGGACCGCCGTACCGGCGAACGGCGCCGCGACCCCCGTACCGCCGAACCCGACCGCTCCTCAGCAGGCCCGGCCGCAGCCTGCCCCCGGCACCCCGGCTCCGGGTACGCCGTTGCCCGCCGAGCAGCAGCGTGCGGCGCAGCCGCTCCCGGCCGAGGCCGCCGTTCCGGGTGCGCCCGGGGCCCCCGTCGACCCGAACTCGACGCAGGGGCGGGCGATCAGTGTGCGGACGTTGGGGCAGGGGGTGCCGTTCACGCGGCAGGCGGCGCAGGTGCAGCAGCCCTCGCAGGCGGCGCAGCCCGCGCTTCCGCAGGCGCCTCAGCCGTCACAGTCAGCGCAGCCGTCGCAGTCAGCGCAGCCGTCGCAGTCGTCGGCCACGCCTCCCCCGCATCAGACGGCGGGCGGCGGACGGCGTCGCAAGCTGGGTACGCCGCCCGACCCCGCCGCTCGGGCGTCCGCCTCGGCGGAGCAGACGGCACGGCCGCATCCGTCGGCCGAGAAGCCGGTGTCCGCGCAGCCGACGCCCTCGCAGCCGACGCCCTCGCAGCAGGTGCCGGCACAGTCGTCGCTCGGTGGGCAGCAGCAGCCGTCGTTGGCCGGGCAGTCGCGGCTGGCGCCGTTGACCGAGGGCGCCGGACGGTCGTACGCCATAGGCGCCCCGGACGAGAACGCCGCCGAGGGGCCCGAGCCGCTGGACGGGCCGGGCGGCGCCATCGAGGTGGCCGACACGCCGCGCCCGCAGCCGTTGGACGACGAACTGCCGCCGGAGCCGCTCGACAACCCGCGTCGGCTGCTGGTGTGGCCCGCGCCGGATGTGACGACCCAGCAGGCGCTGAGCGACCGCGGCTACCGGCCCGTCATCGTGCACTCGCGCGAGGAGGTCGACGCGCAGATCGCGGCGTTCCCGGCCGCGCTCTTCGTCGACCCGCTGACCGGGCCGATCACCCGGACCGCGCTGCAGTCGCTGCGGCAGGCCGCCGTCGCGGCCGAGGTGCCGGTGATGGTGACGGCGGGGCTCGGACAGGCCTCGCGGGAGGCCGCGTACGGCGCCGACCCTGCCGTACTGCTGAAGGCGCTGGCCCCCAGGGACAGTGAGCAGCACCCGCCGCGCGTCCTGCTCATCGAGGAGCACGCCGAGATCGCGCTGGCGCTGACGGCGACGCTGGAGCGGCGCGGGATGCAGGTGGCGCGGGCCGCGAGCGACACCGACGCGGTGACGCTGGCGGGGGACTTCCGGCCGAACCTGGTCGTGATGGACCTGCTGCAGGTGCATCGCCGCCGGGCCGGGATCGTGGACTGGCTGCGCGCGAACGGGCAGCTCAACCGCACCCCGCTCGTCGTCTACACCGCCGCCGTCGACCAGGCCGACCTGCCCCGCCTGGCCTCCGGCGAGACGGTCCTGTTCCTCGCCGAACGGTCCACCAGCGCCGAGGTCCAGGCACGGATCGTGGATCTGCTGTCGCGGATCGGGACCAACTGACCCGTCATCGACTGACCGGCATCGACTGATTCGGCACCAACTGACGCAGCACCGCCCCGGCTTAGGGGAGTCCGTCCTACGGCGGTGCGGCGCTCCGTGGCAGTGACATGCTCGACGGCGGTCGGGACGAGGTCGCCCCGACCGCCGTCGTGTGTGGGTCAGAGCTGGGTGATGTCCAGGCCACCCTCGGCGTACTGCCTGCGCAGGACCTTCTTGTCGAACTTGCCGACGCTGGTCTTCGGCACCGCCGCGATGACCGTCCAGCGCTCCGGGAGCTGCCACTTGGCGATCTTGCCCTCCTCGGCGAGGAAGGCACGCAGGGTCTCGAAGTCGGTGCTGGCGCCCTCCCTGAGGACGACCGTGGCCAGCGGGCGCTCGCCCCACTTGTCGTCGGGGACGGCGACGACGGCGGCCTCGGCGACGTCCGGGTGGGACATCAGCGCGTTCTCCAGCTCGACCGAGGAGATCCACTCGCCGCCGGACTTGATGACGTCCTTGGCGCGGTCGGTGAGGGTGAGGAAGCCGTCGGCGGAGATGGTGCCGACGTCGCCGGTCTTCAGCCAGCCGTCCTCGCTGAACTTGTCGGCGGGGCGCAGCGGCTCGGCGTCGGGGCCGTTGTAGTAGGCGCCCGCGATCCAGGGGCCGCGCACCTCCAGCTCGCCGGCGGACTCGCCGTCCCACGGGAGGCGTTCGCCGCCGGGGCCGGTGAGGCGGGCCTCGACGGAGGCGGGGAAACGGCCCTGGGTCAGGCGGTACCCGAACTCCTCCTCCGTGCCGACCGCGTGGGCCGGCGGACGGGCGATCGTGCCGAGCGGGGAGGTCTCCGTCATGCCCCAGGCGTGGCAGACCCGCATGCCCAGCTCGTCGAACGCCTTCATGAGGGAGGGCGGACAGGCCGAGCCGCCGATGGTGACCTGGCCGAGGGTGGAGACGTCCCGCGGGTTCGCGGTCAGCTCGGCGAGCAGGCCCTGCCAGATGGTGGGCACGGCAGCCGCGTGGGTCGGCCTCTCGCCCTCGATCATCTCGGCGAGGGGCGCGGGCTGCAGGAAGCGGTCCGGCATCAGCATGTTGACGCCGGTCATGAAGGTGGCGTGCGGCAGACCCCAGGCGTTGACATGGAACTGCGGGACCACGATCAGCGACGTGTCCTGGTCGGTCAGCCCCATCGACTGGGTCATGTTGACCTGCATGGAGTGAAGGTAGACCGAGCGGTGGGAGTAGACCACGCCCTTCGGGTCGCCGGTGGTGCCGGAGGTGTAGCACATGGAGGCGGCCTGCCGCTCGTCCAGCTCCGGCCAGTCGTACGTGGCCGGCTTGCCGGCGATCAGTTCCTCGTACTCGTGCACCTGGACCCCCGCGTCCGCGAGGGCGGAGCGGTCACCCGGCCCCGACACGACCACGTGCTCGACCGTCTTGAGGTGCGGGAGCAGCGGGGCGAGCA
>JABFVM010000211.1 GCA_013362785.1 Streptomyces sp. | reverse complement strand
GGGAGTAGGCCTCGCTCACTCCACGCCGATGAGCAGCAACGCCCCTTGCCGCCCGCCCCGGTACACCACGGTGTCGACGGCGAGATACGACTCACGCACGCGTGCTTCGAGGTGCTCGGCGATCGCCTCCGGCGCCTCGTCGCCGAGGACCAGGGTGACGAGTTCGCCGCCGGCCGCGAGCATGCGGTCGAGCACGGACTCGGCGGTGGCGGTGACGTCCGAGCCGATCACGGCCACGTCGCCGTCGACCAGTCCGAGGACGTCACCGGCCTGGCAGATGCCGGCCATGGTCCAGGACTGGCGCTCGGCGACGGCGACCTCGGCGTAGCGGGTCGCGCCGGCCGCCGAGGTCATCGACACGACGTCCTCGTCGAAGCGGCGCTCCGGCTCGTGCACGGCGAGCGCCGCGATGCCCTGGACCGCCGACCTGGTCGGGATCAGCGCCACGCGGATGCCCTCCGTGCGGGCCTGCTCGGCCGCCGCGGCCGCCGTGTGGCGCAGGTCCGCGTCATTGGGCAGCAGCACGACCTCACGCGCGTGCGCACGGCGTACGGCCTCGACCAGCTCCCCGCTCGCGGGCGGCTCCCCGGGCCGGGCGAGGACGGTCGTCGCACCGGCCTCGGTGTACAGCCCGGCCAGGCCCTCACCGGGCACGACGGCGACGACGGCCCGCTGGACCCGCTCCCGGCTCGGCTGCCGGCCGGTGGTGTGCGCGTCGTCGATCCCGAAGTGGGTGATCCGGATCCGGTACGGCCGCCCGGCCTCGACGCCCGCCTCCACGGCGGCCCCGGCGTCGTCGACGTGCACATGGACGTTCCACAGCCCGTCGCCGCCGACGATCACGAGCGAGTCCCCGAGGCCGTCGAGTCGCTCCCGCAGCCGCGCCACGGCGTCGTCGCCGGCCTCCAGGAGGTAGATCACCTCGAAGGCGGGACCGCCGTCGCCCACGGCGTCGCCGCAATCCTCCGCATCGGCGGGGCACGCGTCCTCGCCGAGGAGCGGGGTTCCGTGCGAACCGTCCTCCACGCGCGCGTGGAGGACGGAGAACGCGGCGACCGCCTCGCCCGTGAACGTCTCCACCAGTGCTCCCAGCACCGCCACCAGCCCCCGCCCCCCGGCGTCGACGACCCCCGCGCGCTCCAGGACCGCCAGTTGCCCGGGCGTCGCCGCCAGTGCCGTACGGGCCCCCTCGTAGGCCGCCCGCGCGACCGCCCCGCAGTCCTCGCCCTCGGCTCCACCGGCGGCGTCGGCGGCGGCCGAGGCGACCGTGAGGACCGTGCCCTCCACGGGGTGGGCCACGGCCCCCCGGGCGGAGTCGGCGGCCTGCCGCAGGGCGAGACGGAGACCGGAACCGTCGGTGTGAGCCGTCTCACCGTCGGCGGCGAGCACCTGGGCCATGCCGCGCAGCAGCTGGGCGAGGATCGTCCCCGAGTTCCCCCGGGCGCCTATGAGAGCCCCGTGCGCCATGGCGCGGGCGGCGTCCGCGAGGGTGGGCTTCCCGTCGTCGTACGCGGTGAACACGGCCTCCACGGCCGCGACCGCCGACTCCACGGTCAGATACAGGTTGGTCCCGGTGTCCCCGTCGGCCACGGGATAGACGTTGATCGCGTCGATGTCCTCGCGCGCGCGGCCCAGTGACTCCAACGCGAGGCCGCACCAGGTGCGCACCGCGAGAGCATCGAAGAATGTCTGCGGCACCTGCGCCACCTGCGCCTCCTTGAGCTGCCGGCCGTGGGACGCAGCGTAGACCCAGGGCCGCTCGGCGCCGGAAGAGGGCCGGGAGCGGGGCCCTGAGCAGCCATGGTAGTTTCGTTCCACTGGCGCAGTCGTTGTATGCTGCTCCGGTTGCCCGATCCACATCGGGCCGTTCCCCTGGCAAAGCCACTCAGATCTCTGATCCTAGATCTCGATCCCGGCCTGCCGGGATTAACCGTAAGTGCATCTGAAGTCTTTGGAGTGACCCGTGGCTGCCAACTGCGACGTCTGCGGCAAGGGGCCGGGCTTCGGCAACAACATCTCGCACTCGCACCGCCGTACGTCCCGTCGCTGGAACCCGAACATCCAGCGCGTGCGTACCGTGGTCGGCGGGACGCCGAAGCGCGTGAACGCTTGCACCTCGTGCATCAAGGCCGGCAAGGTCTCGCGCTGACGCAGAGCTAAGCGCGCGGCCACTGCTGGTTCGCTGCACAGAGCCGGTCCACCTGAGGGTGGGCCGGCTTTTTGCCGTACCCGACAACCCGCCTCCTCAGCCCCGCTGACCTGCCAGAATCCCGGGCATGCGCTTCGGCATCCTGGGCCCCCTGGACGTACGCACCGACGACGGCACGCCACTGGACCCCGGCGGACCCCGCCCCCGTGCGCTGCTCTCCCTGCTGCTCCTCGACACCGGTCGCGCGGTGTCCCCGCATCGTCTGATCGACGGCCTGTACGGCGCCGAGCCGCCCGCCGGGGCCGCCAACGCCCTCCAGTCGCAGATCTCCCGGCTGCGCAGGCGTCTGGCCCCGCACACGGACATCGAGGCGGGGCCGGCCGGCTACCGGATCGCCGTTCCACCCGAGTCCGTCGATGCCCACCGTTTCGAACGCCTGGCGCGCGAGGGGCGGGCCGCGCTCGCCGCCGGTGACCACGCGCGCGTGGCGCGTCTGCTCCGGGAGGCGCTCTCCCTGTGGCGCGGTCCGGCGCTGCCCGACCTCCCGGACACGCACCCCGGGCGCATCCGGCTCGAAGAGCTCAGGCCGGCCGTCGTACAGGACCGGATCGAGGCGGATCTGGCGCTCGGCGGCGGCTCCGATCTCGTACCGGAGCTGCGGTCCCTGCTCGCCGCGCACCCGCTCAGCGAGCGGCTGTACGGGCAGTTGATGCGGGCGTTGCACGCGGGAGGGCGGCCCGCGGAGGCGCTGACGGTGTTCGAGGAGGCGCGGCGGGCGCTCGCGGAGGAGCTGGGGGCCGATCCGTCGCCCGAGTTGTCCGCGCTGCATCTGGAGCTGCTCCAGGGGCAGCGGACCGAGCGCCGACGGGTCCCCGTCCAGCTCACCCGATTCGTCGGCCGCGAGACCGAACTGGCCGAGATCGACTCGGCACTCGCCGGCTCCCGTCTCGTCACGCTCACCGGCCCCGGCGGCGCCGGCAAGACCCGGCTGGCCATCGAGGCGGCGAGCGGGCACACCGATGTCTGTTACGCCGAGCTGGCGCCCCTCACCGACGGGGCGCAGATCCCGTACGCCGTACTGGCCGCCCTCGGTGTACGCGACGGCTTCCGGACGCCCGCGACGGACGGCACCGAGCGGCTGTCGGCCGCGCTGGAGGACCGCGAGCTGCTGCTTGTCCTGGACAACTGCGAGCATCTGGTTGCGGACGCGGCCCGGCTGGCGGCGCTGCTCCTCGGTGTGTGTCCCGGGGTGCGGGTGCTCGCCACCAGCCGTGAGTCCCTCGGCATCACCGGTGAGGTGCTGATCCCGGTGCCGCCGCTGCCGCCGGAGCCCGCCGGGCGGCTCTTCCTGGACCGCGCGCGGGCGGTGCGTCCCGGATTCGAGGGGCACACGCGTGTGGCCGACATCTGCGCCGCCCTCGACGGGCTGCCCCTCGCCATCGAGCTGGCGGCGGCCCGGCTGCGCACCCTCACCCCGGACGAGCTCGCCGACCGCCTCCACGACCGGTTCCGTCTCCTGTCCCGGGGCGACCGCTCCAAGGCGCCCCGGCATCGCACGCTGCGTGCCGTCGTGGAGTGGAGCTGGGATCTGCTGGACGAGGAGGAGCGGGAGCTCGCGACGCGGCTGACGGTGTTCGCGGGCGGGGCCACCCTGGAGGCCGTGGAGGCGGTGTGCGCGACGCCGTATCCGGAGGATCTGCTGGCCTCGCTGGTGGAGAAGTCGTTCCTGGAGGTGTCCGAGGGGCCACACCGGACGGAGGGCCGCTACCGGATGCTGGAGACCATCCGCGCGTTCGCCGCCGAGCAGCGCGCCGACGCCTCCGACGGGCACCGGCACGAGCGCGTGTCGCGGGACGCTCACGCCGCGTACTTCCGGGCGCTGGCCGAGCGCGCGGAACCCTGTCTGCGCGGCGGTGGGCAACTCCCCTGGCTGGCCCGCCTGGACGCCGAGCGGGACAACCTGGACGCTGCCCTGCGGCACCTGGTGGCCACCGCCCCGGAGGACGCCCTGCGGCTGATGGCGGCCCTGTCGTGGTTCTGGCGGCTGCGTACCCCGCACGGCGAGCAGGTGCCGTCGGCCCGCGCCCTGCTGGCAGCGGTCGGCGAGGCACCGCCCCCGGGACTGGCCGAGGAGTACGCCCTGTGCCTGATGAACACGGTCACCGGCCGCGGCGACGACCCCGGCGAACCCGGCCGCATCGCGCGCGTGGCCGCCCTGATGCACGCCCTGGAGGAGCCGCTGCGGCTGCCGTTCACGATGGTCCTGTGGTCGCTGGCCGCCGGACCGCTGTACGCCGTGGCCGACGACCTGCTCGCCGTGCAGGTGCGCGGCGAACCGTGGGGTCGTGCGCTGCTGGACCTGGGGCTCGCCTACCGGGCCCAGTTCACCGGCGACCCGGTGGCCGCCGAGGCCGCCTTCGCGCGCTCGCTGGCCTCCTTCCGTGCGACCGGGGACCGCTGGGGCATGGCCAACTGCCTCGATCCGCTGGGCGGTTTCGCGGGCCGACGGGGCGAGTACGACCGCGCCCTGGAACTGTTCGACGAGGGGCTGGTGTACGTCCGGGAACTGGACGCCCCCGAGGAGACCTCCGACCTGCTGCGCTCCCGGGCCACGGTGCTGCTCCACCGCGGCGACACCGCAGAGGCCGCGGGCCACTTCACACAGGCCGCCGACCTGGCCCGGGAGGCGGGCGCTCCGGACAAGGTGGCGGCCGCCCGGCGCGGACTCGGCGACACGGCCCGGCTGACCGGGGACACCGCCCACGCGCGCGTGCACTACGAAAGCGCGCTGCAGGCCTGCGCGGCCAACTGGTTCAGCGTCGGCGAGACGGTCCTGATCCTCATCGGCCTCGGCCGCACGGCCGCTGCCGAGGGCGACCTCGACCAGGCCCGCGACTGGTTCGCACAGGCCCGCGTCCACGCCTTGGACTCGCCCGACGCCCTCGCCCTGGCGGCCGCCGCCGACGCCCTGGCCTCCGTCGCCCCGCACCCCGAGCGGGCGGCCGAACTCCTGGGCGCCGCCGAGGGCCTGCGGGGCGCCTCGGCCGAGGGCGACCCCGATGTCGTACGCACTCGGCGGGCGGTACGCGCGAGGCTGTCCCCCCAGGCCTACGACAAGGCCTTCGCACAGGGCCGCGCCCTGCGGTCAGCGGCGGTCAGCGAACGGTAGGAGGACGGTCAGCGGCGCCACCGAGGCTGCCGTACATGACGAACGAGGCGAACACTGCGAGCAC
>JABFVM010000412.1 GCA_013362785.1 Streptomyces sp. | reverse complement strand
ACCTCCTTGGGGATGACCTGGAGCCCGGCCAGCACCAGCAGCCCGATGAAGGGCGCCGTCTTCCACACCTCGGCGACGATGACCGCGACCTTGGCGTGGAAGCCCTCGGTGGTCCACAGGACCTGATGGCCGATCAGCGCGTTGGCGATGCCGTCGCTGTTGAAGATCCACCGCCACAGCAGGCCGGAGATCGCGGTGGGCACCGCCCAGGGGATGAGGATGCCCGCCCGGATCAGGCCGCGCCCCCGGAACGCCTTGTGCATGATCAGGGCCATCGCCACCCCGACCAGCGTCTCCAGGGCGACCGTGACGACGGTGAAGAAGGTGGTGTTCCAGAAGGCGTTCCAGAACCGCTCCCCGGCCTCCCCGAAGATGTCGGCGTAGTTCCGCAGCCCGACGAACGGCTCGGTCGCGCTGATGAACCCCGTCTCCGGGTCCAGGCCCTTCGCCCCGTACAGCGACTCGTTGAGCGCCATCAGGGTCGGGTAGAGCACGACGATCGTCAGCACCAGCAGCGTCGGGGAGACCAGCAGCGCGGCCATGCGCGCCGAGCCGGCGGTCGCGCGGGTCTGCTTCCGCGGCTGCTTCACCGGCCCGGAGGAGACGGGAACCGCGTGATCGGCATCGGCATCGGGAGTGGCTTCGGGTGGGGTCTTGGTGTCGGCCATGGCCTGCCTCCTCACTGCCCGGTGGACTTCCGCAGCGCCTTCTGCAGGTCCTTCAGCGCCTGCGCGCTGCTCTTGCTCCCGCTCAGCGCGGCGTACGCCTCCTGCTGGACCGCCGAGGTCACATCGCCGTACTGCACGACGCGCGGGCGGGGCACTGCGCGCAGGATGGACTCCTTGAGCACCGGCAGATACGGGTACTGCCCGATCAGCGCCTTGTCGTCGTACAGAGAGGCGTACGGCGGGGCCAGGGAGGCCTCCTTGAGGAAGGTCGCCGTGTTCTCCTCGTTGCTGAAGAACTTCATGAAGTCCAGGGCCGTGGCCTTGTTCTTCGCGGTGGACGACAGGGCCAGGTTGTGGCCGCCGAGGCTGGAGGAGCCGGGGCCGTCCAGACCGGGCAGCGGGGCGACGGCGTACTCGCCCTTGATGTCGCTCTTGCCGGCCAGGGAGTACACGTACGGCCAGTTGCGCAGGAAGAGCAGCTTGCCGGACTGGAACGCCTGGCGGCCGTCCTCCTCCAGGTAGGTGATGCCCTTCTTGGGGATCGTCCCGTCCTTGAAGGAGCCGACGAGGAAGTCCAGGCCCTTGCGTGCCTCGGCCGTGTCGACGTCCGGCTTGCCGTTCGCGTCGGTGACGACGCCGCCCGCGGAGTTCACGGCCTCGGAGAAGTTGACGGTCAGGCCCTCGTACTTCTGGAACTGCCCGCCGTAGCACGACATGCCTTTGCCCTCGGGCAGCTTCTTCACCTTGGCGCAGGCGGCCTTCAACTCGGCCCAGGTGGTGGGGGGTCGGGCGACGCCCGCCTTCTTCAGCAGGTCGGTGCGGTAGTACAGCATGCCGCCGTCGGAGCTGGCCGGGACCGCGTACAGGCCGTCGCGGTACTTGGCCGTCTCCACGACCGGCTTCAGCATCTTCTGCAGCGGGAACTGCTTCTCGGGCAGCCTGTCGATCCACTGGTGGGCGGCGAACTCCGACGTCCACACGACGTCGAGGGAGAGCACCGTATAGGCGTCGGACTTCGTCTCCGCGTTCTGGATCATCTGCTGGCGCTGCGCGTCCGCGTCCGTCGGCAGCTGGATGAAGGTGACCTTCTCCTTCGGGTGCAGCTTGTTCCAGCGGTCGAGCATCGGCTGCACCGCGCCGCTGGTGTCCTTGCCCGCCACGTACGTGATGGGGCCGCGGCCCTCGAACGAGGCCGCCCCGGCGGCCTGCCCGGAGCCGTCGCCGTCGGACGAGCCGCAGGCGGTGAGGACGAGCGCGCCGGCGGCGAGTATGCCCACACACTGGAACGCTCTGGTGGTTGTGGTCTTCACGGTGTCTCCTGGTCGTACGTGGCCATCTGTCCCTGTTGCCAGACCGCGTTGTCACGGCTGTCATGAGATCAAATACGCAGGTCAACTCACTCATGAGCGGCTCAGTGGAGTGATGCATGCCCCTGTCGTGACAACGCTTGCAAGCTAGGGGGCTCATTTGCCGGAAGTCAATGCGTTACTACGCGGTAATGCGATGACAGAGATGGTTTCCAGTGCATGAAAGCGCTGTCACGAAACGCCCCGCAGAACGTGCCGCCTGTGCTACCGTCCGCTCATGCCACCAGCTCAGCGGCACCCCACGATGGCTGACGTAGCCGAACGGGCCGGGGTCTCCACATCGACCGTCTCGCGCACTCTGCGCGGCATGTCCACCGTCTCCCCGGAGGTCCGCGCCCGCGTCGAGCAGGCCGCGCGCGAGCTGAACTTCGCCGTGTCCAGACAGGCTGCAAGCCTTGTCACGGGCAAGACCGGGAACGTGGCCGTGATGGTGCCCACGCTCCAGTCGTGGTTCATGGGAGCCGCCCTGTCCAGCCTGGCCCCGCTGCTGCGCGCGGCCGGCCTGGAGCTGAACGTCTACGTGATCCCCGACATGGCGGCGCGCACCTCGTTCTTCGAGCACCTGCCGGCCCGGCGCAACGCCGACGCGCTGCTGGTGTTCTGCTTCGACCTCACCGACGAGGAGACCGCGAGCCTGGACAACCTCGGCATGCCGGTCATCTACGTCAGCCAGCACGTCGAGGGACGGCCGAGCGTCTACGTCGACGACGTGGCCGCCGCCGTGCACGGCACCCGGCATCTGCTCAACCTCGGGCACCGGCGGATCGCCTTCCTCCAGACCGTGGGCGCCAGCGGCTTCTCCTTCAGCTCCCAGGAACGGCTGCTCGGCTACCAGCAGGCGCTCGCCGAGGCGGGACTTCCCCGCGACGACGACCTGGTGGTCACCACCGAGGTCGGCGACAAGCGCGGTACCGCCGAGGCGGTGGGCAAGCTGCTGAGCCTGCGCGAGCCGCCCACCGCCGTCTTCGCCGAACAGGACGAGGTCGCCGTCGCCGTCGTCTGGACCCTGCGCAGGACGCAGATCCCGGTGCCCGGACACATCTCCGTCCTCGGCTTCGACGACCAGCCCCTCGCCGACTGGTTCGACCTGTCCACCGTGGCCCAGTCACCCGCGGACATCGGCCGCGAGGCCGGCGAACTCGCCCTCGCCCTCATCCACGACTCCGACGCGGACCACGTTCGGCACGTCGTCCTGCCCACCCACCTGATCCCACGAGAGACGACGGCCCCGCCGCCGGCTCCATCGGGCGACGATGCCCGGGAGATCTGAAGGGTGCCGAGCCCGCCTCGGGGCTACGGCTGTCGTGCGACCCCGAGGACGTCGAGCATCGCCCGGGTGGCCGGGCTGGGGTTGAAGCGGCTCCACGCCAGATACTCGATGCGGTGCGGTCCGTCGACCACCGGGACCAGCGTCAGTTCGGGGTGGTGCGCGGCCAGGGGGCGGACGTACGCCGACGGCAGCAGCGCGATGCCGAGCCGCCGCGCGACCAGCCGGGTGATCAGC
The DNA here is from genome assembly GCA_013362785.1 of Streptomyces sp. Classification (GTDB taxonomy): domain Bacteria; phylum Actinomycetota; class Actinomycetes; order Streptomycetales; family Streptomycetaceae; genus Streptomyces. Next base: position 1,854 of record JABFVM010000412.1, on the reverse strand, counting down.
TCGACGACGCCGGCCTGGTAGGCGACGTCGCGCGCCAGGCCCGCCGCGGCGAACGCCTGGTCGGACTGGGCCCGGGCGGGCGTGCCGTCCATGAAGTCCACGAACGTCTCGTCGGCGATCTCCCGCAGCCCCACCCGGCGGGCGCCCGCGAGCCGATGCCCGGCCGGCACCACCAGCACATGCTCGTCGTGATCGAGGACGACGCTCTCCACACCGGACGGCCCCTCGCCCTCCGGCATGCCGATGAAGGCGATGTCCAGGTCGCCGTCCCGGATCGCGGCCACCATCTCGTCGCTGCGCCCGGAGCGGAGGATCACCTGGACCTCCGGGTGCCTGTCGCGATACCGCTGCAACAGCTCCGGTACGTCCACCGCGGCCGCGGTCACGATCACACCGACGGCGAGCCGGCCCCGTACGACGCCGGTCGCCGCGGCGGCGTCGGCGACCGCGCGGTCGGCCGCGGCCAGACACTCGCGCGCCCCGGCGAGGAACGCCGCACCGGCGCCGGTCAGTTCGACACGGCGGCTGGAGCGGGCGAACAGCCTGACCCCGAGCTCCCGTTCCAGACCGGCGATCCGGTGGCTCAGTGACGACTGCACCACGGAGCAGCGCTCGGCGGCGCGCGTGAAGTTGCGGGTCTCGGCGAGGGCGACGACGTAGCGCATCTGCTGGAGGTCCACGGATCCATCGTTCTGCTTCATGGCTGGCATGGCAAGCATGCTTTGGAGTCATGACTTCGCGGGCCGAGACTTCGTCGCATGCCCGACACGCCCAGCACGTCTCCATCGACCGAGCGGTCACCGGCCGCCGCCCCGCCACGGACGCGGTCCGCGCAACAGCTGACGACCACCGCGCTGACCGCCCTCGCCCCCGCCTCCTGGGGCACCACCTACGTCGTCACCACGGAACTGCTCCCGCCGGGGCACCCGTTGTTCGCCGGGCTGATGCGATCCCTGCCCGCCGGGCTGCTGGCGCTGGCGATCACCCGGGTACTGCCGCGCGGCGGCTGGTGGTGGCGGGCCACCGTCCTCGGCGCGCTCAACATCAGCGGGCTCCCCCTGCTGTTCGTGGCCGCCGAACGACTCCCCGGCGGGGTCGCCGCCACCCTCGGCGCCGCACAGCCGCTGCTGGTCGCCGGTCTGGCCGTCGCGGTGCTGCACGACCGGCCGACGGTCTGGCGACTGGCCTGGGGCGTCCTCGGTGTGCTCGGCGTCGGCCTGGTCGTCCTCGGCCCGCAGGCCCGGCTGGACACCGTCGGCGTACTCGCCGGCCTCGGCCATACGGCGACCATGGCCGCCGGCGTCGTCCTCACCAAGCGGTGGGGGCGCCCCTCGGGGGTCGGTCCACTGAGCCTGGCGGGCTGGCAACTGACGGCCGGCGGGCTGCTGTTGCTCCCGTTCACGCTCGCGTTCGACGGGGCGCCGGAGCGGGTGGATGCCGGGGCGGTGGCGGGTTACCTGTGGCTCGGCAGCATGGGCGGGTTGATCGCGTACACGCTGTGGTTCCGGGGCATCGGGCGGCTGCCGGTCGGTGCGACGGCGCCGTTGGTGCTGCTGTCTCCGCTGGTCGCGGCCGGTATCGGGGCCGCGCTGGGGGAGTCGCTGAGCCTGCTCCAGTCGTGCGGTTTCGCGCTTGCGCTGGCTGCGTTGCTTGCGGGGCAGAGGGATGCGCCGGGGGTGCGGGGTGTGTTGGGGGCGCGGAGTGTGCCGGGTGTGCGGGGCGTCTTGGGTGTGCGGGGCGTCGCGGGTGTGCTGGGTGTGCTGATTCGGGGAGGGCGGGTTCGGTGAGGTCGGGTTCAGTGAGTTCGGGGTCAGTGAGGACGGGTTCGATGAGGGCGGGATCGATGACGGCGGG
>JABFVM010000623.1 GCA_013362785.1 Streptomyces sp. | reverse complement strand
TACACCCAGCAGATCGTGCTCACCGCCGCGCACTGTGTGAGCGGCTCCGGGAACAACACGAGCATCACGGCCACCGCCGGTGTCGTGGACCTCCAGAACTCCAGCGGCCGTGTCCAGGTCCGTTCCACCAAGGTGCTGCAGGCACCCGGCTACAACGGCAACGGCAAGGACTGGGCGCTCATCAAGCTCGCCCAGCCGATCAACCTGCCGACGCTGAAGATCGCGACGACCTCGCAGTACAACAGCGGCACCTTCACGGTCGCCGGCTGGGGTGCGGCCAGTGAGGGCGGCAGTCAGCAGCGCTACCTGCTCAAGGCCAACGTGCCGTTCGTCAGTGACGCCCAGTGCCGTTCCTACAGCGGCTACAGCGGCCTCATCGCGAACGAGGAGATCTGCGCCGGCCTGCCCTCGGGCGGCGTCGACACCTGCCAGGGCGACTCCGGTGGCCCGATGTTCCGCCGCGACGCCAGCAACGCCTGGATCCAGGTCGGCATCGTCAGCTGGGGCATAGGCTGCGCCCGGCCGAACGCCCCCGGCGTCTACACCGAGGTCTCGACCTTCGCCTCCGCGATCGCCTCGGCGGCGTCCTCTCTCTGACCCGCCACAACCACGGGCCCGGCGTCTTCGGATGCCGGGCCCGCTGGTTTCGCAATACCGGCTACGGGCTACTGGCCACCCGCTACGGCTACCGAAGGGCGCGGGCTGAATCAGCCATGATCTGGACCTACTGCGAGCAGTGGAACAACCTCACCGAGACGCCCATGAACTCCCTGACGCCCGAACAGGCCCGGGCCCGGCACGTCTCCGGCGAGTTGTACACCGCGGTCGCCTTCCCCGCCGAGCGGTCCGCCCCGGCCCTGCGGGTGGAAATGCGGCTGGAGACGGGATACGCCTCGGTCATCTTCATGGACGAGTACGGCCGCGACACACTGGACTACACGTTCACGCTCGTCAACGGTTCCTTCTTCCTGGAGACAGCGACGTCGCGCAATTACGGCACATCCCGGGAACGCGGCGGATACGCGGACGCCGACCGCACCGAGACCCACGAGTTCACCACCGTCGGCGGCCTGGAGCGCACAGTCGAGGCACAGGGCGAGACCGAGGACGGGGAATCCAGGGAGAGCCGCCGCGGAATCGACGTGGCCGCCAATTGGGAGCCGGTTCCGGAATTCGGTGCGTACGGTTCGCTGATCAGGCGGGAGCGTTAGGGCTTCAGAACCCTCCGCCGTCGAACCCACCGCCTCCGTCGAACCCACCACCCCCGCCGAAGTCCCCACCCCCGAACCCGCCGCCGAAGTCCCCGGCGTCGAAGTCCGCTCCGGACACGTCACCGCCCTCATAGCCCCCGCCGCCGTACCCGTACCCCGCCCCATAGTCAGCCGCATAGGCCGGCGCGGACATCATGCTGCCCAGCATCGTGCCGATGAGGAGGCCGGGGAGGAGACCGCCGCCGAAGTAGCCGCCTGCCCAGGGGCCGTAGGCGGGGCCGGCGTCCCAGTACGGGCGGCGGCCGTGTTCGGTGTCGACCTCGCGGATCACGGGGTCGCGGCCCTCGGACAGACGGGTGCGGTCGGCCGCGCAGACGGGGACCTCGCGGGCGGTGCCGCCGGGCGGCGTCCAGGTCTCGTCGGCCACCGCCGTGCCGTGCCGGGGGTCGAAGAAGCAGGGCGGCCGGCGCTCCGGGAGGGGCCGGTGTTCCCGGCGGGCGGCCAGCTGGGTGAGGGAGAAGCGGCCGTCCGCCAGGGCTTGGGTGACCGCCTTGACGTCCTCGGGTTTGGCGGCCCCGTCCATGAGCCGTTTCGCCTGGTCGTAGGCGTCCAGTGAGCGTTCGTAGTCCGCCCGCATCGCGTCGTCGGCACCGGCCTCGGCCGGGTGGAAGTCCAGGCGGTCCAGTTCCTCGCCGAACGCGGTGATGTCCTCGTCGACCACGACCCGCAGCTTCTCCAGCGCCGCCCGCCGCTCCGCCTCGTGGCGCCGCCGGTTGCGCCGGATCAGCGCATACGCGCCCGCGCCGCCCGCCACCAGCACCGCGCCGACGGCGACCAGACCGCCGACGTCCACGCCCGCCCCGCCGTCGCTCCAGCTCGCGGGTGCCGTGCCGTTCACGTTGTTCAGCGCCGCGTCGACGAAGTCGTTCAGCTGCGCCTTGGGGTCGCCGGAGCTCTGCACCGACGTGACCAGGTTGTCCACCGCCTGCCGGGACATCACGGAGGCGTCGGCCGCCGCGTCGAACCGGTCGCCCACGCGGGCGCCGTACAGGCCCGTGACGCCGGTCTCCGTACGGAGGTTCAGCAGGAGTCTCTCCGTGGGCTGATCGGCGGGCAGTACGACCACGAACACCGGCTTGTCGGCGTCCTCGATCTTGTCGGCGAGTGCCTCGGCGTCCGCCGACGACAGCTGGTCCGAGGCCGCGGGGTCCACGTACACGGGGCCGTCGCGCAACGCCTCGGCCACCTGCGAAAGGTCCGTGGCCGCATGTGCGCCGGGCGCGCCGGCCGTGAGCACCGCGACTGCCGCGGCGACCGGCACGATCAGCGAGCGCATGAGGCCCCGGAAGAGCGGAGTCCTCATACCCTCGACGCTACCTGATGGGGCGGGCAAAGGCGCTGGTCCCGGGGAGCGGATTCCGGTGCGGGTTCCGGTGCGGATTCGGGTGAGTGCTTGGTGGGTGCCCGGTGAGTGCCTGGTGAGTGCCTGGTGGGAGGCTTCCCTACCGGCCGGCGCCGGCCCGGCCCACAGCTCCTCGCCACTGGCCGGCGCCGGCCCTACGACACCCCTCCCCACCTCGCCCCACCTCGCCCCCCGGGCAACCGCTAGGCCCCCCGATACGCCGCGCTCAGCCTCTCCACCGCAGCGCCGTACCTGCCCGTCAGCAGCAGATGGTCCGCCTCGGCGAAGGGTGCCGCCACCTGTTCGGTGATTCCCTTCGCGGCGGCCCGCTGCTGGACGATCAGGCGGGCCTTGGTGACGAGCGTGCGGCCCGTCTGCGCCGCTCCGGCCTTCTCGGCGGCCACTGCCGCGACACCCAGCGCCTTCAGGGTCGCGGCGCCCCCGCCGGGCACCTTCGTCAGCGTCGTCAGGCCCCAGCCGTACGGGAATCTCGGGTCGTACGACGTGTCGCCGACGTTGATGGGCAGTTGTGCCTCGCTCTTCGGCCAGGTCACGGGGAGCTGCCCGGTGAAGGGACGGTTTCCGAACAGCACGTCCACCACGCCGTCGCCCTCGGTGCCGGGGAGCCAGGAGGCGACCAGGGCGTCGATTCCGGCCAGCTGCTCGTCGTCGATCAGCTGCGGGCGTCCGGAGACGATCAGCACGGCGCACCTCATCGCGCCACACACGCGATCCACGGCGGCCCGGTCGGCGGCGCTCAGTCGCAGGTCATGGCCGTTGCCGACGTCACCGACGCCCTCGGCGTACGGGGTCTCGCCGACCACGACCACGCCTGCGTCGTAGCCGGTCATGGGCTCGGAGGCGTCCTTGGAGTACGTCAGCCGCGCGGTGTTCTTCCGCATCGCCTCCAGGATCGTCGTGCCGGGGGTGATGGCGCCGGACGAGCCCTGCCAGGTGACGGTCCAGCCGCCGCTCTGGTTGCCGATGTCGTCGGCGTTGGATCCGGCGACGTACACCTTCTGCGACTTCCGCAGGGGCAGCAGGCCGTCGGTGTTCTTCAGCAGCACCTGCGATTCGGCCACCGCCCGCCGCGCCACCGCCCGGTGTTCCGCGGACCCGATCCGCGCCGCGCCGCTCGTGTCGGCGTACGGCTTCTCGAAGAGGCCGAGGCGGAACTTCTGGGTGAGAATGCGGGATACGGCGTCGGTCACACGCTGCTCGCTGACGCGTCCGGCCCGGACCTCGGCGACGAGGGCCGCGTGGAAGTCCTTGTACGCGTACGGCGCCATGACCATGTCCACGCCCGCGTTGACCGATGTGCGCACGTCGCTCGCGTAGTCGCCGGGGATCTGGTCGATGCCGTTCCAGTCGCTGATGACGAAGCCGTCGAAGCCCATACGGCCCTTGAGCACACCGTTGATCATGTCGCCGCGGCCATGCATCCTGACCGGGCCCCGGCCGTCGCCGATGAGGTCGAGGGAGGAGTACGACGGCATGACCGTGCCGACACCGCGGTCGACGGCCGTCCCGTACGGCGCCAGGTGCACGGCCTCCAGCTGCTGCCGGGTGACCTTGGTGACGCCCTGGTCGACGGTGTACGTCCCGGTGGTCGAGGTGCCGTACGCCGTGCCGCCGTCGCCGACGAAGTGCTTGGCGGTGGCGAGGACCTTGTCGTCGCGGTCCAGGTCGCTGCCGTCCGCGCGTCCCTGGAGGCCCTGGATGACCGTCTCCATCGAGTCGACGAGCGCCGGGTCCTCGCCGAAGGACTCGTACGCCCGTCCCCAGCGGTCGTCCCGTGTCACGCACAGACAGGGCGCGAAGTCCCAGGGGATGCCGGTGGCCCGTGTCTCGGCCGCCGTCACCGCGCCGGCCCGGTAGGCCAGCTCCGGGTTCCGGGTGGCCCCGAGTCCCACGTTGTGCGGCATGATCGTCGCGCCGACCACGTTGTTGTGGCCGTGCACCGCGTCGACGCCGTAGATCAGCGGGATCTGGAAACGGGTCGCCTGTGCCCGGAGCTGGAAGCCGTCGATCATCTTCGCCCAGGCTTCCGGGGTGTTGGGCGTCGGTGTGGAGCCGCCTCCGGACAGGACCGAGCCGAGGTCGTACGCGGCGATGTCCCCCGGGTTCGCCAGGGCGCCGCGCTCGGCCTGGGTCATCTGGCCGGCCTTCTCCTCCAGGGACATCCGGGAGACGAGATCGGCGACGCGCTTCCGCACCGGCAACTTGCCGTTCAGATACGGCAGTCCGTGCGCGTCGACCACGATCTGCGGGGTCTCGGCCGGGGCCTTGGCGCCGGTCACCGTCAGTTTCAGCGGGATCGTCTCGGCGGGCTCGGCGGACCTGTCCCGCAGGGTGGGGACGTGGATCTCGCGGGTGGTGCCGGAGGCTGTGCCCGGCGGGAAGGTGAGGGTCCCGCCGACAGGGGTGTAGTCCTTGCCGGGGTCTGCGGTGCCGCCGGTGGTCTCGTAGGTGACGGTGACCGGTTCGTCGATGGGGGCGGAGCCGGTGGTCGCGACGGTGAGGCGGACGGTGGCCTTGTCGCCCTCGTCCGTCGGGTACACGGCGGAGTCGGTGCGGACGGATGCCTTCAGGGACTGATCGGCCTTGCCGTACAACTCGACGCCGTCCAGGGCGAATTGGCCCTTGACGCCGACGGGGAGCGTGATGGCGTACCCCCAGGTCTCGGTGAGGCCGAGGATGTGATCGATGCCGCCGACGGGCTGGTAGTCCGTGCGATAAGTGAAGGCGGTGAACGGCAGCTCGATCTGTTTCCAGCCGCTGAAGTCGTCGGTGAA
>JABFVM010000536.1 GCA_013362785.1 Streptomyces sp. | reverse complement strand
GACCTGGTGAGCGGCTCGAAGAAGCTCCCGCGGGGCGGCGAGGTCGCCGTCAAGAAGGCGCCCAAGGGCAGCCTGACCGGTGGTGCCGCGGCGACGGTCAAGAAGGCCGCCGCGAAGAAGACCACCAAGGCGGCCGCGGCGAAGAAGGCGACCGCGAAGAAGACGACGGCCAAGAAGACGACGGCTGCCGCCAAGAAGACCACGGCGAAGAAGACGACGGCCAAGAAGACCACGGCCGCCGCCAAGAAGACGACCGCGGCGAAGAAGACCACCGCCAAGAAGGCGACGGCCAAGAAGGCCCCGGCGAAGAAGGCGACCGCCAAGAAGGCGCCCGCCAAGAAGTCGACGGCTCGCAAGACCACCGCCAAGAAGGCGACCGCCCGCAAGAGGTAGGACCGCATCAGGGGCACTCACGCGCCGGGCCGGACTCCGTGTGGAGTCCGGCCCGCGGCGTGTTCGTGTGCGGTGTCAGAACGTCTGCAGCGTCACCAGCGTGATGTGCAGCGACTCGCCCTTGCCCTCGGTCTCGATGCGGACCCGTTGGCCGGGGCGCAGCAGGCGGAGGCCGCCGGCGTCGAAGGCGGGGGCGTCGAAGGGGACGGGGGTGCCGTCGTCCAGGAGGACGCTGCCGGAGCGGGTCGTTTCGTCGTAGGTGTATGCGGTGGCCTGCATGGTGGTCAGCGTATGCGTTCCGCTGGGAGGCCGCGATGGGTGGTCGTTCGCTGCGGCGCCGTTGGGGCTGGTCGCGCAGTTCCCCGCGCCCCTTGAGGGCGTTGCCATTACTGTCCCTTGATCAGTAGGCGTGCTGCCGCCGCCGCTGTTCGCGGGCCCACGCCCAGGGCCAGTGCGGCCCGTAGGTCCTCGCCGGTGTCCACGTCCTGGCGTACCGAGTCCACCTCGTCGAGGTCGAGTTCCATCGCGCCGGACTCGCGATGGCGGGCGCGGGAATCCGTGCCGAATGTCGGGCGCAATTCGTGGCCGGGAGCCGCCGACAGCAGCGTGGTGCCGATTGCCGCGGCATCGGGGAGAAATGCGCGCGGGAATTTCGCCGCCGAGTCCAGGACCCGGGCCAATTCCAGTGGGCGCAGGGCGGGGAGGTCGGCGTTCAGGGCCGCTACGGCGCTGTCGGGGCGGGACGCGCGGACGACCGCCGCCGCGTGCGCCAGTGCCGCGTTCAGGCCGCCGCCGGGCTCGTCGGGGACGATGTGCGCGCCAAGTGCGCCCAGCTCGCGGCCCGCCAGGGCGTCGTCCGTGACGACTGCCACATCCTTCACGGCCGGACAGGCCAGCGCCGCGGCCACGGTGTCCTGCGCGAAGGCGAGGGCCAGGCCCGGGCGCAGCCTGTCCGCCGCGGTGTCCGAGAGCCTGCTCTTGGCCCGCGCCAGGGGCTTCAGGGGTACGACCAAGGTCCACTGCACCAGCGTTCCGTCCCTCTCTTGTCGCGGCCATTGTCACTCAGCCGTCACCAGCGCCATCTGGTGGCGGCTGTGGCGAGGCGTACGGTGTTCTCGACAGACCGGCGGCCTGGGGTGACACTTGTGCGGCCCACCGGCCCGACGTCCTTGACCCCTAGAGGAAGGTGCACGCGTGCCCCGCCGCAGAATCGGCTTCTGGTACCGCCTCGCAGCGGTGATCGCCAAACCGCCGCTGATGGTGCTGATCAAGCGGGACTGGCGCGGAATCGAGCACATTCCGACCGAGGGCGGATTTATCACCGCGGTGAACCACAATTCGCACATCGATCCCTTCGCGTATGCGCACTTTCAGTACAACACCGGCCGCCTTCCGCGATTCCTCGCGAAGAGCGCTCTTTTCAAGAAGGGATTCGTCGGCGCCTTCATGCGCGGCACCGGGCAGATCCCCGTCTACCGGGAGACCACGGACGCGCTGAGCGCCTTCCGCGCCGCGATCGACGCCGTGGAGCGCGGCGAATGCGTGGCGTTCTACCCGGAGGGCACCATCACCCGGGACCCGGACCAGTGGCCCATGACCGGCAAGACCGGTGCCGCACGCGTCGCCCTGCAGACCAAGTGCCCGGTGATCCCCGTCGCGCAGTGGGGCGCCAACGAACTGCTGCCGCCGTACGCCAAGAAGCTCAACCTCCGCCCGCGCAAGACCCACCGGGTGCTCGCGGGGCAGCCGGTGGACCTCTCGCGTTTCTACGACCGGGAGATGACTCCGGACCTGCTGAAGGAGGCGACCGAGGTCATCATGGCCGCCATCACCCGCCAGCTGGAGGAGATCCGCGGCGAGAAGGCGCCCGACACCCCGTACGACCCGCGCCAGGAGCGCATCGAGCAGCGACGCAGGACCGCCGCGCAGAACAGGCTGGCGGAGCAGGCGAAGGCCGAGCAGGAAGAGGGGCAGGGCACGTGAGCGAGCCCGTCAAGGCGGCAGTTCTGAGCGCCGGTTCATGGGGCACGGCCTTCGGCATCGTCCTCGCCGACGCGGGGTGCGAGGTCACCCTGTGGGCCCGTCGCGCCGAGGTCGCCGACGCCATCAACTCGACCCGGACGAACCCCGACTACTTCCCCGGCGTCGAGCTCCCGCAGGCCGTGCGGGCGACCACGGACCCCGCCGAGGCGATGGCCGGCGCCGACTTCACGGTGCTGTCCGTCCCCTCCCAGACGCTGCGCGCCAACCTCGCCGAGTGGACGCCGATGCTGGCGCCGGGCACGGTCCTGGTGTCGCTGATGAAGGGCGTCGAACTCGGCACCACCATGCGGATGAGCGAGGTCATCGAGGACGTGGCCAAGGTCGGCCAGGACCGCATCGCCGTGGTCACCGGCCCCAACCTGGCCCGCGAGATCGCCTCCCGCATGCCCGCCGCGGCCGTCGTCGCGTGCACCGACGAGTCCGTCGCCCAGCGTCTCCAGGCCGCCTGCCACACGCCGTACTTCCGGCCGTACACCAATACGGACGTGGTGGGTTGCGAACTCGGCGGAGCCGTGAAGAACGTCATCGGTCTCGCCGTCGGCATCGCGGACGGCATGGGCCTCGGCGACAACGCCAAGGGCTCCCTGATCACCCGCGGGCTCGCCGAGACGACCCGGCTGGGCCTCGCGATGGGTGCCGACCCGCTGACGTTCTCCGGACTCGCGGGTCTCGGCGACCTGGTGGCGACCTGCTCCTCGCCGCTGTCCCGGAACCACACCTTCGGCACCAACCTCGGCAAGGGCATGACCCTGGAGGAGACCATCGCGGTCACCAAGCAGACCGCCGAGGGCGTCAAGTCCTGTGAGTCCGTGCTGGATCTGGCCCGCAGGCACGGCGTCGACATGCCGATCACCGAGACGGTCGTCGGCATCGTGCACGAGGGCAAGCCGCCGGTCGTCGCTCTCAAGGAGCTGATGTCGCGCAGCGCGAAGCCCGAACGACGCTGAGCGACGCCCGCCGGGCACGCTGTCTCAGGGCACTACCAACGGGTACTCTCAACGCGATATGAGCACCGAGAACCTCCCCCAGAGCCCTGGCCAGCAGCCCCGCAAGCCGCGCGTGGCCGTCGTGTTCGGCGGTCGCAGCTCCGAGCACGGGATCTCCATGGTCACCGCAGGCGCCGTACTGCGCGCGATCGACCGGACGAAGTACGACGTCCTGCCGATCGGCATCACGCAGGGCGGCCGATGGGTGCTCACCGCCGACGAACCGGAACGCATGGCGATCACCGAGCGCCGTACGCCCAACGTCGAGCAGATGGCGGAGTCGAGCGAGGGCGGTGTGGTGCTCCCCGTCGACCCCGCGAACCGCGAAGTCGTCTACACCGAGCCCGGATCGGTACCCAAGGCGCTCGGTGAGATCGACGTGGTCTTCCCGGTGCTGCACGGCCCCTACGGCGAGGACGGCACCCTCCAGGGGCTGCTGGAGCTCTCCGGTGTCCCGTACGTCGGTTCGGGTGTGCTCGCCTCGGCCGTCGGCCAGGACAAGGAGTACATGAAGCGGGTGTTCACCTCGTTCGGGCTCAAGGTGGGCCCGTACGTGGTGATCCGGCCGCGTGAGTGGGAGCAGGACGAGTCCGCCGCCCGCAAGAAGATCATCGACCTCGCCGGCGACCACGGCTGGCCGCTGTTCGTGAAGCCCGCGCGCGCGGGTTCCTCGATCGGCATCACCAAGGTCGAGGACCTGTCCGGCCTGGACGACGCGATCGCCGAGGCCCGGCGGCACGACCCGAAGATCCTGGTCGAGGCGGCGCTGCGCGGCCGTGAGATCGAGTGCGGCGTGCTGGAGTTCGAGGACGGCCCGCGCGCCTCCGCCCCGGCGGAGATCCCGCCGCCGGACGCGCACGCGTACTACGACTTCGAGGCCAAGTACATCGACTCCACGCCCGGCATCGTCCCGGCGCCGCTGACGCCGCAGGAGACGGCCGACGTGCAGCGCCTGGCCGTGGACGCCTTCGAGGCGGCCTCCTGCGAGGGCCTGGTGCGCGCGGACTTCTTCCTCACCGAGGACGGCGAGTTCGTGATCAACGAGATCAACACGATGCCCGGTTTCACGCCGATCTCGATGTACCCGCAGATGTGGCAGGCCAGCGGGATCAGCTACCCGGACCTGATCGACCGGCTGATCCAGGCGGCGCTCAGGCGCTCCACCGGCCTCAGGTAGGGGCCCTACGGCTTCGACGGGCGCGGCGGGCGCCGTTCAGTCGGCGATCCCCTCGGGGATCGCCTTCTTGACGGCCGACGCCAGATCGATCAGCACACCCGAACTGTCCCGGCCCTCCGGCACGCTGACCTCGACATACGCGCGGCGCAACGCGGTGGTGAACCGGGTGCCCCCGTCGTCCTGCCGCTCCATCAGCCACCTGACGCCGTTCACGCCACCGGCCACCGCGTCGTCGTCCCTGCCCTCGGCCACCTTGGGATCGCTCATCTTGGTCGGCCGTACGACACCGCACCGCAGTATGATCGCCGGGTCTCCCCAGCCCGCGGTCAGTGTGGACGCGGGCGAGGGATCCTCACGGTCGGCACCGTCCACCTTGGCCGGCAGTACTTTGTCGAGGTTCTGGCACAGTTTCGCGGTCTTCGCGCCGGGGCTGGGAACCGCCGCCGACGCACTGCCGTCTGCTGATGAGCAGCCCGCCGCGGTGATCAGCAGCACGAGCGCGGGCGACCCGATGACAGAGGTGACAGAAATGCGCCGGTGACGGAAAGAGTTCACCGGCCAAGGGTAGACGGGGACTACAGATGGACGACCGGGCAGGTCAGGGTGCGGGTGATGCCGTCCACCTGCTGGACCTTCGCGACCACCATGCGACCCAGATCATCGACTGTGTCGGCCTGGGCGCGCACGATGACGTCGTACGGTCCCGTCACGTCCTCGGCCTGGATCACTCCAGGGATCTTGCTGATCGTCTCGGCGACGGTCGACGCCTTGCCGACCTCCGTCTGGATCAGGATGTACGCCTGTACCACGGAA
>JABFVM010000167.1 GCA_013362785.1 Streptomyces sp. | reverse complement strand
TTTTCTCGTTACGACACAGCGCGGCCGATGAGTTTGTGGCTCCCGGCCGGTCCAAGCTCGTGACATCCAAGGAAAGGACAGCGCCATGTCGGAGCTTCTCGTCGACTTCATCACCTCCCTCGACGGCTACGCATCGGGAGAGGGGTGGCCCGGGTTCTGGGGCCTGGAGGGCCCGGAGTATCTCGCATGGCTCGGCGAGCAGCCCGAGGCCACGTACCTGATGGGAGCGAACACCTACCGCCTGATGTCGGGCTTCGCCGCAGGCGAGGTCCCGAAGGGCCAAGACGAGTTCAGGCCCGAAGAAGAGGCGTCCGTCGACGAGCTCACGCAGGCGTCCAAGGTGGTGTTCTCCTCCTCCCTCGCGGAGCCACTGACGTGGGCCAACTCCACGCTCGTCCGCGACGACGCCGTCGAGGCGGTCCGCGCCATGAAGTCGAGTGGCTCGGGGCTCCTCAGCACGATCGGCAGCCTCAGCCTGTGCCGGTCCCTGCTACGAGCCGGACTCGTCGACCGCTTCCGGGTCGTGATGTTCCCGGTGATCACGGGGGCCACGGGCGAAGAACGCATCTACGACGGCTATCCGGACGTTGCCCTCGAGATGATCGAGCACCGCACCTTCGACGGCCGCATCCAGCTGGTCGAGTACAAGCCCCGCGTGCTCGAGCACCCCCCGCTCGTCGTCCCTGCGTGACATCGCCCCGTCCGCCGGTCTGGACGGCCGCCAGGCCGGCGCCGGCGGGCGCGGAGCAGGACCTGGTTGAGGGCGACCGGCCAACGTCAGGACGCCCGGTCCAGATCAGCGGGATGCGCAGGTCGGCATACCGCGACGTCGAGCGCCAGGGGCAGGCGGGCCGCGTCCTCGGCGAGGGCCGGGCCGACCAGGACGGTGACGGAGTCCAAGTAGGCGCGCAGACGCTGCTGGCTCGGGTGCCCGGTCGCGTCCCAGCTTTCCAAGGCGGGCGGCTGCTTCAGCCGGACGGGCGTGACCGAGGCGGCGAGAACAGTGTGGGAACGCAGCACAGTGTCCCCTCCCTTGACCGCTCGCGGCGATACTTACCTCCCCCTAACGGCAACCCCATTTGGAACAGGCTGCGGGCCTCGACTCCGCCGAAGGCGGGATCGGAGCATGGCAGGGCCTTCGCGTCGCCGAGTCGGACGCGCAGACAGGGACTTACGCCGATCCACCCAACTCCACCATCCACGTCACCGACGTAGAACAACGCTCCTTCGCCAGGGAGTTACAGAAGACCAAGGATGGCAAGGGGATCCAGGTCACCGCCCGAACAACCGCGACATGGTCCCGGCCGTTTGGTACATGTGCCCTGCGCTCAGCAAGGGAACAGGCCCGTACTCACCAAGGCGCGAGGTGAGTACGGGCCCGTAAAGGAGCCGGGCCGCGGGGGCGGTCAGACGGTGGTCTTCACCGGCTCCTGGTCTTCGTCGCCGTCTGTGATCTCGCCGGCGTTGCGGGCGCGGACGAACTCCAGGAAGGAGTTGAGTTCGCGCTTGACGATCGGGGCGAGCAGATACAGGCCGATGATGTTGAAGACCGACAGCAGGAAGAGCGCGGAGTCGGCGAGGCTGATCAGCGAGTCGAGGGACATCAGAGAGCCCAGGAGCACGAACAGGCTCCAGACGGCCTTGAAGACGGTCTCGCTGACCTTGCTCTTGCCGAACAGGTACGACCACGCCTTGAGGCCGTAGTAGCCCCAGGTCAGGATCGTGGAAAAGGCGAACAGCAGCACCGCGACGGTGAGCACGGCCGGGAACCAGGGCAGCACGGTCCCGAAGGCGTCGGAGGTGATGGTGACGCCGCCGATGCTCTCGCCCGCGCGGGCCTCGGCCCAGCTGGCCGGGTTGGCGATGACGATGGTCAGCGCGGTCATGGTGCAGATGACGACCGTGTCGATGAACGGCTCCAGAAGGGCGACCAGACCCTCGCTCGCGGGGTGCTTGGTCTTGACCGCGGAGTGGGCGATCGGGGCGGAACCGAGACCGGCCTCGTTGGAGAACGCGGCGCGCTGGAAACCGATGATCAGGGCACCGATCACACCGCCCGCGACGCCGTCGGCCTCGAAGGCGCCCTGCAGGATGGTCTGGAAGGCGTCCGGCACGTGGGTGACGTTGACCAGGATGACGACCAGGCAGGCCACGATGTAGATACCGGCCATCGCGGGCACCAGCCGGCTGGTGACCGAGGCGATGGAGCGGATGCCGCCGAGCAGCACGACACCGACCAGTGCGGAGACGACCAGGCCGAAGAGGACGGCGCCGGCGGAGGAGGCCAGGAAGCCGTCCTCGCCGCCGAAGGTCGAAGCGACCTGCGCGTAGCTCTGGTTGGTCTGGAACAGGTTGCCGCCGAACAGGCCGAAGAAGAGGACCATGATCGAGGCGAGGACGGCGAGCACCTTGCCGAGCTTGGCGCCGCCGCTGCCGAAGCGCTCCGTGAGGCCCTTGGGCAGGTAGTGCATCGGGCCGCCGGAGACGGTGCCGTCGGCGTGCACCTCGCGGTACTTCACGCCGAGGGTGACTTCGACGAACTTGGTGGCCATGCCGAGCAGGCCGCACAGGATCATCCAGAACGTGGCGCCGGGGCCGCCGATGGAGACGGCGACTGCCACGCCGGCGATGTTGCCGAGGCCGACCGTGCCGGAGACGGCCGCGGTCAGGGCCTGGAAGTGGTTGACCTCGCCGGTCGACCCCTTCTCGTCGTACTTCCCGCGCACCACGTCGACCGCGAGTCTGAACTTGCGCAGCTGCACGAACCCGAACCAGCCGGTGAAGACCAGGCCGGCGACGACGAGCCAGGCGACGATGAGGGGGAGGTCCGTTCCGCCGACGGGAACGGTGTAGAAGACGACCTCGCCCAGCCACTTGGCTATGGGTTCGAAGAAATCGCTGACGGCTTCGTCTACGGACTGCGTGACGGAGTCGAGTGACACAGTGGCTACCTCGATGGTGCGGTGCCGGGGCACGGGGGCGTGCCGTCGGTTGATGTGCGGTCTCTGAACGAACGTCGTTGTCCGATCGGCGACACTGGGCAGGGGGCCGCGGACGCGGACCGTGATCACCCTGGTCGTGCTGCCGGTGCATGCCGACCGCTCCGCGCTGTGGCGATGAGCGGTGCCACCTGCGGAGTTGGGCAGTTCTACCATGTCCTTTACTCGTTCTTTAGTGACAGGGGTCACATAACCAGTAGTTACCGTCGGAAGTGCCAGCAAGTGAGACCGGACCGTTATGCGGAGGTCGAGATCCGTTCACCGGACACCTATTGCGCGTGCACTCACATCGGCAGTGGCGCCAGCGGCGTAAGCAATCCGTCATCTCCCGCACGGTGCGCGGCACTCGGCCCGGCCCGTTGAATGAGGAGCAACAGAAAGCTCTCAGGAAGCGGGGCGGGTATGGGGCGACGGGGTGTGCGGAAGGTGCTGGGCAGGCCGATGGTCATCGGGGCGTTGGCGGTGGCGGTCGCCGGCCTCGGCTTCGGGCTGTACTGGTTCCAGCCCTGGAAGCTGTGGCAGGACGAGACCGTCCAGGAGGCGCTGCCCGGCGCCGTGGCCACTTCGGCACCCCCAGCGAGCGAGCCGTCCGCCACGCCCTCCCCGAAGCCGGAATCCGCGCCGCAGACAGTGGCAAGCGGCCGGCTGATCAGCCACGAGCACGCCACATCGGGCGATGTGAAGCTCGTACGGCTGGCCGACGGCTCCCACGTCGTACGCCTGGAGAACCTCGACACCAGCAACGGCCCCGACCTGCGCGTGTGGCTGACCGACGCGCCGGTGAAGGAGGGCACGGCCGGCTGGCGTGTCTTCGACGACGGCGAGTACGTCAGCCTCGGCAAACTCAAGGGCAACAAGGGCAGCCAGAACTACACCGTGCCCGCCGACGTCGACCCGTCCCGCTACACCAGCGTGAGCATCTGGTGCGACCGCTTCGACGTGTCCTTCGGCGCCGCCGAGCTCGCCCGTACCTGATCTCCCCTGCCACGGTCCCGGTCCAGGACGGGGCTGCCGGCTCCGGTGTCCCATCTCCTTGGCGGGCCAGTCCAGCAGCCGGGCGCCGATCACCGCGGTCTGGAACACGTAACGGTGGGCCGGGGCGGCCGGGTTGGCGCCGGTGAGCTTCTGGATGCGCTCCAGCCGGTAGGTCAGGGCATGCACGCTGAGCGAGAGCCGGCGGGCGGCCTCGGCGGCCACGCAGCCGGAGTCGAAGTAGGCGGTGAGGGTGCCCAGGAGCGGCTCGACGCCGCCACGGGCCGCGGTGAGTGGGCCGAGGGTGTCGTGCACTAGGTCGGCCATGGCCTGCCGGTCGCGGGTCAGGACGGGGTAGACGAGCAGGTCGGCGGCGCACAGAACCGGGTCGTCGAGTTCGAGACGGTCGGCGAGTTCCAGGGCGTTGAGCGCCTCCTCGTACGAGTGGACGACTCCGCCGGGGCCGGGCTGAGGGCGGCCGATGGCGACCCGGCCGCCGTCGGTGGCGGCGTGGGCCTGTTTGGCGAAGCGGGCCAGGACCTCGTCCTGGTGACCGGGGGCGATGCACAGCAGCCGGCCGTCCTTGGTGGTGAGCAGGACATCACGGTTGCCGAAGCGGGCCAGGAGCGCCTGCTCCCCCCCGGGGCACCCGATCGCCCTCGTCGTATGCGGTGGGGCCCTGTGTGACGGCCACTGCGTGGGCCTGGGACATCCGCAAGCCGAAGCGTTCCGCCCGTTCGGCCAGGCGGCCCAGGTCGCTGCGGCCGTAGAGCAGGTCATCGATGAACTCGCGGCGTGCGGCCACTTCTTGGCGTACGGCGTGGCGCTGAGCGCCGTCGTAGCCCTCGGCGAAGGCGTCTATGACTTGGTGCACGGCGGCAAGGGCACTGTCGGCCGAACCAGGTGTGGCCGGCCACGCCGCGCGGGCGGCGGTCAGATGGGCGCTGACGAGAGCGCGCAGTCCGTGACCGGCGTCGGCGGCCTGTTCCCCGAGAGCCCGGCGGGAGGTGAGTTCCTCCCGGGTGAGGCGTCGGCCGGTGGCCGAGACCTCGGTCAAGGTCCGGGCACAGCCCTCCAGATACTGCTCGGGACTCTCCCGCTTGTTCGTACGGCCCCGGTACCGGCTCTTCCCCGACCAACCCGGTCGCCTCGAACGCGGCGGGACGCGGGACCACGGCCACGTGGACCAGGCCGCCTGACTCAGGTTTACAGCGCCACCGAGTGCGAGCCGCCCTCCTTCCTCACGCTTCAACTCCTTTATGCCTCAAGGACGTATGCCATGACTGTCATCCTGGTGGGCGTCGGCGTGCTCGTCGCCGTCACCCTGTTCGCCGTCCTCCACCTTCACCGGGCAGGTCGTGCTGCCCGTGCTGCACAAGGCCGAGGTGATGGACATCTCGGTGAAGACCATCGAGATCACGCGGACCGGCAAGGACGGGCTGATCTGC
>JABFVM010000153.1 GCA_013362785.1 Streptomyces sp. | reverse complement strand
GCCAGCTCGACCTCGTCGGTCTCCTCCATGGTGTAGGAGGCGAGGGCGTCGACCTCCGAGGGGGCGATCCCGGCGTCGTCGAGGGCGGCGAGGACGGCCCGGCAGGCGAGGGTCTTCTCGTCCTCGGGGAGGTGTTTGGCGAACCGGGTCTGACCTGTGCCGACGATCGCTGTGGCGTCCTTGAGTCCGACCATGCACACACCTCCACGCTGCTGAAGGGCTGCTGACAGGCCGTCAGGGTACAGCTAATCTGACGGGTAGTCAGCTACGGAAGCCATGGGCAGCTGCGGACAGCTACGGCGTTGGGAGGCGTACCGTGCGCGGTGACTTGGAGTGGGGCAGCATTCCGCAGCTCGTCCGCATCGCGGCCGAGCGGTACGCGGACGCCGAGGCGGTGGTGGAGGGCCGCACCCGGATCTCGTACGCCGAACTGGGCGCCCGCGTCGAGCGTTCGGCGGCGGCCTGCATGGCGAACGGGGTCGGGCCGGGCGACCGGGTCGGCATCTGGGCGCCCAACTCGCTGGACTGGATCGTGGCGGCACTGGGCGCCGTGTCGGCCGGGGCGGTGCTGGTGCCGCTCAACACCCGCTTCAAGGGCGGCGAGGCGGCGGACGTGCTGCGCAGAAGCGGGGCCCGGCTGCTGTTCGTGACCGGCACCTTCCTGGGGACGTCGTATGTGGCGTCGCTGCGGCGGGCCGTCGCGGAGGGGCCGGGACTGCCGGACCTGGAGCAGGTGGTGGTGCTGTCGGACGACGCCCCCGCCGACTTCCGCACCTGGAAGGACTTCCTGGCGAGCGGCGACGGGGTGGGCGCGGCGGAGGTGCGGGCCGCTTCGGAGGCCGTGTCCGGCTCCTGGCCGTCGGACATCGTCTTCACGTCCGGCACGACGGGCCGCCCGAAGGGCGCGGTGATCACTCACGCGCAGACGCTGCGCGCGTACGAGGTGTGGAGCGACCTGGCGGGCCTGCGGCAGGGCGACCGCTATCTCATCGTGAACCCCTTCTTCCACACCTTCGGCTACAAGGCCGGGGTGATCGCCTGTCTGATGCGGGGCGCGACGATGATCCCCCAGCCGGTCTTCAACGTCGGCACGGCGCTGGCGAACATCGCGGCGGAACGGGTGTCGGTGCTGCCGGGCCCGCCGACCCTGCACCAGTCGCTGCTGGACCACCCGGCCCGCGACGGACACGACCTCTCCGCGCTGCGGCTGGTGGTGACCGGCGCCGCGGTCGTCCCGCTGCGCCTGGTGGAACGCCTGCGCGGCGAACTCGGCGTGGAGACGGTCCTCACCGCGTACGGCCTCTCCGAGGCCAGCGGCATCGTGACGATGTGCCGGCGCGGCGACGACCCGTCGGTCATCGCGTCGACCTCGGGCCGGGCGATACCGGGCACCGAGGTACGCGTCGAGGCGCCGGTCGGCGAGCCCGGCGAGGTCCTGGTCCGCGGCTTCAACGTCATGCGGGGCTACTACGAGGACGCGGCGGCCACGGCCGAGGTGCTGACGCCGGACGGCTGGCTGCGGACGGGGGACGTGGGCGTACTGGACGCGGCGGGCAATCTGCGGATCACCGACCGCATCAAGGACATGTTCATCGTCGGCGGCTTCAACGCCTACCCGGCGGAGATAGAGCAGATGCTCGGCCTCCATCCGCAGGTGGCGGACGTCGCGGTGATCGGCGTACCGGATCCCCGGCTGGGCGAGGTCGGCAAGGCGTTCGTGGTCCGCCGGCCGGGAGCGGTGCTGACCGGGGACGACCTGATCGCCTGGGCCCGGCGGGAGATGGCGAACTACAAGGTGCCGCGGGCGGTGGAGTTCCTGGCGGAGCTGCCGCGCAATGCGAGCGGGAAGGTGGTCAAGGGGGAGTTGCGGGGGAGCTGAGGGGCGCCGGACACAGCTCGGCCGCGGCGGCTCCCCCTCCGCGCCGCCGCGGCCGATCCCCGTGGGATGAGGCTTGGTTGACCCCCGGTCCCCCCTGGTCCCTCCCGGTCCCCCTGGTTCCCTCTGGTCCCCCTGGTTCCCTGGTCCCCCCTGGACCGAGGCTTACTTCTTCGGCTTGAAGGGCTCCGACGTCGCGTGGATGTCCTTGGTCTCCAAGGGCTCCCCGGTGGCGTGGATGTCGCCCTGGGTGGTGGCGCCGCCGTCCGTAGCCTTCTTCGTGTCGGCGGTCGCCGTCTGGACGGGCTCGGACGTGGCGTGGATGTCCTCGGGCTTGACGGTCTTGTCGTCGCTCATGATCGTTCGCTCTCCAATGGGTGTTGTTGGTCCATGGGTTGGCGAGGCCCGCCCGGTCATTCCCCCGAGGACGACCGGGCGGGCCCGTCGGACCGACACCCTAATTCGCTGGTGCGCGGCCCCTGTCCCCGACCCGTCTGCCCCCCGACGCGACGGATCGACTGACTTGAGGATGGAGCCCGGCGATAAACGAATGATGAACGCCGCGGCAGCCCGCCTCAGGCGGCCCGCACGGGCGCCAGGAGCTCACGGACGGCGGCCGCCTCCGGCGAGCCCAACTCGTCGTAGATGGCGACGGCTTCCTCCCAGCAGACCCGGGCGCGCCCCGTGTGCCCGACGGCGGACAGGGCGCGGCCGAGCACGGTGAGGACGTTGCCGCGCCGCCACTCCCCGCCGATGCCGCGCAGCACCGTCAGCGCCATCTCGGCGTTCGCCGCGGCCTGGGCGTAGCGCCGCGCGGCGATGTCGACCTCCGCCAGGCGGAACAGGGTCATGCCCTCCCACAGCCGCTGGCGGCTGTCGCGGAAGACCTCCAGCGCTTCGAGCAGCCGTTCGGCGGCGGGAGCGAGCTGCCCGCTCTGGGTGAGGGCCATCCCCAGCGCGTAGCGGCCGTTCGCGCCGCGCATGGAGTTGCCCATGGCGTCGTAGATCTCCATGCCCTCCCGGGCCAGGGAGACGGCGCTCTCGGTGCGACCGGTCGCCAGGTGGATCCGGGACAGGTTGCACAGGGCGCTGGCCTCGCCCGGGCGGTCGCCCAGCGTGCGGAAGTGGCTGATCGCGTGGGAGAGGTGCTCCTCGCCGTCCGCGTTGCGCCCCTGGTAGAGGGCGATGACCCCGCGCGCGTTGTGCGCCCAGCAGACCGGCAGCAGGTCGTCGGCGCGGTGGGCGAGGCTGATGACCTGCTCGGCCTCCTGGTCGGCCATGTCGAAGCGGCCGCTGTCGAGGTGCGCGTGGGACAGGGTCATGAGCGCACGGGCCTCGACCTGCTCCACGCCGGCCTGCCGGGCGGCCTCCATCAGGGTGCGCGCGGTGGCCTCGTACTCCTTGGAGTTGGCCCCCGACTCCGAGATGTCCACGGCGGCCCACAGCAGGTCGACGGCGCGCCTCAGGGCCCGCGGACGCTCGGCGCACTGACGGGCGAACGGCAGCAGGCAGTTGGCCTCGGTGTAGAGCCAGTCCCGGGCGCCCTCGCGGTCCGTGAAGGTCAGCCCGGGATGGGTGGTGTCCGCCAGCTGGTCCACCAGCCGGTCGCCGGGCCGCTCGATCGCGTACACCGCGGCGGCCGTGGCCAGATAGAAGTCCAGCAGCCGTGACATCGCCGCGGCCCGCTCGCTGGGCGGCTGCTCGTCCCGCTCCGCGCACGCACGCGCGTAGAGCCGGACCAGGTCGTGGTACCGGTAACGTCCGGGCGCCGCCGACTCCAGCAGCGACGTGTCGACGAGGGCCTCAAGCAGGTCCTCGGTGTCCTCCGGCGACAGATCCAGTACGGCAGCGGCGGCGGCCAGCGAGATGTCGGGGCCGTCGGGCAGGCCCAGCAGCCGGAACGCCCGTGCCTGGGCGGGTTCCAGGGCGCCGTAGCCGAGCTCGAAGGTCGCCTTGACGGCGAGGTCACCGGCCTGGAGCTCGTCCAGCCGGCGCCGCTCGTCGGCCAGCTTGGCGGCGAGCACCGACACCGTCCAGGTGCGCCGGGCGGCCAGCCGGGACGCGGCGATGCGGATCGCCAGCGGCAGGAAACCGCAGGCCGCGACGACGTCCAGCGCGGCCTCCCGCTCGGACGCCACCCGCTCCTCGCCCACGATCTTGGTGAACAGGGACAGCGCCTCGTCGGGGGACATCACGTCCAGGTCGACCAGATGGGCCCCGGCCAGGTCCACCATCCGCACCCGGGACGTCACCAGCGCCGCGCAGCCCTCCGTGCCCGGCAGCAGCGGGCGTACCTGGGCGGCGTCCTTGGCGTTGTCCAGCAGGACCAGGACCCGGCGGCCGTCCAGCACCGAGCGGTACAGCGCCGCCCGCTCCTCCAGCGAGTCCGGGACCGCCGAGTCCGCGGTGCCCAGGGCGCGCAGGAAGGAGCCGAGGACCGTCTCCGGCTCGGCGGCCCGCGGGCCCGCGCCCTGGAGGTCGACGTAGAGCTGTCCGTCGGGGAAGGCCGTGCGGGCCTGGTGCGCCACGTGCACCGCGAGGGTCGTCTTGCCCACGCCGCCGATACCGGCCAGCGCGGACACCGCCATCACCCGGCCCTCGGCCGTGCCGAGGACCTCGCTGAGCTCCGAGACGAAGGAGGCGCGGCCCGTGAAGTCGGGGACGGTGGCCGGGAGTTGGGCCGGACGGACCGGGACGACGGCGGGCTCGGCCGCCGGCGCCGAGGGCTGCGCGAGACCCGGGTCGGCCTGGAGGATCCGCTGCTGGAGCTCGCTCAGGCCGGGACGCGGGTCCACGCCCAGCTCGTCGGCCAGCAGGCGCCGCGTGTCCGCGTACACCGCCAGCGCCTCCGCCTGCCGGCCACTGCGGTACAGGGCGAGCATCAGCAGCTCCCGCAGCCGCTCGCGCAGCGGGTGCGCCGCCGTGAGCGCCGTCAGCTCCGAGACCGCCTCCGCGTGGCAGCCCAGCTCCAGGTCCAGGTCCAGGCGCGTCTCCTGCAACTGGAGCCGCCACTCCTCCAGCCGGACCCGCTGGTTCTCCGCGTACGGCCCGGGGACCCCCGCCAGCACCTCGCCGGCCCACAGCGCCAGCGCCTGCCCGAGCACCTCGCAGGCATGGCACAGATCCCCGGCGTTCTTCGCCTTCTCCGCCTCCGCCGCGAGCTCCTGGGCCACGGCCACGTCCAGCGCGCCGTCGTCCAGACCGCGTACGGCATAACCGCCCGACTCGCTCACCAGGACCCCGGGGTCCAGCACCTTCCGCAGCCGCGAGGCATACGTCCGGACCGCCGCCAGCGCCTGCGAGGGCGGGTCCTCGCCCCACAGGGCGTCGATCAGCTCGGCCGCCGTCGCCGTACGGCCCTCGCGCAGCAGCAGGGCGGCCAGCAGGGCGCGCTGCTGGGGCGAGCCGGTGGGGAGTTGCTCCTCGCCGCGCCAGGCACGGACCGGACCGAGCACACTGAAGCGCAGCGCCGTCGCCTCTACCGCTTCCACCGCCTCCCTCGCATCTGCCGAGGAGCCGGGACGCCTCTGCTCCGGCACTCGCGGTACCCCGCCCATCGCAGTCCCCCTAGG
>JABFVM010000609.1 GCA_013362785.1 Streptomyces sp. | reverse complement strand
GCTGGAGGCGGCCCGGGTGCACACCGAGGGCGATCTGCATCTGCCGCGCTGCCGGTTCCACAACGGCGTACGGCTCACCGACGCCCATATCGGCACGGATCTGCTGCTCAACCAGGCGATCGTCTACCGCGACCGCAGCGGCCGCTCGATCGCCGCGGACGGCATCGGGGTCGGCCAGGACCTCCAGGCCGAGATGCTGGAGTCACACGGAGAGTTCAGTCTGCGCGGCGCCGCGATCGGCGTGTCGCTGAGCCTGCGGGGCGCCCGGCTGGTCAACCCGTACACGCGGCTCGCGCTGAACGCGCCGCAGCTGACCGTCGGGCGCACCCTGTATCTGACCCCGGCGGGCGTCGGCAGTCCGCTGCTGAGCGGCCGTACGCCCGCGCGCGGGACGCGTATCCAGCGGTTCGCGTGCCAGGGCGGGGTGCGGCTGGACGACGGGCGGTTCGGGGACGCGGTCGACCTGGAGCGGGCCCGGTTCACCTTCACCGACGACCAGGAGCTGTCGCTGCGCCGCGTCCAGACGCCCGAGCTGCGCTTCCTCGGGGAGCGGCCGGAGCGCGGCGGGGTGGTGCTGTCGGGGGCGCGGGTGGTCAACCTGATGGACCGGGCGGACGCCTGGCCGGGCCCCGGCCTGCTGCACATGGGCGGCTTCACCTACGAGAACCTCGTGCCGCGCGGCCCGTTCCCGCTGGAGCGGCGGCTGGAGTGGGTCGCCGCCGCGACCGCCGAGTACAACCCGGAGCCGTACGAGCTGCTGGCCTCCGTGCTGCGGGCCGGCGGTGAGGACGAGGACGCGCGTGAGGTGCTGCTCGCCAAGCAGCGGCGCCGCCGCGAGACGCTGCCGCCCGCGGCCAAGCTGTGGGGGTATGTGCAGGACTGGACGGTCGCCTACGGTTACCGGCCCGGCCGGGCCGCCGTATGGATGGCGGTGCTGTGGGCGGCGAGTTCGGTGGCCTTCGCGCACGCCGAGCATCCCCCGCTGAAGGGCGGCGAGCATCCGACCTGGAACCCGGCCCTGTTCGCCCTGGACCTGCTGCTGCCGGTCATCGACCTGGGCCAGGTCGGGTTCTGGCAGCTGAGCGGCGCCTGGCAGTGGCTGGCCGCGGCGATGATCCTGCTGGGCTGGATCCTGGCGACGACGGTGGCGGCGGGGGCCACGCGGCTGCTGCGCCGGAGCTGATGTGGGTGGGTTTGGTGAGGTCAGTGAGGTTCCTGAGCAGAAGATGTGCATTGTCCGACAATTGTTGAACCATTGACCTTTACCTGTTCTTGACCCATCCGCGTACAACTTTCCACAGGTTGCCCGTTCCCTCTGGCGCGGGTGCGACCGGCGGACTTTCAATGGTCGACACCATGGCTCTACTGCTGCCGTTCGGCCGTGCGTCCCGGACGACCAGGAACGCAGAGCGCCCCGCCGTCGGGCTCCCCGCCGACGCCGAGGTGCTCCTCGACGCGCCCGACGACCACCTCGGACCCGCGCTGGTCGCGGCCGGGCGGGGCGCGTACGAGCCGGCCGCCGAACTGCTGGCCGCGACCCGGGCGAGGGCGCGGTGGGAGCACCGCGACGGGTATGTGCTGCGCCTGGCCGCCTTCGCGCGCTCCCGGCCCGAGTGGCTGCAGACCTGGTGCGCGGCCGCCCCGCACGACCCGGACGCGCTGCTGGTCAAGGCCCAGCTCGCGGTGGACCACGCCTGGCAGTCACCGGACCGGGCCGAGCTGCTGCGCGGGGTGAGCCCGCTGATCACGGCCGCCGCCCGCGCCGACGACCGCGACCCGGTGCCCTGGCGGATCGCCCTGGACCACGCGCGCGGCTCCCGTGCCGGACACACCTACTTCGGGGAGCTGTGGGAGGCGGCGCTGCGCCGCGCGCCGCGCCACTACGGCTGCCATGTGGCGGCACTGCGCTATCTGTCCTCCTCCTGGCACGGCTCCCACCGGGAGTGCTTCGACTTCGCCGACCGCGCGGCCCAGGACGCCCCCGGCGACTCCCTGGTGCAGGCCCTGCCGACCAGGGCCGCCTTCGCCTACCTGACCGACGGCTGCGGTCCGGGTGTACCGCCCGAGCGGCTGGACGCGGCGGCCGACCGGGCCGTCGAACTGTCCGCCCGGTTCCCGGCGGCCGACCTGTGGCCGGCCGGGATGCGCAACAAGTTGACGTACGTCCTGGTAAGCCTGGGGCGCTGGGAGGACGCCCTGGAGCAGCTGCGGCTGATCGGCCCGTACGCCACGTCCTTCCCGTGGAGCCGCTTCTCCGAGGACCCGCTGGGCCGGTTCCTGGAGGTGCGTGACGAGGTCAGGGCGAGGGCGGCCGCCGCACCCCGCGATGTCCGCGCCGGTCATCCACGAAGTGGGCACGCCGGACGCATCCACTCCGGCGACCACTAGGCTTTGACGCCGTGACCGTCCGTCTTCCGCTCTTCCCCCTGAACTCGGTGCTGTTCCCGGGCCTCGTACTGCCGCTCAACGTCTTCGAGGAGCGCTATCGCGCCATGATGCGCGAGCTGCTCAAGACCCCCGAGGAGGAACCACGCCGTTTCGCCGTCGTGGCGATCCGTGACGGCCACGAGGTCGCCCCGAGCGCCCCCGGCATGCCCGACCCCACCGCACTGCCCGAGCGCGGGCCCACGGCGGGCTTCGGCACGGACCCGGTCAAGGCGTTCCACGGGGTGGGCTGCGTGGCCGACGCGGCGACGATCCGGGAGCGGGCCGACGGCACGTTCGAGGTGCTGGCGACGGGGACGACACGGGTACGGCTGGTGTCGGTGGACGCGTCGGGCCCGTATCTGACGGCGGAGCTGGAGGAGCTCACGGAGGAGCCGGGCGACGAGGCGGGAGCGCTGGCGGAGGGGGTGCTGCGTGCCTTCCGCCAGTACCAGAAGCGGCTGGCCGGCGCCCGCGAACGCTCCCTGTCCACGGCCTCGGAGCTGCCGGACCAGCCCTCGGTCGTCTCCTACCTGGTGGCGGCGGCGATGATGCTGGACACGCCGACGAAGCAGCGGCTGCTCCAGGCCCCCGACACCGCGTCCCGGCTGCGCGACGAACTGAAACTCCTTCGCGCCGAGACCTCGATCATCCGTACCCTGCCCTCGCTGCCGGCGTCCGACCTGACCCGCAGCCCGACGAGCCTCAACTGAGGCACGGCACCAACACAGGCACTGGCGCACGACCTCTGGGGAACCGGCCACCATGGCGAAGAAGTCGAAGAAGAACCAGCAACAGTCCGGCGGCACCCCCGCTACGGTCGCCCTCACGGCCGCGGGCGTCGAGTACACGGTCCACTCCTACGACCACGACCCCGCCCACCCCTCCTACGGCGAGGAGGCGGCGGAGGCGATGGGCGTGTCGCCGGACCGGGTCTTCAAGACCCTGGTGGCGGACGTCGACGGAACCCTCACGGTGGCGGTGGTCCCGGTGGCGGGCCAGCTGGACCTCAAGGCCCTGGCGTCGGCGGTCGGCGGCAAGCGCGCGACCATGGCCGACCCGACCCTCGCCGAACGCACCACCGGCTACGTCCGGGGCGGCATCTCCCCGCTGGGCCAGCGCAAGAAGCTCCCCACGGTCCTGGACGCGTCGGCCTCCGCCCACCCCACGATCTGCGTCTCGGCCGGCCGCCGGGGCCTGGAGGTCGAACTCTCCCCCGACTCCCTGGCCAAGCTCACCCACGCGACCCTCGCCCCCATCGGGCGCGCGTGACCTCTCGACGGGAGCGGTGTCCTCGGTTAATTACGAGGGACATGTCGAAGAAAACCCGGAAACGCAAGTGGCGCATCAAGAAGGGCCGCTCGAACCACGGACGGCGCCCGGCGTAACGCCGGTCGGGCGATACGGCCCGCTACACCGGCGGAGCAGCGTGCGGCGGCTGTCCCTCCGCATGCTGTTCCGCATACGGATCCACATCCCGAGGCCCGAACAACGCCGTCAACCCCAGGTGCACCACCAGCGCGGCCAGCGGCCACACCAGCCACACCCCCTTGGCCCCCAGCTTCAGCGGCGCCGAGAAGGCGACGCCCTTGCCCACTTCCTTCGCGTGGGCGATCACATCCCCCGACGGCCCGAGCCACACCCCGACCCGCCACGCCAGCAACGACCCGAGCAGCGCCCCGACGGCCAGACCCACCACCAACGGCACGCCCCCACGCCGCCGGAAGAGAAACACGGCGACCGCGCTCACCAGCCCGAACGCGAGCGCGAGCAGAGTGAACGTTCCGTCCACCCCGACGGCCTGCTCCCCCTCGGTGTCCTTGAAGTAGACGACCCAGTTCCCGTTGAGGACGTCCCCGACCAACGGCACGCTGGGCGCCAGCCACCACCACAGCACTCCCAGCAGTGCCCCGCTGAGCGCCACGGCCAGCGCGACGACGGCGCCCTCTCGCACTTCGGTCTTCATGCCGGGACCGTCCTGTTCGTACGAGCCATATATGCCGTACGGGCCGGGTGAGCCATAGGGGCCCTGTGCCCCGGGCGGGGAGTCGGATATGGCTTCATGCGGAACGGCAGCCGCGTGCCCGGCAGCGGGCTGTTGCCATCCCCCGTTGGGAGACGGTTCACGCGGCGGCGGTGGAGGAGTCAGCGGAGCGGTCACCCTGCCATCGTGCCAGGCCGACCTGTGCCGCGCGTCACCGGACGGCCGCCCGGCGGTAGGCCCAGGTGGCGACGGCCAGCGAGACGACACCGACCAGAGCGCACACGGCGAGGTCACCGAGCACGAACGCCCAGTCGGGGTGCGGCCCGAAGGTGCGGGCGAAGGCCTCCACGCCGTACGTCGACGGCAGCAGATCCCGGGCGAACCGCACCGCCTCCGGCATCCGGTCGGCCGGCAGCACGCCCAGCAGCAGCGCCGCGGACATCCCCAACTGCCCGAGCAGCGTGGCGAGTTCGGGCCGCGGCGCGAGCAGCCCGAGCGCGGCGCCCAGTCCGGCCAGCGCGGCCCCGGCGAGCGGGATCACCGCGGCGAGCACCCACAGATGCGCCACCGGCAGCCCGAACAGCGCACAGCCGACCAGGGCCGTCACCACGGTCCCCGGCACGGTGAAGGAGGCGTACGCCCCGGCGGCCCCCAGCACCACGGCCGCGGGCGGCACGGGCAGGGTGGCGTAGTGGTCGAGCCCCCCGCTGGCCCGCAGCTGCCCGAAGTACTGCGCGAGCAGGTTCAGCGCGACGAACGCGACCACGAGCACCGCCGACCCGGCCACCACGGCCTGCGCCTCGGCCCCGCCGTCCACGACCCCGCGCATCAGGATCATGATCCCGATGGACTGGAAGGTCGCCACGAACAGCAGCGGAATGCGCGCGACCCGGGCCCGCGACAGCTGCGCCCGGTACACGGCGCACAGCGACGGCCACAGCCGCGCACGCGGCCCGAGCTCGGCGGCCGCCGGAGCGGCCGTCTCGTCCACGGCCAGGGCGCTGCCCGGCAGAACCTCGGCGGGTACGACACTCACGTGGCGCTGCTCCCTTTCACACGGGGGATCAC
>JABFVM010000406.1 GCA_013362785.1 Streptomyces sp. | reverse complement strand
GCGGCGCGGCGGTCCTGCTAGGCCTGAGGAGAAGCCTGCCCCTGCGTCTTGGCGGCCTCGTCGACCGCGTCGTCCTCCTGGCTGCGGTTCGCCTCCAGGTTGGCCTTGACCCGGTCGACCTTCTGCACGATCCGCACGGAGGCGCGGTCGCGTTCCTTGCGCAGGGCGACGAAGCTGATCGGGGCCGAGAGCACCAGGGCGAGCAGGATGATCCACATGCCGTTGGAGGCGCCGAGGCCGCGCGGGGCGAGACCGGAGTAGACGAGGCCCCAGACGACCACGAGGCAGCCCGCGAAGATTCCGAGGCGCATCAGCGTGTACCGGAGCATCTCAATCCACTCTTCCGATTCCAAAAAGGGCCACTGTCCAGTGAAGCACGGAGGGCCACCGATCTTGCAGGGGGGTTGGCGCGGGGCTCAGTCGAGCGGCAGCAGCATGATCACGTCGTCGCGGTCGTCGCCCGGCGCGAGGCGGATGGCGCTCGGGATGCGGCCGACCTCCTTGTAGCCGCAGGAGCCGTAGAAGCGCTCCAGGCCGAGGCCGCCGCGGCAGGTGAGCCGTACCGCCTCTATGCCGTCGAAGGTGCGGGCCGCCTCCTCGGCGGCGGTCAGCAGGTCGCGGCCGTAGCCCTTGCCCTGGTGTTGGGGGTGCACCATCACCGTGTACAGCCACACCCAGTGCGTCATCAGCCGGTGCGTGTTGAAGGTGAAGAAGGCCGTCGTGACCACGTCACCCGCCTCGTCGTGCCCGACCAGCAGCCGGCTGCGCCCCTCCGCCATCGCCACGAGGTGCCGCACCAGCTCCGGCCGGACCACCTCCCGGGTCACGGGCGGCACGAAGCCGACGGCTCCGCCCGCGTTGGAGACGTCGGTCCACAGGTCGAGGATGCCGTCGCGCAGGGCGGGGGTGACGGCGGGGTCGAGCGTAAAGGTAAGAGGCATCGAGCCATGGTAACCATTACGCCAGTGCACCATTAAGCCAGTGCCCGTGCCGCCACTTTCAGATCGGCGACCAGCCCCTTGTACGCCGCCTCCCGGTCCGCGTCGTCCCGCGCCCGCAGCACCGACGACGGATGCACCGTCGCCACCAGCCTCTCCGGCCGGCCGTGGACCTCCCGCTCCAGCACCGCCCCGCGCAGCTCCCCGACCCGGAACGACGACCCCAGCAGCGCCTTCCCCGCGCTCGCGCCCAGCAGCACGATCAGTTCCGGCTTCACGACGGCCAGCTCGGCGGCGAGCCAGGGACCGCACGCCGTCATCTCCCGGAGGGACGGCGCCTTGTGGATACGGCGCTTACGGGGTTCGGTCCGGGTGAACTTGAAGTGCTTGACGGCGTTGGTCACATACGCCTCGCCGGGGTCGATGCCGGCCTCGGCCAGCGCCCGGTCGAGCAGTTTCCCCGCGGGACCCACGAAGGGTTTGCCCTGGCGGTCCTCCTGGTCGCCGGGTTGTTCGCCGACGAGCATGACGCGCGCGTGGGGGGCGCCTGTGCCGAAGACCGTCTGGGTGGCGTCGCGGTACAGGGGGCAGCCGTGGCAGTCGGCGGCTGCCCGACGCAGGGCGGTGAGGCCTCCGTGGTCGGGGACGAAGGGCTCTGCTGTGTAGGCGTCTTCAGGGGCTCGGGTCGCGACCATGAGGTCCGAGTACCCACCGTGGGGGCTCGGACCTCATGTCGTCTGCGGGAGCGTTGTGGCTGGTCGCGCAGTTCCCCGCGCCCCTAGGTGGGTCCACTCACCTCGGCTGGAAGGTCACACGCGCATCGGCTGCGGCGACTCCCGACGCGCCGGGTCCGGGCCGTCGTAGTCCCGGATCACCTCGTACCGCGTGTTGCGCTCGACAGGGCGGAAACCGGCGTCCCGGATCAGGTCCAGCAGGTCCTCGCGGGTCAGCTTGTTCGGGGTGCCGTAGTTGTCCGCGTCGTGGGTGATCTTGTACTCGACGACCGAGCCGTCCATGTCGTCGGCGCCGTGCTGGAGGGCCAGCTGGGCGGTCTGGACGCCGTGCATGACCCAGAAGACCTTGACGTGCGGGACGTTGTCGAAGAGCAGACGGGAGACCGCGAAGGTCTTCAGGGCCTCGGCGCCGGTGGCCATCTGGGTGCGGGCCTGGAGGCGGTTGCGTACCTTGCCGTCCTTCATGTCCACGAAGTCGTGCTGGTAGCGCAGCGGGATGAAGACCTGGAAGCCGCCGGTCTCGTCCTGGAGTTCACGCAGGCGCAGGACGTGGTCGACGCGGTGGCGCGGCTCCTCGATGTGGCCGTACAGCATGGTGCACGGGGTCTTCAGACCCTTCTCGTGCGCCAGGCGGTGGATCCGGGACCAGTCCTCCCAGTGGGTGCGGTGGTCCACGATGTGCTGACGGACCTCCCAGTCGAAGATCTCCGCACCGCCGCCGGTCAGCGACTCCAGGCCCGCGTCGATCAGCTCGTCGAGGATCTCCGACGCCGACAGCCCGGAGATCGTCTCGAAGTGGTGGATCTCGGTGGCCGTGAAGGCCTTCAGCGACACGTTCGGCAGGGCGGCCTTCAGCTCCCGCAGCGAGCGCGGGTAGTAGCGCCACGGGAGGTTCGGGTGCAGGCCGTTGACGATGTGGAGCTCGGTGAGGTTCTCGCCCTCCATCGCCTTGGCGAGCTTCACCGCCTCCTCGATGCGCATCGTGTACGCGTCCTTCTCGCCCGGCTTGCGCTGGAAGGAGCAGTACGCGCACGAGGCCGTGCACACGTTGGTCATGTTGAGGTGACGGTTGACGTTGAAGTGGACCACGTCGCCGTTCTTGCGCGTACGCACCTCGTGCGCGAGGCCGCCCAGCCACGCCAGGTCGTCCGACTCGTACAGCGCGATGCCGTCCTCACGGGTCAGCCGCTCACCGGCCCTGACCTTCTCCTCCAGCTCGCGCTTGAGCCCGACGTCCATGCCCTCAACCTTTCTCCGACAGCCCTGCCAACCGTACTCCCCCACCCTTCGGGAGGGCGGTACCCCCAAACGGCCCTGAAAGGGGCCTACGCCCTCACACCTCTTCGGGCAGCTCACCCACCCGGTTCTCCCATTTCGTGGAGAGGATGATCGTCGTACGGGTCCGGGACACGCCCTTGGTCCCGCTGAGCCGCCGGATGATCTTCTCCAGCCCGTCCACGTCGGCCGCCCGCACCTTGAGCATGTACGAGTCGTCACCGGCGATGAACCAGCAGTCCTCGATCTCGGGCAGGTCCTTCAGCCGACGCGCCACGTCCTCGTGGTCGACCGCGTCGGAGAGGGAGATTCCGATCAGCGCGGTGACGCCGAGGCCGAGCGAGGCGGCGTCGACGGTGGCGCGGTAACCGGTGATGACACCGGCCGCCTCCAGCCGGTTGATGCGGTCGGTGACGCTGGGTCCCGACAGGCCGACAAGGCGTCCCAGCTCCGCGTAGGAGGCCCGGCCGTTCTCCCTCAGGGCCTGGATGAGCTGCCTGTCCACCGCGTCCATGCGATTCGAAGCCTTCCGCTGAAGAGTTCCCGAAGTGAATGAGAGGTACTGCGACTTGCTCAGTTGGCGTTCTTGCTCAGTTGGCGTTCATGTCGTGCGGGTTCCGCCGCCGAGTTCGCCCTTCCAGCGGCGGTACAGCCGGTGTTCGACGCCCGCCGCGTCCAGTACGCGTCCGGCGACGAAGTCGACCAGGTCCTGGATGTGGGTGGCGCCCGCGTAGAAGGCGGGCGAGGCCGGTACGACGGTCGCTCCCGCGTCGTCCAGTGTCACGAGGTGCCGCAGCGTCTGCCCGCCCAGGGGGGTCTCCCGTACGGCGACGACGAGCTGCCGTCCCTCTTTCAGTGTCACGCTCGCCGCCCGCTGGAGCAGGTCCTTGGACAGCCCGAGGGCGACACCGGCGACGCAGGCCGTGGAGGCGGGCACGATCAGCATGCCCTTCGCGGGGTACGACCCGGAGGACGGCCCGGCGGCGAGGTCACCGGCCGCCCAGTACCGCACGCCGCTGACGTCGACGTCGAAGGTCCCGGGCTTGCCGTCGGCGCCCCGCGCGAGCCACTCCCGCAGGTCGTCCCGCCAGTGCGCGTCCCGGAACGGGAGGCCGGTCTCGTCGAGCAGGGTGAGCCGCGAGGCCCGGCTGACGACCAGGTCGACGGTCTCCCCGGCGGCAAGGAGCGCGCGCAGCACGGCGGCGGCGTATGGGGTGCCGGAAGCGCCGGACACCCCTACGATCCAAGGCGTACGCGCCGTCTCTCCTGGCTTGGCTGGGTTCACGACTCCGAGCCTATCCGGCGTCGCGGGGTGGGAACCGACCAAGGGGGGCCAGGCGTTCCCGTTTGGGGACGAGTTGGACGGTGGGGTTGCCATGCGGGGTGTCCGGGGTGTGGAGCGCGAGGGGTCGCGGGGTGAGCGTGCGCTGACCGCGGCCAAGCTGATGCTGGGCTGGGTGGCGCTGCTGTGGCTGCTTGAAGTGGCGGACGTGATCAGCGGGCACGCGCTGGACGGCCTCGGGATCGTCCCGCGCACCCCGTCCGAGCTGGTGGACGTGGTCCCGGCCGCCTTCATCCACTTCGGCTTCGCCCATGTCGCCGCGAACAGCGTGCCGCTGCTGGTCCTCGGCTTCCTGGCGGCGCTCGGCGGCATACGCCGGTTCGCCCTGGTCTGCGCCCTGATCGTCGTCGCCGACGGCCTGGGCGTGTGGCTGATATCCCCGTCCGGCACCAACACCGCGGGCGCCTCCGGCCTGATCTTCGGCCTGTTCGGCTTCCTCCTGGTCACCGGCTTCGTGGAGCGCCGCCCGCTCGGCGTCCTGGTCGGCCTGCTGGTCGCCGCGATCTGGGGCGGCACCATGCTGGCGGGCCTCGCCCCGACCCAGTCCGGCATCAGCTGGCAGGGGCATCTGGTCGGGCTGGTGGCCGGGGTGACGGCGGCGTTCGTGTTCCGCCGCCGTGGGGCCGCCTCAGGTCAGGCGCTCGTCGCCTAGGCCCTGACGACAGAGCCTGACGACAGAGCCTGGCGGCCCACTCCGTACCCGTCAGACCGTTCCGCCCCCGTCGTCAGACCGTCCCGTACCCGTCAGACCGTCAGCCCGCGCACCAGCAGATCCAGCAGCGCGCACACGAACAGGGCGATCCCGATGAACCCGTTGACGCTGAAGAACGCCCTGTTCACCCGGGACAGATCGTGCGGGCGGACGATCGAGTGCTCGTACAGGAACGCGGCGGCCACGATCAGCAGGCCCAGCCAGAAGAAGGCGCCCGCGTCCGTGGCCAGGGCGTACCAGACGAACAGGGCCGTCGTGACCGTGTGGCAGACCCGCGCGCCCCAGATCGCCGCCGGGATGCCGAAGCGGGCCGGTACCGACAGGACGCCGATCTCGCGGTCGGTGTCGACGTCCTGGCAGGCGTAGATCAGGTCGAAGCCGCCGATCCAGACGCCGACGGCGAGGCCGAGGATCACCGCGTCCCAGGACCAGGTGCCGGTGACGGCCAGCCAGCCGCCGACCGGGCCCATCGCCTGGGC
>JABFVM010000484.1 GCA_013362785.1 Streptomyces sp. | reverse complement strand
GACCAGGTCGACGTCCGGGTGCTCGGCGAGCGCCTGGCCCGCGACCGGGCCGAGGCCGGTGACCAGGTTGAAGACGCCCGCGGGGACCCCGGCCTCGTGCACCGCCTCGGCGAACAGCTGGGCGACCAGCGGGGTGTCCTCGGCGGGCTTCAGTACGACCGTGCAGCCGGCGGCCAGCGCCGGGGCGGCCTTGGCGACGATCTGGTGGAGCGGGTAGTTCCAGGGCGTGATGGCACCGACCACACCGACGGGCTCGTGGAACACGGTCGAGTTGCCGACCTTCTCCTCGAAGGCGTACGTCGCCGCGAGCTCGGCGTACGAGCCGGCGACGGCGATCGGCACGCCCGCGTGGACCGCCTGCGAGAACTTCAGCGGCGAGCCGAGCTCGGCGGTGACCGTCTCCGCGATCTCGTCCTTGCGGGCGTCGAGGATGTCGCGCAGGGCGGTGAGCCGCGCGGCCCGCTCGGCGGGCGGGGTCGCGGCCCAGCCCGGGAGGGCGGCTCGGGCGGCGCGTACGGCGGTGTCGACGTCGGCGGCGGTGCCGGCCGGGACCCGGCCGATGACCTGCTCGTCGACCGGGTTCACCACCTCGATCACGTCGCCGCCCGCGGCGGGGCGCCAGGCGCCGTCGATGTACATGCCGTCGTGTGCCTTCATTGCACTTCCTCCCGAGCGGGCTGCCACGTCGTCCGGCTCACAAACTAGCGGTGTTAGTTTTGTGTGCCAACTGTATCCACATGCGGCTCCGCCGCGCGGCCCATGACATCAGAAGTCGACCCGAGCCAGGTCGTCCACCCTCCCCACCGACTCCTGCGCGAACGCCTTCTCGTAGTCGCGGCGGATCTCCTCGATCTTGCGGTCACTGCTCTTCGCCTGTGCCTGCGGGTACAGCAGGATCAGCTCGTACGACCGCTCCTTCTCGATCGTGCCGCTCACGTCCCGCCACTGCCCGCGCCCGGTCTGGATCGTGAGCCCGTCCGGAAAGCCCGGGGTGACCTCCTTGTCGACGAAGGCCATGAACTGCGCGTCGGTGACGGCGGGCCCGCCGTCGGGCCGCGCGGTGCCGAAGAAGAGCTGTGTCTCGACATACGGCTCGCCTCGCTGCCGTACCGATGCGCCGTCGGTGTCGAGGGAGGCGTAGGCGGTCGGCGCGGCGACGGTCAGCATGAGGCCGACTGCGGTGAGGACAGCCCGAGTTCGGGTGAAGTGGACATTCATGCCCCATGACTAGCCAGGCCCGGAGGACTTCACTCCTCCAGATCCGGCAGCCGCGCCGGAGCCGGGCAGATCCGGTCACCGTGCTGATCGAAGACGAACAGATGGGCCAGGTCCACGAGCAGGGGGACCTGCATGCCGTGCCGGAGCTCGAAGTCGGGGGTGGTGCGCACGATGAGGTCGCCGGGGAGGCGGCCCTCGGGCGGAGCCGGCTCGGGGGTCGCGTCGGCCGGGTTCTCCAGGGTCACCACCGGGCCGGCCCGCAGGGCGCCCGCGCGGTTGCGGAGGCGTTCCAGCACCGTGCCGGTCTCCCGGCGGCGGCGTCGGACCGGAGGGACGGGGCG
Source organism: Streptomyces sp. (assembly GCA_013362785.1). Taxonomy (GTDB): domain Bacteria; phylum Actinomycetota; class Actinomycetes; order Streptomycetales; family Streptomycetaceae; genus Streptomyces. The sequence continues at coordinate 3,941 of JABFVM010000484.1, read as the reverse complement.
CGGGGCCTCCAGGTCCGGTACGACGGCCGGGCGGGAGCCGGTGTTGAAGTGGACGAGGACCTCGTGGCCCTGGAACTCCACATGCTCGACCAGACCCGTGATGTGCACCTCGCCGGGGCGGGCGGAGGCCGGCTCGGCGATCCGGACCGCTTCCGAGCGCAGGCCCACGATGACCTCGCGGCCCTGCTGGACCCGGAGCAACTGGTGGTCCAGGGACAGGGGTTCGGGGAGCCGGAGGTACTGCTTGCCGAGGCTGATGGTCATCGCGCCGTCGAGCGGGGCGCGGACGACGCCGCGCAGCAGGTTGATGCGCGGGATGCCGATGAAGGCGGCGACGAAGACGTTGCGGGGCAGGGCGTACACCGAGCGCGGGGTGCCGACCTGCTGGAGGACGCCGCCGCGCAGGATGGCGACCCGGTCGCCGAGGGACATCGCCTCGGCCTGGTCGTGGGTGACGTAGACCGTGGTGACGCCCAGCTTCCGGGTGAGGCCGGAGATCTCGGCGCGCAGGTGGTTGCGGAGCTTGGCGTCGAGGTTGGAGAGCGGCTCGTCCATCAGGAACGCGGTGGGGTGGCGGGCGATGGCCCGGCCCATGGCGACGCGCTGGCGTTCGCCGCCGGAGAGCTGGGCGGGGAAGCGGTCGAGGAGGTCCTCGATGCCCAGCATGCGGGCGGTGGCGTCCACCCGGGGGCGCGGGTCCGCGCCGGGCTCCTCGATGCGCAGCGGGAAGCCGATGTTGTCGCGGCTGGTCATGCTCGGGTAGAGGGCGAAGTTCTGGAAGACCATCGCCATCCGCCGGTCGGCGGGCAGCAGGTCGTTGCCGTACTCGCCGTCCAGCAGCAGCTCGCCCTCGTCGATCTCCTCCAGGCCGGCGATCATTCTGAGCACGGTGGACTTGCCGCAGCCGGAGGGCCCGAGGAGGACGAGGAACTCCCGGGGCTCGATGTCCAGGGAGAGCCGGTCCACCACTCGGACGCCTCGCGTGTAGGACTTGCTCACGTCGTGCAGGGAGATGGCGCGTGTCATGACTGCTGCCCCCGGGGGCTGTCCGGAGCGCCGCTGCTCCGTGTGTCCGAAGACTCCGTGCGGGTCGTACGGGGCCTTGAGTCACGGAAGCTAACGGAATGTGCCCGGCCGGGGGAAGGGGTCTGTCACTTCGTAGCGGTCAGGTGGGCGAAGACCACCACGTTGCTGGTGTATCCGGCCTGCCGGTCGAAGAGGCCGCCGCAGGTGAGCACCCGCAGCTCCGGGCGCCGGCTCGGGCCGTAGACCTCCTTGTCGGGGAACGTCGCCTTGTCGTAGACCTTCACCCGGTCCACGGTGTAGACGGCGCTGCGGCCGTCCTCGCGCCGCGCCACGATCTGCTTGCCGCGCTTGACCGAGGCGAGTCCGGCGAAGACGGCGGAGCCGGTCGTGGTGTCCCGGTGGCCCACCGCGATCGCGACGCCGGGCTCACCCGGTGTGGGGCCGCCCCGGTACCAGCCGATGAGGTTCGGCTCGTCGACCGGCGGTGTCTCCAACTCCTGTTCCCCGGTGAGCCCGAGACCGATGACCGGGGCGTCGATGCCCAGGGACGGGATACGCACGGACGTCGGCCGGGACCTTGGCAGCGGGCGAGGGGGCTTGGCGGGGTGGGCCTGGCCGGCGGCCGCCACGGAGTGCCTGCCGTCGGGTCCTGTCGGCGCGATCGCGTCACGGAGCCCCTCGCACCGGACGACCACCATCACCAGGACGACCGTCAGCGCAGCCGTTCTGGAGAGACGGTAGGCGCGGGTCCGGTACCAGGGCCGGCGTCTGCGCCTACGCGGCACCATCGGTCTGCCGGCGGGTCCTGCGGAAGTACACGGCGCCGCCGAGGGCCGTCAGGCCCACCATCGCCGCGCCCGCCACCGGCGCGTACGCGGCCGCGGTGTCGACGAGACCGCCGCCGCCCGCGTGCACACCGCCCCTCGGGCCGTGGTCGTCGCCACGGCCCCAGCCTCCCTCGCCCCGGTCGTTGTCCTCGATGCGTCCGGGCGGACCGCCGTCGCCGTCCCGCCCTTCCCGCCTGTCGCCCCTGTCGTCCCTGTCGTCATGGCACCGGACGCGGAAGACCTTCTCCTTCGGGGGGATGCCCGTCACGACCCAGGTGAGCTTGTACTGCCCCTCGGCGAGCCCCAAGGTATCGGTGTGCCCGGCGCCCCCGGCGAGCTGGATGGCGCCGGTGACGGTGGCGCCCGTGGGCAGCGGAGGCTGCGGCGAGATGGTGTACGTGATCGAGGCGAGGATGTCGAAGTTGACGGCGTCGAGGTAGAACCGGCACACCACCGGGTCGTCCTTCGGCACCCCGTAGGGCACGCCCTCACGGTGGATCCTGATGTCGCCGTTCTCCCCCTGGGCCCACGCGGTCGGCGCCGTCACCCATGACGCGCCCGCCGCGGCGAGGGCCGTGAGGACGACTGTGGCGCCCGCGCGGGCGCGAAAGGAACGTGAGGGTGTCAGGGTCGGCATGCGCGCTCCTCAGGTTCAGACGATTTTCATACAAATCGTTCTTTCGCCTGACTCTCCGTCACGCGCACGCGACTCGCCGTACCGACGCCCGGCGCGTCGTCAGATTTCGCTCGTCCGGCGCAGTCCCGGGCGCTTCGGCCGCCCGGAGGCACCCGATCCGGGCCCTCCCGGCCGCTTCGGCGTGCGCACGGCCACGCCCGCGGACACCAGCAGCAGGCCCGCCAGCATCACGAACGGCGCAGCCACCCCGGCGATTCCGGCGACCAGGCCCGCCGACGCCGGTGCCGCGACCTGGCCGAGACGGTTGCCGGTCAGCCGCAGGGCGAGGGCGGTGGAGCGGGCGCCGTCGGGGGCCGCCTGCACGACCGTCGTCATGGACAGCGGCTGGCCGACGCCGAGGCAGAAGCCCAGCACCGCCAGCATGACGGCCAGCCCCCACACGGGCACCGGCAGCGCGACCCCGGCGCACAGCAGGGCCGCCAGCAGACAGGTCAGGGTCAGCAGCAGGGTGCGGCCGAGCAGTCGCAGCAGGGGCGTCAGCACCAGCCGGCACGCGATGGTGGCCGCCGCGCGCAGGCTCAGCAGCAGGCCGATCACGGACGGCGCGATGCCGCGGTGCTCGCCGACCACCGGGAGGTAGGCGGTGAGGATGTCGGTCGCGGAGAGCACGGCGAGGCTGATGAAGATGCCTGCGGGCACACCCCGGGCCCGCAGTATGCGCCCGACAGGGACGCGATCCCCTTGTTCCGCGCGGGACTTGGCCGTCGTACGGCTCTCTATGCGCCACAGCGAGGTCAGCGAGACCGCGCCGCCCGCGCCCGCCACCAGCAGGGCGAGGGCGCTGGTGCCCGCCATGTCCCGGCCGCCGATCAGCGCGCCCGCGGCGATCGGGCCGATCAGCTGGCCGAGGGAGGCGCCGATGGTGAAGTGGCCGAAGTTGCGGTCCTGTTCGTGCGGGGCGGACTGGCGGGCGACGAGCGACTGGGCGCCGATGACGAAGCAGAGATGGCCGAGGCCCATCACCCCGCTCCAGACCGCCATCGCCCAGAGGGAGTTCGCCAGCCCGCTCATCGCACAGCCGCCGGAGATCAGGACGACACCGACCGGCAGCAGCGGCGCGCAGCGGCCGTGGTCGGTGCGGCGGCCCAGCGGGACGGCGACGAACAGCGGGAGCAGCGCGTACACGCCCGCGATCACACCGATCGCCCTCTCGTCCGCGCCCAACGCCAGCGCCCGGTAGGAGACGGCGGGCCGGGCCATCGACACCGCCCCCTGCGCGAAGCTGAAGGCGATGACGAGGCGGAGCAGCCAGCCGCGGTTCCCACCGGGCGCCATGAACGTGTCCTCCTGGAACTACTGGAACCCCTGGAACGGGACTCGGGGGTCGGGAGGTCAGATGATGCCGAACAGCATTCCTGCCCCGAGGATGACGAGGCATGTGAGCGCGGCCC
>JABFVM010000246.1 GCA_013362785.1 Streptomyces sp. | reverse complement strand
GTCCAGCAGCAGTTGGGTGGTGACGCCGTCGTACGCGGCGACCACGGCGTGCGCGGCGCCGTCGATGTCGCCGAGCACGGCGGGCAGCCCGGCGCGGCCCCGGGCCCGGGCGAGCCGGTCGGCGATCGCGCCGCGCAGCCGGGCGCGGTGTTCCAGCAGCGTCCGGGCGACGGCCGGGTCGCGGGCGGCGTGCACCAGGAAGTCCGTCTTCACCAGGAGCCAGTCGCGGTCGAGGAGCAGCACCTCGGTGACGCGGTCGACGGCGGCGGGCACGTCGAGGTCCGGCCCGTCGAGGGCGAGCGCCCCGGCCACCTGGTCGGCGATCAGGTCCGCCCGCTCCCGGTAGAGGGCGAAGAACAGCTCGTCCAGGCTGTCGAAGTTGGAGTAGAAGGCGCCCCGGCTGTAGCCGGCGGCCTCGCAGACCTCCTCGATGGAGACCCGCCCGAAGCCTTTGGCCGCGAAGACCATGAAGGCGGCGTCCAGGAGATTGGCGCGCGTACGGACCCGGCGCTTGGTGACGCGCTTGGCCGTTCCGTGGACCGCCATATCAGGACCTCCGTTCGATGCATGAATGTATCGGATACACCGATGTATCGAAAGAGGCCGATGCAAACCCCTAAACAATGGGAACATATTTTCGAATAAGGCGTACGCTGGATCCATGAGCACGCACCTCCAGGCCTCCCTCTTCGACCAGACGGACCAGCTGAGGCTCGGCCCCCTCGACGGGATCCGCCGGACCGAGCTCGGCCTCGGCGCCTGGCTCGATGTGCTGCCCGGCTGGCTGGCGGGCTCCGACGCACTGTTCGAACAGCTCGCGGTCGAGGTCCCCTGGCGGGCGGAGCGACGCAAGATGTACGACCAGGTCGTGGACGTGCCCCGGCTGCTGGCGTTCTTCGGCCGGGACGACGCGCTTCCGCACCCGGTGCTGTCCGAGGCCCGCGAGGCGCTCAGCGCTCACTACGCCGACGAGCTGGGCGAGCCGTTCACCACGGCCGGGCTCTGCTACTACCGCGACGGCCGGGACAGTGTCGCCTGGCACGGCGACCGGATCGGACGCGGTGCCCGCGAGGACACGATGGTCGCCATCCTCTCCGTGGGAGCCCCGCGTGATCTGCTGCTGCGGCCGATGCGCGGCGGCGACAGCGTGCGCCGTCCGCTGGGGCACGGCGACCTCGTCATCATGGGCGGCTCCTGCCAGCGGACCTGGGAGCACTGCGTACCGAAGACCGCACGGGCCGCGGGACCGCGCATCAGCGTGCAGTTCCGCCCGGACGGCGTGCACTGAGGCGGAGAGGCGGCCGCTTCGGGTGCGCGCGGGGGCTGCCTCCGGCGGACGGTGCCGGAGGCAGCCCTTCCTCTGGGCGAGGCCCCGACGTGCCCCCACACTGGGGCGGGTGTGCGCGCAAACGCAGGCACCGCCCACCGCTCCCCGGCGCAGCGAGCTGGACGCGCTGCGGGTCCTCGTGGTCCTCGGGCTGGTCTTCTTCCACTCGGCTCTCGTCTTCTCACCGGACGACGACTTCTACGTCAAGAACGCGGACACGACCGTCGCGGTGACCGTGCTCGCCGGGTTGGCCGTCGTATGGGCGATGCCCATGCTGTTCCTGGTCGCCGGTCTGGGCGCCCGCCACTCGATCCGCCGGCGCGGGGCCGCCCGGTTCAGCCGGGAGCGGCTGCTGCGGCTGGGCGTTCCGCTGGTCTTCGCGACGCTCCTCCTGTGCCCGCTCCCCCAATGGCTGCGGCTACGGGCCGCCGACCCCGGCTACGACGAGTCGTACTGGCACTTCTGGCCGCGTTTCCTCACCGTCCGCCCGGACCCGGCCGACTTCCCCTTCGTCCTGGAGGGGGAGCACTTCGAGACCGGCCATCTGTGGTTCGTGGTGCTTCTGCTGACCTTCAGCCTGCTCCTCGCCCCGGTCGCGGCGCCGCTCGCCGCGTGGGCCGAGCGCATGGGGCGGGCGGTGGAGCGGCGTCCGGCCCTGCTGCTCCTGCCCGTGCTGCCGCTCGCCGCGATCAACGCGTTCCTCGGCATGGAGGAGGGCTTCGCGGGCTGGAACCGCTGGGCCTACCTGGTGTTCTTCCTGTTCGGCTACGCCCTCGCCGACGACGGACGCGTCCGGGTCGCGCTGCGCCGGCTCGCCGTGCCGCTGGGCGTGGCCGGGCTCGTGCTGTTCGCGGGGACCGCGCCCGGGTTCCTGACCCTGGACGACCCGTTCACCGACCGGAGTCCGCTCGCGCTGGTGACGCGGGCGGCGTTCGGGGCGGCGGGCTGGTGCTGGGTGGCGGCGATCCTCGGGCTGCTGGACCGGCCCCGCGAGGTCCGGGCGCCGTCGCGCGTGATGGTGTACCTCGGGATCGCCGCGCTGCCGGTGTATGTGCTGCACCAGCCGGTCGTGGTCGCCGTCGCGTACGGCGTGGTGGGCTGGCCGGCACCGATCGTGGTCAAGTACACGGTGATCGTGACCGGTTCGCTGATGGTGATCCTCGCCCTGTACGAGTGTCTGGTGCGCAGGACGCGGCCGACGCGGTTCCTGTTCGGAATGCGTCCGGCCCCGACGAACCCGATGTCATCGTGATCTGCTTTGCTGTCCCCGTCGGGCACGGACCTCACCAGGCGGGACGATCATGCGGGCAGATGTGCGGCAAGTCGCGGACGGCACCTACCTGGTGCACGGCAGCAACACCAACTGGGTGATCCTGACGGAGGGCGACGCGGTCACGCTGATCGACACCGGCTACCCCGGGGACCGGGCCAAGCTGCTCGCCTCGCTCACGGAGGTGGGGAGTGCGCCGGAGGCGGTGAAGGCCGTACTGATCACCCACGCGCACACCGACCATCTGGGCAACGCCGAGTATCTGCGCGCCACGTACGGCACGCCGATATACCTTCACGAGGCCGAAGTGCCGCACGCCCGCCGGGAGTTCCTGCACCAGGTCGACGTCGGCACCGTCCTGAGGAACGGCTGGCGGCCGGGCGTACTGCCCTGGGCCGTGCACGCCATCCGCTCCGGCGGCACCGCGCACGTGCCGGTCACCTCCCCCGAGCCGTTCCCGGCGGCGGGCCCGCTCGACCTGCCCGGCCGTCCCGTCCCGGTGCACACGCCCGGCCACACCGACGGCCACTGCGCCTACCACCTGCCCGACGCCGGGGTGTTGATCGCCGGCGACGCCCTGGTCAGCGGCCACCCCACCTCGCGGATCCAGGGTCCGCAGCTGCTGCCGGACATGTTCCACCGCGAGCGTGCCCAGGCCCTGGCCTCGCTGGACGTGCTCGAAGGCCTCAAGGGCGACGTACTGCTGCCCGGGCACGGACCGCTGCACCGGGGCTCGGTGCGGGAAGCGGCGCTTCAGGCCCGGGAGCGCGCGCTCTAGGCTGACGTGACGATCACCGCGAGGCGAGGACGAACGGCCCATGGCACTGCAGATCAGCGCGACGAATCCGGAGCACCCCGCGCTCCTGCTGGAACTGCCCTGGCAGCTGCCCCTGGAGCAGTGGCCGGAGGAGGTCCTGGTCCCCCTGCCGCGCGGTATCTCCCGGCACATCGTGCGCTACGCCCGGGCCGGCGACGAGGTGATCGCCGTCAAGGAGCTCGCCCAGCGCCCGGCGTTGCGCGAGTACGAGCTGCTGCGCGATCTGGACCGGCTCGGCATCCCCGCGGTGGACCCGCTGGCGGTGGTCACCGGCCGCACCGACGCCGACGGAGGACCGCTGGAGTCGGTGCTGGTCACCCGGCATCTGCGGGGCTCGCAGCCGTACCGCTCGATGTTCGAGACGACGATGCGCCCGGCGACCATGCACCGCCTGATGGACGCGCTGGCCGTGCTCCTTGTCCGCCTCCATCTCGCCGGGTTCGCATGGGGCGACTGCTCGCTGTCCAACACGCTGTTCCGGCGTGACGCGGGCGCCTACGCCGCGTATCTGGTGGACGCCGAGACCGGCGATCTGCACCCGCAGCTCAGCGCCGGGCAGCGCGACTACGACCTGGAGCTCGCCCGGGTCAACATCAGCGGTGAGCTGCTGGACCTGGAGGCGTCCGGGGCGCTGCACCCCTCGGTGGACCCGATCGAGTTCGGCACCGAGATCTGCGCCCGCTACCAGGGCCTGTGGGAGGAACTGACCCGCACCTCGGTGTACCCGGCGGGCAAGTACCACTACATAGAGCGCCGGATACGCCGGCTGAACGAGCTCGGTTTCGACGTGGCCGAGATGCAGATCGAGCACGCGGCGAACGGCGACACGGTCACCTTCGTGCCCAAGGTCGTGGACGCCGGTCACCACCAGCGCCAACTGCTGCGTCTGACGGGCCTGGACACCGAGGAGAACCAGGCCCGCAGACTGCTGAACGACCTGGAGAGCTGGATGGCCACCCAGGACGACTACGCCCCGGGCGACCCGCTCGGCGCTCGCCCGGAGGTGCTCGCCCACCGCTGGGTGCGCGATGTCTTCCGCCCCACCGTGCGGGCCGTACCGCTGGAGCTGCGCGGCTCGGTGGACCCGGCCGAGATCTACCACGAGCTGCTCGAACACCGCTGGTACCTGTCCGAGCGGGCGCAGCACGACATCGACCTGGACTCGGTGGTGGCCGACTACATCGAGAACATCCTGCCCAAGGCCCGCGAGACGCTGCAGCCCACCACGTCCGAGTGAGAGCCTGTGAAGAAGCCCCCGTCGTCCGCCCGGAGCGGCGCAGGCGGGGGCTTCTTCACAGGCTCTGGCTCACTCGTGCGGCACCACGGCCACCGGGCAGGGTGCGTGGTGCAGGACGCCGTGGGCCACCGAACCGATCCGGGCGCCCACGGCCGTGCGGCGGGCGCGGCGACCGACGACCATCAGCTGGGCCCGACCGGCGACCGACAGCAGCACCTGCCCGGCGCTGCCCATCTCGACGTGCTCCACGACCTGGACGTCCGGGAACCGCTCGCGCCAGGGCTGCAGCGCCTCGCCCAGGGACTTCTTCTCGAACGGCTCCAGTCCTCCGGCGTCATCGAGGAGCTTGAGCGAGGCCGGGCTGTAGGCGAACAGCGGCGGCAGCGTCCAGGCCCGCACCGCGCGTACGGTCGCGCCGCGGGCCGCGGCCGTCTCGAACGCGAGCCGCAGCGCGGCGGCGCTGTCGTCCGGGTCGCCCTGCTGGCCGACGACGATCTCGCGGCCGGCGGCCTCGGCGGACGGCTCGTCCCCGGCGCGTACGAGGACGACGGGCCGGGTGGCCCCGGCGATGACCTGCTGTCCGACGGAGCCCAGCAGGAACCCGACGACCGCGGCGTGGCCCCGCGAGCCCAGCACCAGCATCTCGGCGTCCGCCGCGGCGGCGACCAGCGTGTCGGCCGGTCCGCCGTCGAGGACGTCGGTGGTGACCTCCAGCCCGGCATGCCGCTCCGTGACGGAGCGGGCGGCCGCCGCCAGCCCGTCGCGCACCCACTGGGCCTGGGTGTCGGCGTCGCCGGCGTATCCCGCGTCGATCGCCTCGTGCGGCTGGAACTGCCAGGCGTGCACCAC
>JABFVM010000460.1 GCA_013362785.1 Streptomyces sp. | reverse complement strand
CCGTGGACGTCGGCACGGTCGACGACAAGAGCAGCGTCATCTCCCGCTTCAACGGCAAGGACTTCACCGAACTGGGCCGCGCCCCCAAGGGGAAGGTCAAGCTCCTCCCCATGGCAGGCGGCGACGCGGTCGTCGGCGACGTGAAGGGCATCGACACCGGCAAGGCCCCGGGGCTCGCCAAGCACGCGGTGGACGGCCGGGTGGCCGGGATCTCCCGCCACGGTCATCTGGTGACCAACTCGGTGTTCTCCGAGCAGATGAAGGGCATCACCACCCGCATCGGCTCGCCCTCGAACAAGGGCGCCGGCACACTGACCGTCAAGGCGACCGCGCTCAAGAGCGGTGCGCAGGCCACCACGCTCGTGGACGCCGACCGCAAGCGGCCCAAGCCGGACTCCTCGCTGCCGCTGGACCCGGCCGCGTTCGCGATGGCCGATGACGACGACCCGCTCACCTGCGGTGAGGGCGGGCCGGAGTCGCAATGCCTGTCCGGCTCCGGCGCGGCCGTGTGGGGCAAGGTCGGCACGATGGAAACTCCCTGCATCGTCAAGCGCAACGACCCCAAGCGCCAGGCGCTCCAGCCCAGCGCGAACATGGTCGAGTGGGCCGTGGACCAGGCCGTGCACGGCGAACTGAAGGTCTCCCGCCCGCAGAACTGGCACGACACCGGTCTTGGCGCCTACACCCCGCAGGGTCTGTTTCCCAAGCCGCCGCTGACCGGCGGAGGTGACATTCCCGCGCAGGTCATGCTGGGCATCCTCGCCCAGGAGTCCAACTTCAAGCAGGCGTCCTGGCACTCCATGAACGGCGACTCGGGCAACGTCACCAAGTCCGACTGGTACGGCAACGAGAACGGCATCCACGGCTACCCCAACCGGGAGAAGGCCGACTGCGGTTACGGCATCGCCCAGGTCACGACCGGCATGTCGGAGAAGCACGCCGAGCAGCTCGACCCGCTGCGCGCCGGTGCCGTCACCACCGACTACGCGGCGAACATCGCCGCCGGGCTGGGCATCCTGGCCGAGAAGTGGAACCAGCTCAAGGCCCTGGGCATGAACATCAACAACGGCAGCCCGGCCTACATCGAGAACTGGTACACGGCGCTGTGGGGCTACAACTCCGGCGTCTACACCTCGGGCGCCGTCGGCCTGGGCTTCTTCAACAACCCGATCAACCCGCGCTACCCGGCCGACCGGCAGCCGTTCCTGCGCTACAGCTACGACGACGCCTCCCACCCCGGCGACTGGAACTACCCGGAGAAGATCTTCGGCTGGGCGGAAGTCCCGCAGATGACCTGGGACAGTGAAGCGTCGTACGTCAAGCCGTCCATGCCGTTCGGCGTCATCAAGGTCGCCCCGCGCACCCTGTTCTGCGACCCGTCCCTCAACTCGTGCAACCCGAGCGCGGCCGACCCGTGCCCGAGCTGGGACTCGAAGTGCTACTGGGACGGCAGCGTGGACTGGATGGGGTCGCAGAGCACCGCCAACTCCAGCACCGAGAACCTCCGGTACTCGCTCGGCTCGGGTGAGCCCGAGCTGAAGAGCAAGTACGGTCACGGCCCGTGCATCGACCACCCGAGCGTCTACACCAACGCCATCATCGTCGATGACCTCGGCCAGCACGAGGACACCTACGGATGCGGGGACTTCGAGGCGGCCGCCGACGGCAAGTTCACCCTCCAGGCCGGTGACAACATCACCATGCTGAGGGACAACGGCACGTTCCGCGCGACCCCCTACCTCGCCCCCATCGACCTCCACCAGCTCGGCGCCGGGTACGACCACCACGTCTACTTCACGCACAACTACCCGGACACCGACTACTTCCACAAGATCACCGGTCGGTGGGAGGTCAACCAGGCCAAGCTCCCCTCCGGAGACCAGCCCGGCCAGCGCTACAAGATCTACCTCCACCTGCCCAGCCACGGCGCGGAAGCGGTCGTCCGGTACAACTTCATCCCGGGCGACAACACGGCCGGCGCCAAGGCCGACTACTGCAACGTCAACCAGGGAACCCGCAGTGCGGGCAAGGACACCTGGTTCGAGATGGGCACGTTCAGCTTCTGGAAGGGCGGCCGGATCGAGGCGGACAACCTTCACTCGGCCGGCACCGGAGACGACAACGTGGTGTTCGACGCGATCGCCTTCGTTCCGTTCAACTACGCCGAACCCGGCCCGTGCAACCTCGTCGACGGTGGCCTGTGACACGCGCCGCCCTCCGCGTTCCCGTCGTGCTGATGACGGTCGTCATCGGCACGGCGGGAGCCGTCTCCTGCAGCCAGAACAGCCCCGAACCGGCAACGTCCGAGCATGCTCGGGCAGCGAAGGCGCCTCGCCCCGAGCCGTCCAGGACACGGACGGCGCCGCGAGCCGCCGATCTCCCCAAGCACGCTGTGGTCGGCGACAAGCGGCCCAGCCTCGGCGCGGCGCGGACGATGGCCGACGGATACACCGGGAAGGGCTTCCTCACCGGGCTCGCGAAATCCTGGAAACTGAAACTGGACAGGCCCGTTGAGCAGGAGATGCCCGACGGGAAGAAGAGAACCTATGTCCACGGGCACGGCGGGAACGGGTTGACGGTTTCGGCCGGATACGCCGATCACGAGAACCTGTCGTCCCTGCTGTGCCGAACCGGCACGAAGCAGACCGACGGTTTCGACTTCCTCGCTGCCTGCACCGGCCTGAATGTGGCCGGAGTCGACCACGGCAAGGCGTCTTCGTGGCTCAAGCAGGCGAAGAGGGAGACCGATTCCCTCTATGCGAAGCAGGTCGCCGAGACGGGCAACAAGAAGGAGTACGTGGTCAGCGGGGTGTTCACCTCGGGTCCTGTGACGATGATTCTGCACCGGGCCGATGACAAGTACTCGCTGCGGATCCTCGGAGGCGCGGTGGCGTAGCGCAAGCCACCCGGCCTACGGAGCGAAGGTCCCCGCTGTCGCCGGCGGGGACCTTCGCCGCGTAATCACCCCACGGGCGTGCAGATCAATCGTTCGGACTTTTCCTTGTACTCCTGCATTTCGCCCGCCTCGTAGCCGGCGTCCTTCAGGCTCTGCATCAGTGCCGCCGTGTCACCGCACAGGCGTGAACGCTGCTGTTCAAGGTAGGACTTGACCCCGTCGGCGGTCAGTTCTTCCCACGCTCGTTTGGTCTTGTCGTCCTTCTCATGCGCGTACGAGAACTCGACCCATTCCTTTTCCCGGTCCGTCAGACGGGACGTGTCAACGGACTTGTCGCCGCCACTGCATGAGGCGGCCAGGAGCGTGCACGCCAACACGACGAGACACACGCGCGCTTTCTTCACCATGCTCTCTTCCTACTTGGCCTGGTATGCCCGGAGAAAGGTCCGCACTCCCTCGACGATGAGGGGCTGGACGCGTGGGTCCTCCGCGGCATTCGCGGAACCGTACCTGTTGAGCGCGACTCCGAAGGTAAGCGCGATGAACTGGTCGGCCGCGAGCCGCGCGTCGGTGACGTCGAGCAGTCCGGCCGCGGCGAAGGCGGCGAACCGCTCGGCGAGTGCCTCGTCCGGGGTGTCGGCCATGGAGTTCTCGCCCCCGTCCGGCAGGTGGCGGGCCTGTGCCCGGACGAGCCGTTGCAGCGTCGCGTACTCGGCCGAGCCGAGCATGTCGGTCGCGATGCGCATCGAGAAGGTGACCAGCACGTCCTCAAGGTCGGCCGCTTCGGTCGGGTCGGTGAGGGTGTCGTCGAGGATGCGCCGGATCGTGGTGATCAGTGACTGGCCGACGCCGTCGGCGACCGCCCGCAGCAGCGTCTGCTTGTCGCCGAAGTAGTCGTAGACCGTCCGCTTGGACACCCCCGCCCGGGCGGCGACCGCGTCGACGCTGGTCCGGTCGAAGCCGTCGGCGAGAAACAGTTCCCGGGCCGCGGTGAGGATGGCGGCCCGCTTCTGCGTGGACCCCTCGCGCAGTGTCTTCGTGGTCGGCATGGCCGCATCCTATCCCGACTTTACTACACCGTGTAGTGTAGCTGTCTCCGTAGAAGGAAAGGACGTTCATGACCACGACCCTCGCTCCCCCGGTCCGTGTCGGGAAGGCCGCTGTCGGGGCCCTAGGCATGCTGGCCGCCGCCACCGGGTCCCTGGAGTCGGTGGTGACACCGACGCTCCCGCTGTTGCAACGCGAGTTATCGATAAGCCCTGCTCAAGGGGCGTTGCTCAGCATCACGATGCTCATCACCGGTGCCCTCGTCACACCCGTCGCGGGCAATCTCGGTGACCGCTACGGCGGGAAGCGGGTCATGCTCCGGCTGATGGCGGTGGTCTCGGCCGGTGGTCTGGTGTCCGCGCTGGCGCCGAACCTGCCGGTGCTGCTGCTCGGTCAGGTGCTGGAGGGCGCGATGGTGGGCGCGATGCCCCTGTCGTTCATCCTGGTACGCAAGCACCTGCCGAGCGGAGAGTCCCAGGTGGCCATCGGGGTGGTCAGCGGGTTGTTCGTGGGCGGCGGCATGCTGGGCACGCTGATGGCCGGGCCCATCGCCGAAGGGCTGTCCCGGCACTGGATGTTCGCGCTGCCGACGCTCGCGATCGTCGTGGCGACCCTGCTCGTGCACCGGCTGATGCCGAACGATCCGCCGGCCCGGTCCGACGCCAGGATCGACTGGCCCGGTCTGGCTCTCCTGAGCGGCATCCTGCTGACGCTCATGCTCGGGCTCTCGATGGCACCCGAACTCGGCAGCCGGCCACTCGCACTCGGCGCCCTCGTCGTCCTCCTGGCCCTGCTCGTGACCGGTTGGATCTCCGTCGAACGCCGGTCGCCCTCGCCGATGGTCGATCTGCGCCTGGTGACGGAGCCCGCGATCTGGAGCTCCTACGCCATCACCTTCGCCGTCTGCGTCGGGACCGCGGTGTCGATGTTCCTCGTGCCGCAGCTGTTCGCGGTGTCCGCCGACGGCTACGGCTTCGGGGCCGGCGCCACCGACATCGGGCGCTACCTGCTGCCCGGCGCCGTCGCGGGGGCGGTCAGCGGGCCGCTCGGCGGGGCCGCGGCCCGGCGTTTCGGCTCAACTGCCGTGGTTGCCGCCGGAATCGGCATCATGACGGCCACATTGATCGGCCTGGCGTTCCTGCACACCGAGGTCTGGCACCTCGTCGTCGGCAAGGCACTGGTCGCGCTGGCCAGTGGTGTCTGCATCACGGCGATGGTCGTCAAGACCGCCACCTCCGTCGATCACGGCCACACCGGCACCGCCACCAGCCTGGTCCTGGTGACCCGCGTGATCGGCTTCGCCGCGGGTGCACAGGTCAGCGGCGCCTTCCTCGCCGCCGGGACCCGCCCCGGGGCGGAGGACCCGGTCGAATCGGCCTTCGTGACCGGCTTCCTCATCGCCGGCGCCGTCACGGCGCTGTCCCTGCTCGCCGTCCGCACCCTGCGCAAAGGAGCCAAGGAATGACCCGCATCGATCCGTTGACGGACATCCGCCCCACGCCCCGCCGCGAGGTCCTGATATCGGGGGCCAGCATCGCCGGTCCCGCCCTCGCGTTCTGGCTGCACCGCTACGGATACGCGGTCACGGTGGTGGAGAAGGCGCCCGCATTACGCAGCGGTGGCTACCCCATCGACGTACGCGGCACGGCCCTGGAAGTCGTCCGGCGGATGGGGATCCTCCCCCGACTGCGGGACGCGCACATCGACTTGCGCCGGTTCACCTTCCTCGACGGGGACGGCGGCGAGGTGGCCTCGGTCAGCCCGCACAACGTCGCCGGAAGTGTCGCTGGACGGGACCTTGAGGTGCGGCGCGGGGATCTCACCGACGCGCTCCACTCGGCGGTCCGTGACGACGTGGAGTTCTTGTTCAACGACTCCATCGACACCCTCGACCAGTCCGGCCGCGGGGTCGACGTCACCTTCCGCGGGGGCGGCAGGCGTACGTACGACATGGTGTTCGGTGCGGACGGTCTGCACTCACGTACCCGGGAATTGGTGTTCGGCCCCGAAGGGCAGTTCCACCGCTATCTGGGGTACTGCTTCGCCGGGTTCACCATGCGCAACACCTTCGGTCTCTCCCACGAGATCACGATGTGGAACACCCCGGGCAGAGCAGCGGCACTCTACGCCGTGGGGGACGACGACGAAGTGCACGCCTTCCTGAACTTCGCCCACCCGGAACCGCCCTTCGACGCGTTCCGTGACCCGGAAGCCCAACGGGACCTGGTCGCCGGGATCTTCGCCGACGCGGGATGGGAAGTCCCGGGCATGCTCGCCGCCCTGCGTGACGCGGAGGACCTGTTCGTCGACGTGGTCAGTCAGATCCGTATGCCTCGCTGGTCCAGCGGCCGGGTCGCGCTGGTGGGCGACGCCGCGTACGCACCGTCGTTCCTCACCGGGCAGGGCTCCAGCCTCGCGCTCGTCGGCGCGTACATGCTCGCCGGTTCCCTGGCCGACCGGGACGCCGCCGCGGGCTTCGCCGCCTACGAACACCACACCCGGAGGTTTGTGACCGCGAACCAGGACCAGATCGGCGAGGGCGACGCCACACTCTTCCCCACCACCGCTCGGGCCCTGGAGCGCCGCAACGACATGCTGCGCCGTCTCACCACCATGCCCGGCGCAGAGGGACGACCGGCCCACTCGGCCCTCACCCTGCCCCACTTCACGCCCTTGAGGTGACTCCGGACCAGGGTGCTGGGTGCTGGGCCCGGACCGGCCGCGGTCAGCCCAGCGCTGCCACCATCCGCCGTACCCCTTCCTCGATCAGCTCGGGCGATGTCGCCAGGTTCAGCCGCACATGCCCCGCGCCGCCGGTGCCGAACGGGATGCCGGAGTTCAGGGCGACCCGGCCGCGGTGCAGGAAGACGTCCGCCGGGTCCTCGTCGAGGCCGAGGGCGCGGCAGTCGAGCCAGGCGAGATAGGTGGCCTCGCCCGGCCGGTAGGTGATCGCGGGGAGGTGCTCGGCGAGGAGGTCCACGAGCAGGCGCCGGTTGTCGTCGAGGCCGGCCAGCAGGGCGTCGAGCCAGCCGGTGCCGTCGCGCAGGGCGGCGCTGTGGGCGATGATGCCGAGGTGGCTGGGCCCGTGGCTGACCTCCTCGGGCAGCCGGGCCAGGTCGGCGGCCGCCGCGGGGCCCGCGATGGCGAGGGCGGCCTTGAGGCCGGCCAGGTTCCACGCCTTCGACGCCGACATCAGCGACAGCCCGCTCTCGGCGCCCGGGACGCTCAGATACGGCACGAACTCGGCGCCGCCCGCGGTCAGCGGGGCGTGGATCTCGTCGGCGACGACGCGCACCCCGTGGCGGTCGGCGAGGGCGGCCACGGCGGCCAGCTCGTCGGCGGTGTGCAGGGTGCCGGTGGGGTTGTGGGGGCTGCACAGCAGGAAGGCGGCGCGACGGCCACCCTCGGTCGCCGACCGGAAGGCCGCCTCCAGCACATCGAGGTCGATGCGCAGGTCGGCGCCGAGCGGGGCCTCGATCACCTGCCGGTCCATGTGCTCGACGAACTGGTAGAACGGCGGATACACGGGGGAATTCACCACGACCGGATCGCCGGGTCCGGTGACCAGTTTGAGCATCTCGACCACACCGAGCATCACGTCGGGCACGATCGCCGTCCGCTCCACGACCGGCCCGTTCCAGCCCCACCGCTTGTCGGCGAACCCGGCCAGCGCCTCGGCGTAGCCGGTGCCCGCGGGGTAGCCGGTGTCGCCCAGTGCGAGGGCCTCGGTGAGGGCGCGGACGACGGGTTCGGCCACCGGTACGTCCATCTCGGCCACCCACAGCGGCAGGACGTCCTCGGGGTAGGCGCGCCACTTCATGCTCGTACGGCGTTTCAGGCGGTCGAGGGTGAGGGCGAGAAAAGGATTTGGTTCACCGGACGTCTCGTGCGGGATCCTGGTCATGGAGCACAAGATAGGGGGCTGTGCGGTGGCCGGGAACGGCGAGGACGGGGAGTGGCCGGGGACGGTCGGCGCATTCCTCGAAGTGGCCTGCGACGAGTCGGGGTCGGACGGTGAGAATCTCACCGGCGGGAACACCGATGTGTTCGCCCATGGCAGTGTGCGGATGCCCGTGGATTCGGCCGCCGCGTATGTGCAGGAGATCCGGGACCGTATTCGCTCGCCCGCGGAGGAGTACAAGGCGAACCATCTGCTGCGGGAGAAACACCGGGCGGTACTGGAATGGCTGCTCGCGCCCGCCGGGCCCATCCACGGCAATGCCCAGGTGCATCTGGTCGAGAAGGCGTACTTCGTCGTGGACCGGGCCGTCGACCTGCTGCTCGGTGACGACGCCGAGGCGCTCGGCCTGTACCGGGCCGGGCGGCAGGATTTCGGTGACGGACTCTGGCGGGAATTCCTGACGGCGGCCAACCAATTGCTGAGGGTCAGGAACGGCGGTGCGCCCGGGGAACCCGTCGACGCGTTCTTCCGGGCGGTGGGCGTGCTGCGGCGCGCGGATTGCCGTACGGAACTGGCGGAAACGCTGCGGCAGCTCGCGGCGGCCCGGTCGCTCGCCGATTCCTATCGGGCCCGGCTGCTGGAGGGACCGCCCCTCATTCCGGTCCTCAATCCCCTGCTGCCCTCCATCGTGAGAACGGCCGCGCACTGGAGTGCGGGAGGGCAGTCCGTGTGTCTCGTGCACGACCGGCAGAACATGCTGACGCCGGATCGTGTCGCCTGGATCGAGGAGACGGCCCGGCGGGCCGGGGTCGGCTTCGGCGGGCTGCGGCTGGTGCACTCACGACTCGATCCCCGAGTGCAGCTGGCGGACTTCCTCGCCGGGATCGCCCGCAAGATCGCCTCCGACGAGCTGAACGGGCACGGCGATCCGGCGCTCACCACGCTGCTGCGCCCGTATGTGGATCCGGCGTCGATATGGGGTGAGGAGCGCAGCTGGGCCGTGCTCGGAGCGGAGCCGTCGCGAGAAGGATCACCTGTGCGGTGAACACGGGCGGGCCGGGCCACGTATGGAGTGAGGGTGCTCAACTCCGGGAGGGCCCCGCGGCATTGATGCCGCGCTGTACTGGTTCGGGAGCCATGCATGAGGCACGCACGACGACGTCTCGTCCGGCGAGTGACACGGCTGGCGGCCGTCGGCGGACTCCTCCTCGGGGGGACGATGGTCACACGCGCCGTGGCGAGCGAACCACCGGACCCCTCCGCCGTCCCCGGCACCTACGCCGCCTCGGCCGCCGGCACCGGCAGCGATCTCGTCGCACGGCTGGGCACGTCCCGTACGGCGGGCAGCTGGATCGGGGCCGACGGGAAGCCGGTCGTCGCCGTCACCGACGAGCAGGCGGCGGCCGAGGTGCGCAAGGCCGGCGTCAAGGCGAAGATGGTCGACCACAGCATGGACGACTTCAAGTCGGCGACGTCGACGCTGCGTTCGGCGCCCCGGGTGCCCGGCACGGCGTGGGTCATGGACTACCGCTCCAACCAGGTGGTCGTACAGGGCGACAGCACCGTCTCGTCCGCCGACTGGTCCCGGATGACGGACGTCGCGGGCGACATCGGCGGCTTCGTGCGGATGGAGCGCACCGAGGGCACGTTCACGACACGGCTCAACGGCGCGCTGCCGCTGCTGTCCACCGCCGGGCGCTGCTCGGCCGGCTTCAACGTCACCGACGGACAGCGCGACTTCATCCTCACGGCCGGGCACTGCGGGCCGAACGGTTCCATCTGGTTCGCCGACAACCAGGGCTCCCGGCAGATCGGGCAGACCGTGCAGCAGAGCTTCCCCGGCGGTGACTTCTCCCTGGTGCAGTACGCGAGCGGGGACGCGGGCGCCGGCGCCGACGTCGTGTCCATCGGCGACGGCAAGGGCGTGCGCATCACCGGCGCCGCGGATCCCGCCGTCGGGCAGCGGGTGTTCCGCAGCGGCAGCACCAGCGGGCTGCGCAACGGCGAGGTGACGGCGCTCAACGCCACGGTCAACTACCCCGAGGGCACGGTCACCGGGCTCATCGAGACGAACGTGTGCGCGGAGCCCGGGGACAGCGGCGGTCCGATGTTCTCGGAGGGGGTCGCGCTGGGCGTGACGTCGGGCGGCAGCGGCGACTGCAAGGCGGGCGGTACGACGTTCTTCCAGCCCGTGACCAAGGCGCTCACCGCGCTGAACGTCAAGCTGCTGGTCGCGGCCGGGAACGGCTCGGGTCAGCAGGGCGGTGCCCCCTCCACATCCCCGACCCAGAGCGAGGTCGCGCCAGGCGATGCGTCCCCCGGTTCGTCCGCACCGATCACGGGCGTGACCGCCACGACGCTGCTGTCCCGCCTCGCCGACCCGAAGAACGTCGGCCCCGGCCTGCTGGTGGTCGCCGGCAGCCTGGTCGCCCTGGTGGCGACCCGCTTCATCCGCGCGGAACAGGACCGCAAGGCGTACCGGCGCTACTACTCGGCGACGTGGGGCTGACGCTCTGCCGGGACCCGGCACGCAAGGTCGGGACCCGGCACGCAAGCTGGTGATCGCCTCGCCGTGGGGCGAGGCGATCATAGGTATGGCGTAGAGAGGGCGAGGCCGGCCGAGGAGGTTTTTCGGGGTGCGGGCTGAGGGCTGCGCCGAGGGCGCCCGGTCAGGCCGCCTTCTCCGACTGCGGGGCCGCTGCGGCCCACTCCAGAACGAGCCGCTGGTACTCCTCGCGCTGCTCGCCGCTCAGTGTCCCGCCCGACCGGCGCCACAGCGCCCGGATCTCCTCGTTGACCTCGTCAGCCGATCGATCGGAGGCGATTTCAACAGTGGTGGACATGCTGTGAAGCATACGGCGCCTGAGGTGAAGGCGCTGTGAGTAAGGTCGCATAAACCCGGCATACCGGACGTGTTGCTGATCACGTCCATCTGCCCACGCAGATCGCCGAGTTCAGGCGTCCGCCGCCCCCAGCACCAGCACCTGGATCGCCAGTACGGCGGCCCCCCGCGCCCAGTCGTGAAAGTCGGACACCTTGGTCTCCAGGTCGATCGGGGCCGCGAGCGGGTGCCGATGGGCGCGGATGGTCTCGGTCACAGTCTTGCCGGCGACGTCCATGAGCCCCACCCCCTCTCCGGCGAGCAGGATCTTCTGCGGCAGCACGAAATTGCCGATCTGGGCGACCAGGGTGCCGAGCGCGCGGGCCGCCTCCTCGATCACCCGGGCGGGCAGCGGCTCACCCGCGGCGGCGAGCTCCAGGATCTCTTCGTACGTCCGGTCCCGGCCGGTGGCGGCCTGCACCTGGTAGCGGATGTTGGGGATGGTCAGCAGCGAGACGGCACTGCCGCGCGCCCCGTCCGGGGTGAGCGGTCCGTTGGGGTTCACGATCCAGTGCCGCCCGAAACCGCGGTCCTCCTCGGCGTACGGCACCCGCTTTCCGCCCAGGACGAGGCCGTAGCCGATGCCGGCACCGATGGTGAGGACGACGAAGCGGTCGAGGCCGCGGCCGGCGCCGAACCAGGTCTCGGCCTCGACCAGCGCGGCCACGTCGTTCTCCACGACGACCGGCAGCCCCGTGCGCTCCTCGACCAGCTCGGCCAGCGGGACGTCGCTCCAGTGCAGAAACGGGGACTCGCCGACCACGGCACGGTCCTCGACGAGACCGCCGACACCGATGCCGATACCGGCGAGGCGGGGGTGGTCACCGGCGAGCCGGTCGGTCATCTCCCCCAGCAGATCAACGACTTCGGCGGGATCGTGCGTGGCCAGAGGGCGGTCGTGGCGGGCGACGATCTCGCTTCTGAGGGTGGTCACGACGCCGTAGACCATGTCCTCGGTGATCTTGAAGCCGACGAAGGAGCGGGATTCGGCGACGACGTCCAGCGGCTGGGACGGGCGCCCCTGACGCACCTCGGCCGGGGCGCCCGCTTCAGGGACCTCGACAAGGAGGCCCGACTCGATCAGCGGTTTGGTCAGCCGGGTGAGGCTGCCCGCGGACAGGTCGAGCCGCCGGGCCAGCTCGGTGCGCGACAGGGGGCCGCCGAGGAGCACCTCGATGGCCACGGAGCGTTCACCGGGGCTGAGGGGAAGCCAGCTGGCGGCTAGTGCGGTCATGGTCGTCAGGCTCCCACATGATTTTTTTCTCCATGAAACCAACCAGGTCATTGTAGGCCCCTCGGAGCGGCTCGAAGAAGATGTTCCCGCACCTCTTGACGGCTGGATTCTTTCGCCACAAAAGTAAGTGACCGAGGACGAGCGAGCCGCAGACGAGGGAGTCTCCCGATGACCATCGCCTCCAGCAGCCCTCCGTCGCGTCTGCCCCTGGGCGACGCCACGGGGGCCGGGACCGGGACAAAGTCGAGAACGCGGCGGCCTGCGCCCCGCGAGAACCAGGGGGACGGACGGCTCGCCGCGGTGTTCATCGCACCCGCGCTGCTGGGCTTCGTCGTCTTCCTGCTCTGGCCGACGCTGCGCGGCATCTACCTGAGCTTCACCCGCTTCAACCTGCTGACACCGGCGGAGTGGGTGGGCCTGGACAACTACGTGCGGATGGTCCACGACCCGATCTTCTGGGACTCGTTGGCGGTCACCGTCGAGTACGTGGTCATCAACATCGGGGTGCAGACGACGGCGGCGCTCGCCATCGCGGTGCTGCTGCAGCGGCTGACGCAGTCGGCGTTGCTGCGCGGGATCGTGCTCACGCCGTATCTGATGTCGAACGTGGTCGCGGGCCTGGTCTGGCTGTGGATCCTGGACACTCAGCTGGGCATCGGCAACGAGATCATCAGCGCGCTCGGCGTCGACCGGATCGCTTTCCTCAACGACGAGACCTGGGCCATCCCGACCATCGCCCTGATCAATGTGTGGCGGCACGTGGGCTACACCGCGCTGCTGCTGTTCGCCGGCCTCCAGGCGATACCGGGCGACATGTACGAGGCGGCCAAGGTCGACGGCGCGAGTGAGTGGCGGATGTTCTGGCGGATCACGATGCCGCTGCTCCGACCGGTCCTCGCGGTCGTGCTGATCATGACGGTGATCGGTTCGTTCCAGGTCTTCGACACGGTCGCCGTGACGACCGCGGGCGGTCCGGCGAACGCGACCAACGTGCTCCAGTACTACATCTACGGCTCCGCCTTCGGCCGCTTCCAGTTCGGCTACGCCTCCGCGATGTCCGTCGCGCTGCTGGTCGTGCTGAGCGCGATCACCGTCCTGCAGTACCGGCTCACCCGGGCCGGCCAGACGGATCTCGGCTGAGGGAAGGAGACATCGACATGGCCGCCGTGACCGCGCCCACCCCGACCGTACGACCGCAGCGCCGCAGGTTCTCCCCCGGCCGGGCCTTCGCCTGGACCGTGATGGCGCTGATCGTCCTGATCACCCTGCTGCCGTTCTACTGGATCCTGCGCACCGCGCTGTCCACCAACGCGGGCCTCAACGCCGGCCCGGCCGATCCCCTCCCCGTCGATCTGAGCACCAGCGGATTCGAACGGGCCCTGGGTCTGCAGTCCGCCCAGGAGGCCGTCGCCCAGGGAGGTGCCGGCGGCGGGCTGGACTTCTGGCGCTATCTGCTCAACTCGGTGATCGTCTCGACGCTGATCACCGGCTGCCAGATCTTCTTCTCGGCGATGGCCGCGTACGCCTTCGCGCGGCTGCGCTGGCGCGGCCGGGACAAGGTGTTCGCGCTGTTCCTGGCCGGGCTGATGGTGCCGACCATCTTCACGCTGCTGCCGAACTTCGTGCTCATCAAGGAACTGCACCTGGTGGACAGCCTGTTGGGCATCGCGCTGCCGAGCCTGTTCATGACGCCGTTCGCGGTGTTCTTCCTGCGGCAGTTCTTCATGAACATCCCGCACGAGGTGGAGGAGGCGGCGCTGCTGGACGGCGCCGGGAAGGTGCGGATCTTCTTCCGGTTGATCCTGCCCATGGCGTCCACGCCGGTCATCACCCTGTCGGTGCTGACGTACATCACGTCCTGGAACGACTACTTCTGGCCGCTGATGGTCTCCTACAGCGACAGCTCACGGGTGCTGACCGTGGCACTGGCGATCTTCCGGGCGCAGACCCCGGCCACCGGCGTCGACTGGTCGGGGCTCACGGCGGCGACGCTCATCGCCGCGCTTCCGATGCTGGTGCTGTTCGCCTGCTTCGCCCGCCGCATCGTCAGCACCATCGGCTTCACCGGGATCAAGTGAGGGACTTCAGGATGCGACTTCGTACGCTGACCGCGCTGGCCGGAGCGCTCACGCTGTCCCTGGCATCGGGCTGCGCGCAGGGCGATTCGACCGGGGCGTCGTCGAACACGGTGACGTACTGGCTGTGGGACACCAACCAGCTGCCCGCCTATCAGGCCTGCGCGAAGGGGTTCGAGAAGGCGAACCCCGGGCTGAAGGTGAAGATCACCCAGCTGGGGTGGAGCGACTACTGGACCAAGCTCACCGCCGGGTTCATCGCGGGCACCCAGCCGGACGTGTTCACCGACCACATCCAGAAGTTCGGCCAGTTCGCCGATCTGAAGGTGCTGGAGCCGCTGGACGACCTCGGCATCGAGGACTCCGCCTACCAGCCGGGCCTGGCCGCCAACTGGATCGGCCAGGACGGCCACCGCTACGGCACCCCGAAGGACTGGGACACCGTCGCGCTCTTCTACAACGACAAGATGGCCAAGGCCGCCGGGCTCAGCGCCGGGCAGCTCAACTCCCTGGCCTGGAACCCGAAGGACGGCGGCACCTTCGAGAAGGCGATCGCCCATCTCACCGTCGACGCCAAGGGCCGCCGGGGTGACGAGCCGGGCTTCGACAAGGACAACGTCAAGGTGTACGGGCTGGCCACCAACGGCGGCGGCTTCGGCGACGGCCAGACCCAGTGGAGCCCCTTCGCCGCCTCCGCCGGATGGAGCTACACGGAGAAGGCACGCTGGGGCACCGAGTACCAGTACGGCAGCAAGACCTTCCAGTCGGTGATCGACTGGTACTTCGGCCTGGCGAAGAAGGGGTACATGGCCCCCTTCTCCGACTACAACATCCAGTCGAACCAGGCCAACACCCAGGTCGCCGCAGGCAAGGCCGCGGCCGCCCTCGACGGGGCCTGGATGATCTCCACCTACGACGCCTTCAAGGGCCGCGACATGAAGAGCGCACTGACGCCCATCGGGCCGACCGGCAAGCGCGCCACCATGATGAACGGTCTCGCCGACTCGATCTCCAAGGCCTCCAAGAACAAGGCCGGCGCCCGTAAGTGGGTGGCGTACCTGGCCTCGGACGAGTGCCAGACCGTCGTGGGCAAGGCCGGTGTCGTCTTCCCCGCCACCCCGGCGGGCACCGAGGCCGCCATCGCCGCCTACAAGAAGAAGGGCATCGACGTCACGGCGTTCACCGAACCCGTCGCCGACAAGAAGGACTTCCGGACCTTCTCCTACCCGATCACCAACTACGCGGCCGACGTGACCGCCCTGATGATGCCGGCGATGGAGGACATCTACGGCAACGGCAAGTCCGTCAGCAGCCTCGACCAGACCAACGACCAGATCAACCTGATCCTCGGCCAGTGAAAGGCATCCACTCCATGACGTTCTCCCTCGGCATCGTCGGCGCCGGCCAGTTCTCCGGCCAGTTCGCCACGCTGTTCCAGGCCCACCCCGGTGTCAGCGACGTGTACGTCACCGATCTGCTGCCCGAGCGGGCCGAGCAGCTCGCCGAAGCGCAGGGGCTGGCCGGCACCTTCCCGTCGTACGAGGCCATGCTGGAGTCGAAGGCGGTCGACGCGGTCGCCGTCTTCACCCAGCGCTGGACGCACGGCCCCCTCGTGCTCCAGGGCCTCGACGCCGGCAAGCACGTCTACTCCGCCGTCCCGATGGCGATCACCACCGAGGAGATCGCGGCGATCATCGAGGCGGTCAGGGCGACCGGTCTGACGTACATGATGGGTGAGACCAGCCAGTACAACCCGGCGACCGTGCACGCCCGCAACCAGATCGCCGAGGGCGCCTTCGGGCGGCTCTTCTACGCCGAGGGCGACTACGTCCACGACATGGATCTGGGGTTCTACGAGGCGTACCAGTACAGCGGCGGTGACAGCTGGAAGGCGACCGCCTCCTATCCCCCGCTGCTCTACCCGACGCACTCGGTGGGCGGGGTGCTCGGCGCCTGGCAGACGCACGCCGTCAGCGTCTCGGCGATCGGGGTCGTGGACGACCGGGGAGACGGTGTCTTTGACAGGGGTGTCAGCCAGTTCGACAACGACGTGTCCAACGCGACCGCGCTGTTCGAGGTCGCGGGCGGCGGCTCGTTCCGCACCAATGAGTTCCGGCGGGTCGGCTACCCCTCGCACATACGGGAGTCGCGGTTCCGGTTCTTCGGCACCGAGGCCAGCATGGAGCAGCTCGCGACCGTGGCCATGTGGCAGGACAAGAAGGGCGTGAAGGACATCAGCGAGCTGCTGGAGCCCAAGCCCACCATGTCTCCTGACGACCCGTCACTGAAGCACATCGCGCCGGAGCTGCGGGCCGCCTTCACCTCGGGTTCGGCGCCGGTGCACGACCGCGCCCGGCTGCCCCGGGAGTTCGACCATCTGCACAACGGCCATGAGGGCAGCCACCACTTCCTGGTCGACGACTTCGTGACCGCGGTCAACTCCCGCACCCTGCCGTCCGTGAACGCGTGGGTGGCGGCCCGCTACACCCTGCCGGGCATCATCGCGCACGAGTCGGCGCGGCAGGGCGGGGTCAGGCTGCGGATCCCGGACTTCGGGGACGCCCCCGAGGCGTGACGTTCCTGCGCGAGCCGGGTGCCTGGGGTGTGTCAGGTGCCCGGCTTGCGGCCGTACACAAAGACGTCGTCGCCGTTCTTCAGCAGCGACCAGTACTTCTTGGCGGTGGTCTTGGTCATGTTGACGCAGCCGTGCGAGCCCGGCGGGTTCCACATGCTGACGCCGACCGAGTGGAAGGCCTGGCCGCCGTCGAAGAACTGGGCGTAGGGCATGGGCACGTTGTAGATGGTCGACACGTGGTCGATGTTGCGCCAGTAGATCTTCTTCAGGCCGGTGCGGGTCTCGTAGCCGTTACGGCCGGTGCGGACCGGGACCGGGCCGTACACCAGCCGGCTGCCGTCCTGGATCCAGCTCAGCTGGAGCGTGAGGTTGACGCAGGCGATGCGGCCCTTGTTGGTGGGGCACTTGCCGTCCTTGTTGGGGTTGTTGCCGACGGCCTTCTGCTTCAGCATCAGGTCCATCACGCCCCAGGTGACGGGACCGGCGTAGCCGGCGTTCGGGGTGATGCCGTGCTTGGTCTGGAAGGCCTGGATGGCCTTGCAGTCGCCCGCGGACTGCTTGCCGTCGACCGGTCGGCCGAGGAACTTCTCCACCTTCTTCTGATACGGCCCGGTCTGCGTCGTGCAGCTCGGCGCCGCCTGCGCCGGACTGGCGGCGAGCGTGAGCGCGAGCGGTGCGACGAGTCCGCCGGTGATGCCGAGTGCGACGGCGCGCCGTCTGCGTATGTCCCCCATGGCCGGGCCTTTCCCTGATGCTGTCGGGTCTCTGCTGGCTAGACCCGTGCACCCTGGGATCGGTTGTCCGAGCTGTTCGGTCTGTGACCGAACGGTGAAATTGTGCCGAGCGAGGTCCGTCTCGCCCGGGCGGATAGCATCAGGGTCCGCCATGGTTCCCAGCAGAGGCGATGTACATGGATCCGGCCGCGGTGTCTCCGCCCCCAGCCGGCGTCAGCCTGCGCCAATTGCTGATGGCCCTGGGTGACTCCCTGGTGGAGGTGCAGGCCGCTCCCGCCGGGCTCGACGTCGAGATCCAGGGGGTTGCCCTGCTCGACCCCGAGGACCCTCCGACCGCCCGGCCGGGCGAGCTGGTCCTCGTCATCGGGGCCCGGGGCCGAGCCGCCCTTCCCGCGCTGCGGGCCGCGGCTCGTGACGGCGCCGCCGCCGTCGTGGTCAAGCTGGACGGTCCCGGTCAGGCCGGGGCCCTCAGCGAGACGGCCGCCGAGGCCGGGGTGGCCCTGCTCTCGCTGCGCGGTGAGGCGCGCTGGGAGCAGGTGAACGCGCTGGCCTGCGCCGCCCTGGACGACGCCCCTGCGGGACGCCCCGGTGAAGGGGCGGGCGAGGGCGACCTGTTCTCCCTCGCCCAGACCACGGCCATCCTCACCAACGGCATCGTCAGCGTCGAGGACGTCGCCAACCGGGTGCTGGCCTACTCCCGCTCCACCGACTCCGACGAGATCGACGACCTGCGGCGGCGCTCCATCCTCGGCTGGCAGGGACCGGAGGCGTACCTGGCGAAGCTGCGCGCGTGGGGCGTGTTCCAGCATCTGCACTCCAGCGACCAGGTCATCGGCATAGACAGCCACCCGGAGCTGGGGATCCGCCGCCGGCTGGCGGTGGCCATCAGGTCCGGGGACCGGCAGCTGGGCACCATCTGGGTGCAGGAGGGCTCGACGCCCCTGTCCGAGCACTCGGAGCAGGCGCTTCTGGGCGCCGCCCGGGTGGCCGCGCACCACCTGGTACGGCGCCGCCGGGAGCTCTCCGAGGACCTGACGCTCACCCGGACCCTGCTGGCCGGACTCCTGGAGGGAAGCACCGGGCCGCAGCCGCTCGCCACCCACCTGGGATTCGACGCCACCCTGCCGGCCGCCGTCCTGGGCTTCTCGTACGGGACCGCGGAGGTCGTCGCCGCGCCGGAGACGAGCCATGTCGGAGCCGCACCGGAGCTGACCCACACCGAGGTCACCAACCTGATCTCGGTGCACATCGCCGCACGCCACCGCAGCGCGCTGGTCACCCAGCTCGACCCCCGTATCTACGTGCTCCTGCCCCAGCTGCCGCGCAGCATCGACACGGACACACTGCGCGGCTGGGGCCAGGAGATCACCGACGCCGCGCGCCGCCACCTGGGGCTGCCGCTGCGCGGTTCGATCGGCTGCCTGGTGCCCGCGCTCGGCGACGTCCCCGAGTCGCGCCGGGAGGCCGACCGCATCCTCGACGCCATGATGAGCGCCGGCCTTCCCACCGCGGTCGCCGCGCTGCCCGACATCCAGGCGGAAGTGCTCATCAGCGAGATGCTGACGCTGTTCGCCGCCCACCCCGAGATACGGGATCCACGGCTGACCGCCCTGGTGGCGCACGACAACCGGCACCAGGGCCGACTGGCCGAGTCCCTGCTGGCCTACCTCAACGCCCTCGGTGACGTCCGGGAGGCCGCGGCCCAGCTGCATGTGCACCCCAACACCCTGCGCTACCGCATTCGCCGGGCCGAGGAGCTGACCGGTCTCGATCTGAGCCGTCCCGACCAGCGTCTGCTGGCCATGCTCCAGCTGCGGCTGCCGCCGAACGCCTGATTTCGGCTCCGACTCCGACTGCGCATTGTCCGGTCCCACAGGCATTGCGGACGAGTTTGTTCGTCCTTCACAAACACGTCGCCCCATGGACCCTCATACGCTTGCGCAAATCCAACTCCGCAAGTGACACGGCTCACCCCATGCCGTGAACGCTGCTCCGGGCGCCCGCTCCCCGCAAAGCCTCCCAACCACGTAACGGATGTCGACATGACTTCACGTCCCCCAGGTTCTCTGGCCCCAGACACCGCTCCACCCGCAGCCGGTCAGCCTCCGGAGCAGGCAGGTCTGCGGGCCGGTCTCAAGAACCGCCATCTGTCGATGATCGCCATCGGCGGGGTGATCGGCGCCGGTCTCTTCGTGGGCTCCGCATCCGGTATCGCCGCCGCCGGACCCGGCATCCTGGTGTCGTACGTGCTGGTC
This sequence comes from Streptomyces sp., assembly GCA_013362785.1. Taxonomy (GTDB): domain Bacteria; phylum Actinomycetota; class Actinomycetes; order Streptomycetales; family Streptomycetaceae; genus Streptomyces. The sequence goes on along the minus strand of JABFVM010000460.1, from coordinate 2,229 downwards.
GGCGCGCTGGTCGTCTTCGTGATGCGGATGCTCGGCGAGATGGCCGCGGCCAATCCGTCCTCCGGCTCCTTCTCCGCCTACGCGGACCGGGCGCTCGGTCGCTGGGCCGGGTTCTCGATCGGCTGGCTGTACTGGTTCTTCTGGGTCGTCGTGCTCGCCGTGGAGGCCACCGCGGGTGCCGTGATCCTGGAAGGGTGGGTACCGGCCGTACCGCAGTGGGCCTGGGCGCTGATCGTGATGGTGGTGCTCACCGCCACGAACCTGGCCTCGGTCGGCTCCTTCGGTGAGTTCGAGTTCTGGTTCGCGGGCATCAAGGTCGTCGCCATCTCGGGCTTCATCGTCCTCGGCGGCCTGGCGATCTTCGGTGTGCTGCCCGGCTCCGACCACGCCGCGACCGGCTTCGGCAATCTCACCGAGCACGGCGGCTTCCTGCCCAACGGACCGGGCACGATCCTGACCGGCATCCTGCTGGTCGTCTTCTCCTTCATGGGCAGCGAGATCGTCACCCTCGCCGCCGGTGAGTCCCCGGACGCGCGGCGGGCCGTCGCCAAGGCCACCAGGAGCGTCATCTGGCGGGTCGGTGTGTTCTACGTCGGCTCGATCCTCGTCGTGGTCTCCCTGCTGCCGTGGAACGACCCCTCGATCAAGAAGCACGGCTCGTACGTGGCGGCGCTCGACTCGATCGGCATCCCGCACGCCGGGCAGATCATGAACTTCATCGTGCTGACCGCCGTACTGTCCTGTCTCAACTCCGGCCTCTACACGGCGTCCCGGATGGCCTTCTCCCTCGGGCAGCGCGGCGACGCCCCGCCGTCCTTCGTCCGCACGAACGCCCGCGGTGTCCCGCACGTCGCGATCCTGGCCTCGGTGGCCTTCGGCTTCGTCGCGGTCTTCTTCAACTACGTGTGGAAGGACACCGTCTTCCAGTTCCTGCTGAACTCCTCGGGCGCGATCGCGCTCTTCGTGTGGCTGGTCATCTGCTTCTCGCAGCTGAGGATGCGCGGGATCATCCTGCGCGAGAGCCCGGAGAAGCTCGTCGTCCGGATGTGGCTGTTCCCCTATCTGACGTGGGCGACGATCGCGATGATCTCGTTCGTGCTCGTCTACATGCTCACCGACGACAGCGAGGGCGGTGGCCGCAGCCAGGTCCTGCTGTCGGTGCTGGTCGCCGCGCTGGTCATCGGGATCTCGGTGGTACGGGACCGGATCCGCGCCAACGGCACCGACAGCGCCCAGGACGCGGTCGCGCCGCGGTAAGTCACCGGAAGCCGCCGTACGCGTCGCAGGCTCCCCGCCCTCTCGGCGGGGAGCCGTCCTGTGCGCGTACTCAGGTGGCGCGCCGCCGCTGACTCCCCCGTGTCCCCTCCAGCCCCTTACGGAACCCCGAGTTCACCGCCGTCAGGCCCCCGTCGACGGTGAGCGTCGTACCGGTGATCCAGGCCGCGTCGCGGGACGCCAGGAAGGCGACGGCTGCGGCGATGTCCTCGGGCTCGCCGACCCGGCCCAGGGGATACAGCCCCCGCACAGCGTCGAGGTCCGCGTCCCGCCCCTCCCACGCCGAGGTGCGCACCGTGCCCGGCGCCACCAGGTTCACGCGGACCCCGCGGGCCGCGGCGTGGCCGGCGAGGGTGCGGGTCAGGGAGCCGAGGCCGGCCTTGGCGGCGCTGTAGGCGTGGTTGCCGAAGTCCTGGAGGCCGTTGACGGAGCCGATGCTCACGACGGCGCCGCGGCCGGTGGCCGCCAGGTGCGGCAGGGCGGCGCGGCAGCAGCGGTAGGCGCCGGTCAGGGTGACGTCGAGGTCGCGGGCCCACTCGTCGTCCGGGCCGTCCTCGAAGAGCGGGGTGTCGGGTGTGCAGGAGGCCGCGCTGTTGACCAGCACGTCGAGCGAGCCGAACGCGTCGACGGCGTGGGCGACGGCCGCCTCGACGGACGCGCGGTCGGCGACGTCGCAGGCCAACGCCTGTGCCGCGAGCCCCAGGTCCCGCAGCTCGGCCGCAGTCTCCTCGGCCTCGGGTCCGTCCCGGTCGGTCACCAGGACGCGCGCGCCTTCCGCGGCGAGACGGCGTGCGGTGGCCGCCCCGATGCCACGGGCCGCGCCGGTGATCAGAACTCCGTACCCCGCGAAGCGCGTCGTGTCCGTCATGGACCGAACCGTAGCGGCGGTGCCCGCGTGCGGTCTCACCCGGTGCGGTCCAGGGCGGCCGGGGTGTCGGCCTGCTGGAGTTCGGT
>JABFVM010000216.1 GCA_013362785.1 Streptomyces sp. | reverse complement strand
CCCACCACCATCCTCACCACCACCCCCACCGCCCTCCACGCCCTACTCACCACCCTCAAGAACAGCAACGCCCAGCGCGGATAGGCACATGACCACCCCCTCCCGAACCAACCGCGCCCTCGGCACAGTCATCGGCTCCGCTGTCGGCGACGCCCTGGGCGCACCCTTCGAGTTCGGGCCGGAGGGCGCCTTCTCTGCTCGCTTTCCGAAGGGCACCGGCGGTGAGATGTGCGGGGGCGGCGGCTGGGAGCCCGGGGAGGCGACCGATGACACGCAGATGGCCGTACTCGTCGGAGAGTCGCTGCTGGAGTGCGGAGGGCTGGAACTCCCGGACGTCTTCCGGCGTTTCCAGCGCTGGGCGGCGGCCGACCCGAAGGACATCGGTCTGCAGACGGAAGCCGTGCTGGGCAGCGGCGACGCCTGGGACATGGCCGCCGCGCTGCACTTCCAGGTGAGTCAACGGGCCGCAGGAAACGGCGCGTTGATGCGGGCTGCGACCTCCGCCGTGTACTTCGCCGAGGCCGGCCGCGAGGCCACCATGGACGCGGCCCGCAGACTCGCCGCCCTCACCCACGGAGACCGGGCGGCCTGGGAAGGCACCGCTGTCTTCCATGAGTTGGTGCGCGTCGCCCTGACCGGGGAGGACCCGCTCACTGTCGTCCCGGACACGCTCGACGCGGTCCACCCCGACCACCGGGAGCGCTACGCGGTCGTCCTCGCCCCCGACTGGCACCCCGACAAGGCGACCGAATTCAACGGCGCAGTATGGCCCTGCCTGGGTTCCGCCGTCTGGGCCCTGCGCACCACCTCCTCCTACGAGGACGCCGTACGCGCCGCCATCGACCTCGGCGGCGACACGGACACGGTGGCCGCGGTGACCGGAGGGCTGGCCGGGGCGGTGTACGGCATCGACGCGGTGCCGGAGCGGTGGACGGCGGCGCTGCACGTGCCGTTGCCTGGATTCGGTGAACGGGTCTCGGACACACGGGAGTTGACGGATCTGGCACTGCGGCTGAGCGAGGCGGGCACCCGGCGCTGAGCGGAGCTCCCCTCGCTCGGACTCCCTAGCGCACCACGCGGTGGCGGAGGTAGACCACCCTTGAGCCGTAGCGGCGGGTCTCGACGAGTTCGAGTTCCACTCGGCGCTCGTTTCGGGGGAAGTACGGGATGCCGCCGCCGACCAGCACCGGGTAGACCATGGTCCGGTACTCGTCGATCAGGTCCGCCGCGGCCGCCTCGGCGGCGAGCGTCGCGCCGCCGATTGCGATCTCGCCCTCCCCCGGCTCGGCCCGCAATCGTTCGATCTCCTCCGCCACGCCGCCGGAGGCCAGGCGGGCATTGCCCTGCACGGCCGACAGCGTGTTGGAGAACACCACCTTCGGGAGCGGGTTCCAGAGCGCGACCCACTCAAGCTCCGCGTCGTCGAGCGAACCTTCCTGCTCGGCGGTCTCCCAGTACAGCATCGTCTCGTACAGCCGCCGCCCCATCAGGTGGACGTCCACCCCTCGGATCTCGTCGATCCAGAAACGGAAGACCTCCGCCTCGGGCGCCCCCCAGTCGAAGCCGCCGTCCGGCCCGACGATGAAGCCGTCGAGCGAAACGTTCATCGAATAGGTCACCCTGCGCATCAGAAGTCCTCCTCGTGACGATCGTGGAGTCGACGTTCCCCGTCCTCACGATGCGACCCCACGCATCGGCCCGCACCCCGAACACCAGAATTCCCGGAATCCCAGGAAGCACAGGGATCACAGGGATCCCCGGAACGCAGGGATCCCCGGAACGCAGGAACCCCGGAACACCGGCGTGCAGCCCTTACGCGTTGTTCAGATACGTCAGCACGGCGAGCACCCTGCGATGCCCGCTGTCGCTCTGCGGCAGGCCGAGCTTCAGGAAGACGTTGCCGATGTGCTTGTGGACCGCGCGTTCCGTGACGACCAGCGTCTTGGCGATGGTCGCGTTGTCGTGGCCCTCGGCCATGAGGGACAGCACCTCGCGCTCGCGCGGGGTGAGTGAGTCGAGCGGGGAGTCGGGGCGGCGGGTCAGGAGTTCGGTGACGACCTCGGGGTCCAGGGCCGTGCCGCCCGCCGCGACACGCTCCAGGGCGTCGAGGAACTCGTCCACCCTGCCGACCCGGTCCTTGAGCAGATAGCCGAGCCCGCTCGCACCGCCGGCCAGGAGTTCGGCGGCGTAGGACTCCTCGACGTACTGGGAGAGGACGAGGACCGGCAGCCCCGGCATCTCCTTGCGCGCGGCGAGGGCGGCGCGCAGCCCCTCGTCGCGGAAGTCCGGCGGCATCCGTACGTCGAGCACGGCGGCGTCGGGGCGGTGTTCGAGGAGGGCGGGCAGGATCTCGGGGCCGGTGCCGGCGACGGCCACGACCTCGTGCCCGGCCGACGTCAGCAGGAGGACCAGTCCCTCGCGCAGCAGGGCGTTGTCCTCGGCGATCACGACTCTCACGGCAGTTCCGCCTCTACTCCGGCTCCACGCCGGCCACCAGTCCGGTCACCGCACGCGTCGCGGCGACGTCGCCTCGATCAACCGGCGCTCGATGCGCGCAGCCTACCCACCGCGCCATTCACGGCACCGGTCACGGCGCCGGTCATGGCACCGGTCATGGCACCCTTTACAGCGCCTTCAGAGCATGCGCGGTGGCCCTGGCCAGGGCGTCCAGATAGCCCTTGGGCACCTTGGGGCTGCGGATCACCACGGAACGCCAGTACAGAGGGCCCGAGATCAGGTCGAGCGCCAGCTCCTCGTCGATGCCCGGACGCACCTCGCCCCGCTTTTCCGCGGCCATCACGATCCCGTTGGCCACGCTCGCCTGCCCGTCCCGCAACGCCTTCTGCACGGCCTCGGCGATCTCGGGACTGCGGGCCGCCTCGGCCTGGAGGTCCGGGAGGATCTGCGAGGCCAAAGGGTGACGCAGGGCGCGCGCGGTCACCTCGTACAGCAGCCTCAGATCTCCCTCCAGGGAACCGGCGTCCGGCACCGGCAGCCCCATGACCGCCACCGCCGACACCACGTCGAGCACCAGGTGCAGCTTGGAACGCCAGCGCCGGTACACCGCCGTCTTGCCGACGCCCGCGCGGCGCGCGATGCCCTCGATCGACATGCGCGCGTAGCCGACAGCCGCCAGCTCCTCGAAGACGGCCGCCCGGATCGCCTCCGTCACGTCCTCGCGAAGTACGGCCGCCCCTGCGGGGGCCCGGCGTCGCGCAGGCGTCTGGGGCTGGTCGGCGTTGGTCGTCATGCGGAACAGCATAGGGGCGTAGCGACGGTACGGTCCCGTCCCTACGCGACCGCCTCGGCCCTCGCCGACCCGGCCCGGCCCGGCCCGGCGCAGCCCAGCCCTCGTCCAGCCTCCGCCCCGCGCCCATTCCCACCCCGCCCCCGCCCTGCTCCCGCTTCCGCCCTGCTCCCGCCCTGCCCCTGCCCCTGCCCCTGCCCCTGCCCCTGCCCCTGCCTCACCGCACCCCCACCCCACCCCACCCCCAACCCCAACCCGCCCCCACCCCACCCCACCCGTTATATCGATCACGTCACGACGAAACGGTTGCGTTCCGACGCCCCTTCGCCCTACGCTCACGTTGCGACGATACGGTCCCGTCCCGACGTAAGAAGACGTGAAGAGTCACGTAAGAGAACGAACACCCCGGAACGCCAGGGACCGCCCCCGCACCCCACCCCCCAACCGAAAGCAGCGGATGTGAGCCAGGTCCTCGACACACCGCCCCCGACGACAACCGCCCCGGCCCCGGTCGGCCTCGCCGACCTCGCCGCCCGGCACGGTCTCGCGGTCAGCGGCGCCCGCCCCACGCTGCCCCAGTACGTCCGCCAGTTGTGGGCGCGCCGTCACTTCATCAGCGCGTTCTCCACGGCCAAGCTCACCGCCCAGTACAGCCAGGCGAAGCTCGGCCAGGTCTGGCAGGTGCTGACGCCGTTGCTGAACGCGGCGGTGTACTACTTCATCTTCGGCGAGCTGATGGGCACCAGCCGCGGGGTGCAGGACTACATCCCGTTCCTGGTGACGGGCGTGTTCATCTGGACGTTCACGCAGAGCTCGATCATGGCGGGCACCCGCGCGATCTCCGGCAACCTCGGCCTCGTCCGGGCCCTGCACTTCCCGCGGGCCGCGCTGCCGATCTCCTTCGCGTTGCAGCAGCTCCAGCAGCTGCTGTTCTCGATGGCGGCCCTGGTCGTGATCCTGCTCTGCTTCGGCATCCCGGTCTCCGCCTCCTGGCTGCTGGCGGTCCCGGCGCTGGTGCTGCAGTTCACCTTCAACGCGGGCGTCGCGATGATCATGGCCCGGATGGGTGCGAAGACGCCGGACATCGCGCAGTTGATGCCGTTCGTGCTGCGTACCTGGATGTACGCCTCGGGCGTCATGTTCAGCATCAGCCACATGATGGCCGCCCACAAGAACTGGCCCTCCTGGCTGACTTCGGCCATGCAGGCCAACCCGGCCGCCGTCTACATCGACCTGATGCGCTTCGCGCTGATCGACAGCTTCCACGCGACCCAGCTCCCGCCGCACGTGTGGGCGCTCGCGACGGGCTGGGCGCTGCTGGCAGGCGTCGGCGGCTTCATCTACTTCTGGAAGGCTGAGGAGACGTACGGCCGTGGCTGAGAACACGAACCCGCAGCACCCCACCGACAAGGCCCGCACCCAGGCCCCGGCCGGCCAGGACTCGACCGGCCGGGTCCCCACCGACCAGGTCCCCACCGTCATCGCCGACGGCGTCGACATCGTCTACCGCGTCAACGGCACGGGCGCCGGGCGCGGCTCCGCGACCGCCGCCCTCAACCGCATCCTGCGCCGCAGCCAGACCGAGAAGGCGTCCGGCGTGCGCAAGGTGCACGCGGTCAAGAAGGTGTCGTTCGTCGCGTACAAGGGCGAGGCCATCGGCCTCATCGGCACCAACGGCTCCGGCAAGTCGACCCTGCTCAAGGCGGTCGCGGGCCTGCTCCCGGTCGAGAACGGCCGTATCTACACCGACGGCCAGCCCTCCCTCCTCGGCGTGAACGCGGCCCTGATGAACGACCTCACCGGCGAGCGCAACGTCCACCTCGGCGGTCTCGCCATGGGCATGTCCCGTGAGCAGGTCAGGGAGCGCTACCAGGAGATCGTCGACTTCTCCGGCATCAACGAGAAGGGCGACTTCATCACCCTCCCCATGCGCACGTACTCCTCCGGCATGGCGGCCCGCCTGCGGTTCTCCATCGCCGCCGCCAAGGACCACGACGTCCTGCTGATCGACGAGGCGCTGGCGACGGGCGACCGCTCCTTCCAGAAGCGTTCCGAGGCCCGGATCCGTGAGCTGCGCAAGCACGCGGGCACGGTGTTCCTGGTCAGCCACAACAACAAGTCGATCCGGGACACGTGCGACCGCGTGCTGTGGCTGGAGCGCGGCGAGCTGCGGATGGACGGGCCGACGGACGAGGTCCTCAAGGAGTACGAGGCGTTCACGGGCGACAAGTCGGCCAAGCCGGCCCCGAAGCCCAAGCCGGCACCG
>JABFVM010000036.1 GCA_013362785.1 Streptomyces sp. | reverse complement strand
CTCGCCGCTCTCCCCAGCGCCGGCAGGCGCAGAGTCTGACCGTGGTCGCGGCCATCTTCCGGGTCGTCCCTCTCTCCCCTCCCCCCCCGACCAGCCCCCTCCCCCCGACCAGCCCCCTCCCCCAACCTCCCTCCCCCCAACACCCCTCCCCACCAAGCCCGTTGACCCGCCCCACCCGTACCAGCAGAATGAGCCCGCATCCATGAGAGCGCTCTCAACTCCTGGTAAGGGAGACCCATGACCGGCATGACCGACAGGCAGGGCCCGGCGTTCAGCCGACGCACACTCATCGGGGCCGGCATCGGTGCCGCGGTCCTCACCGCGGCCGGGGCCCCCGTCGCCCAAGCCGACGGGACCTCTGCCAGCGCCGCTCCCGGCACCGCCACCCCCGCCGCTCCCGGCACCGGCACTCCCACCGCTCCCGGCACCGGCGCTCCCGCCCCCACCGCTCCCGGCGCCCGCCCCACCTCCGCCCCGAGCCGGGCCCAAGCCTTTCTCGTCGCCGTCATGGACGCCTACCCCGACCACGGCAGCACCCGTCTCGCCCAGAGCTACGCCGATCAGGCCGGGCTCTTCAGTACCGCCTTCACCTACGACAACGCCCTCGGGATCCTCGGTCTCCTCGCCACCCGTACGGCCGACGGGCAGGACCGGGCCGTCGTGCTCGGGGACGGGTTGTTGTACGCGCAGGCGCATGACCCGGTCCATGACGACGGTCGGCTTCGGCAGGGCTACAACGTCGGGCCGTACACCTTCTACGACGGGTCGCGGCAGCCGGACGGGTTCGTGCGGGCGGACGGCAGCGTCAATGTCGGGACGCAGTTCGGGTTCACGGGGACGGCCGTGGGGGACATGGCCTGGTCCGGGATCGCGCTCGGCGCGCTCGCTCGGCGGACGGGGGAGCGTCGGTTTCTCGACGGTGCCGTACGGATCGGGGAGTGGATCGAGCGGAACGGGCGTACCGATGAGCCCCTCGGGGGGTACAAGTTCGGGGTCGACGGGGCCAACCAGAAGCTGCCCTTCACCTCCACCGAGCACAACACCGATCTCGTCTGCCTCTTCGGTCGGCTCGCCCGCCTCACGGGGGACGGGGTCTGGCTGGAGCGGCGTGCTCGGGCCCGGGCGTTCGTGGAGAGGATGTGGGAGGCGGACGGCGGGTTCTTCTACACCGGGACCAATGACGGGGTGACCGTCAACAAGTCGCCGATTCCCGAGGACACCCAGACCTGGACCCACCTCGCCCTCGACTCCCGTGCCCACGCCCCGTCGCTGGACTGGGCCGCCCGGGAGCTGGCCGTCCTCGACCATGCCGAGCGGCGCAACAGCACGGTTCCGGCGGGGCAGTCGTACGAAGGTGTCACCTTCAGTTCCGCGAGTCTCCTCGCGAACGAGGACGTCCCCATCGCCGAGTCGCAGCCCAAGCCCGACCGCAACGGGGTGTGGTTCGAGGGGACCGCTCATCTCGCGCTCGCGCTGCGGGAGCGGCGCGGGGCGGGTGACGAGGCGCGGGCGCGGCGGCTGATCGACTCCCTTGAGCGGGCTCAGGAACGGCTCGGGGGTGGCCAGACCGTGGGTGGGCGGGCGTTGCCCGAGCGGTCCGGGGTGGTGTCGGCGAGCAGTCCGCTCGATACGGGGTTCGGGTTCGGGTACTACCCGTACCGGCATCTGGGGGCCACCGCCTGGTATCTGATGGCGGCCTCGCGCTCCAATCCGTTGCGGGCCTGACCTGACCTGACCTGACCGAACGACGAGGACCGCAACGAGGTCGTCGGCTGCCCGCTGATCGGCGTCCTGCGGGCACGGTCAGCCGACCGGCAGTGGCTGTTCGGCCCAGATCGTCTTGCCGGTCGGGGTCTGCCGGGTGCCCCAGCCCTGGGTGAGCTGGGCGACCATGTGCAGCCCGCGGCCGCCCTCGTCGTAGGTGCGGGCGCGGCGCAGATGGGGGGCCGTGCTGCTGGCGTCGGACACCTCGCAGATCAGCGTGCGGTCCCGGATCAGACGTAGCCCGATCGGTACGTCGCCGTAGCGGATGGCGTTGGTGACCAGCTCGCTCACCACCAGCTCGGTGACGAACGCCGCCTCCTGGAGTCCCCATGCCGCGAGCTGCCGGGAGGCCTGCGCGCGGGCGTCGGCGACGATCGCCGGGTCGGACGGCAGGGCCCAGTCGGCGACCTGGTCGGCGTGCAGGGCGCGGGTGCGGGCGAGCAGGAGGGCGACGTCGTCGGCGGGGCTCTCGGGGAGCAGGTCCTTGAGGACGGCGTCGCAGGTGTTCTCCAGCGACGGCGCCGCTGAGGCCAGGGCGGCGCAGAGGCGTTCCAGGCCGAGGCCGATGTCGTGTTCACGGTTGGCGATCAGGCCGTCGGTGTAGAAGGCGAGCAGGCTGCCCTCGGGGAGCTCCAGTTCGGTCGCCTCGAAGGGCATCCCGCCGACGCCGAGCACCGGACCGGGCGTGAGGCGGACGACGCTGACCGTGCCGTCGGGGAGCAGTACGGCGGGCGGGACATGGCCGGCGCTGGCGACGGTGCAGATCCGGGAGACCGGGTCGTAGACGGCGTACAGACAGGTCGCGCCGACCCCGCCGTTGTACGGCAGTTCGTGGACGATGGTGTCGTCGTCCGAGGTGAGATGGCTGACCAGGTCGTCGACGTGGGTGAGCAGCTCGTCCGGGGGCAGGTCCACGTCGGCGAGGGTGCGTACGGCGGTGCGCAGCCGCCCCATGGTGGCCGAGGCGTGGATGCCGTGTCCGACGACATCGCCGACGACCAGCGCGACCCGGGTGCCCGACAGCGGTACGACGTCGAACCAGTCGCCGCCCACACCGGCGCCCGTACCGGCCGGCAGATAGCGGTACGCCACCTCGACGGCCGCCTGTTTCGGCAGGTCACGGGGGAGGAGGCTGCGCTGGAGGGTGAGGGCGTGGGTGCGCTCGCGGGTGTAGCGGCGGGCGTTGTCCACCCCGACGGCGGCCCGGCCCGCGAGCTCCTCGGCGAGGATCAGGTCGTCCTGCTGGAACGGCGGAGAGCCCTTGCCGCGTACGAAGACCGCGACGCCGAGGGTGGTGCCGCGGGCCCGCAGCGGGGTCGCCATCACCGAGTGGAAGCCGTGCTCGCGGACGATCGCGGCCCGTGCCGCGTGCTCGGTGACCCAGCGGGCGAAGTCGGGGTCGTGCGCGCCGCTGAGCACCGGCCGGCCGCTGATCAGGGAGCGGGCGGGCGGCGAGAACGGGGGATAGGTGTCGACCCCGCCCAGATCGACGGCTGCCTCGGGCACACCCTCGCCCTCGGCGGCCGACTGGTGGGCGATCCGGCGCAGCACGACGGCCGCGTCGACCGGCCCCGGTACCGGCTCCTCGCCGCGCAGCACCGAGTCGAGCAGGTCCACGCTCGCGAAGTCGGCGAGCCGCGGGACGGCCAGATCGGCCAGTTCCTGGGCGGTGCGGTTCACGTTCAGGGTGGTGCCGATGCGGGTGCCCGCCTCGTTCAGCAGGGCCAGCCGCTGCCGGGCGGCGTACTGCTCGCTGCTGTCGAAGGCGGCGGTGCCGACGCCGGCGACCTCGCCGGACGTGGGGTCGCGGACGGGCCACAGCTCGACGATCCAGGAGCGCTGCTGCCGGGCGGCGGCGGCCGGCTCCGGGGCGAACCCCTCGTACCGCATCGGTACGGCCTGCTCGGCGACCCGCCGTACGCAGCCGAGGAAGCCCTCGTCGGAGCGGGCCTCCCCGAGCGGGCCGGCCTGCGCGCCCGCATTCGGCCGCCAGGTCCCCGACGCGGCGCTGTAGGTGGACAGGGCGATCGAGGACTGGGCGAAGGCCCATTCCGTCATCCGCCGGTCGCGCTCCGCGGCCGGGGTGCCCGTGGTGGCGGTGACGACGTACGCCTGGGTCGCGCCGTCGCCGCCCAGGGAGGGATGGGCGTGCAGGGTCAGTTCGACGCGGTGGCCGTCGCGGTGCCGGAGGGCGGCGGTGCCGCTCCACTCCTGGGAGCCGACGGGGGTGAAGCCGGTCGCCTCCCGCTCCATGAGGAGGTCGGCCGCGGCCTGCCCCACCGTCTCGGCGGCGCCGTATCCCAGCAGCCGCCGGGCACCCTCGCTCCACCCCGTGACGATGCCCGCCAGGCTGATGGTGGCTGTCGCGGCATCTGCTGACCACCCGCTGTGACCGAGATTCTGATCAAAAGTGGTCATTCTTGATCAACTCGCGCTGGTGAGGTTACTCACGGTTCCAGCGTGCGCGTCGCGGGAGAATCGGACAAGTCGGATTCCCGTGCATGGAGATGGCGGTCATGAGTTCTTCCGGTACGCCCATGAACTACTCCGGTACGCCCCTCGCCAAGAAGATCGGCATCAAGCCTGGCCACCGGGTCCGCCTCCGCCACGCCCCCGCGCACTGGGACATCCCCGGACTGCCGGAGGACTGCGATGTGGCCGAGGGGAGCCCGCGCGGCGCGGACGTCGCCGTCGCGTTCTACCGCTCGTACGGCGATCTCGTGGCCGAAGGCCCCGCCCTGGTCGGCGACCTCGCCGACGACGCCATGCTGTGGATCGCCTGGCCCCGCCGGGCGGCCGGCCATGTGAGCGACATCACCGAGAACGCGCTGCGGGACCTCTTCCTCCCGTTGGGCATCGTGGATGTGAAGGTCGCCGCCCTGGGGGAGGAGTGGTCGGGCCTGAAGTTCGTGAGGCGCAGGGAGAACCGCCGCGCGTAGCCCGTCCGGCCCTTAGGTGCGCAGAACGGCGAACTTAAGAAGTCCTTACCGTGAACCACTAGCATCGCGCCGGTAATCACAGCCGGGACGAGGCGCGTGGCGCGGCAAGGGGGCGTTATGGCGGAGCTGAGGATCGCGGTCGCCGTGGTGACCATGGGCAACCGTCCCGCCGAGGTCGACGCGCTGCTGGAGTCCGTGGCCAAGCAGGACCTCGCTCCCCACCGGATCGTCATCGTGGGCAACGGCTGCCCGCTGCCCGACTTCACCGAGCGCCTCGCCCTGCCCGGCGAGGTCACGCCGATCGAACTGGACGAGAACCTCGGCTGCCCCGGCGGGCGCAACGCGGCCCTCGAACAGTTGCGGGAATTCGGGGACGTCGACGTCGTGGTCGACCTGGACGACGACGGACTCCTCGTCGACCCCGACGTACTGCGCCGGCTACGGGACCTGTACGCCGCCGACGACCGGCTCGGCATCGTCGGCTTCCGCATCGCCGACGAGAACGGCGAGACACAGCAGCGGCACGTGCCCAGGATCGGCAAGTCGGATCCGCTGCGCGGCGGATACGTCACCGGCTTCCTCGGCGGCGGGCACGCGCTGCGCATGACGATGCTGGCCGAGACCGGGGACTGGCCCGCCGAGTTCTTCTTCGCCCACGAGGAGACCGACCTGGCCTGGCGGGCCGCCGACGCCGGCTGGCGCATCCTCTACGCCCCCGAGATCCTCCTCCAGCACCCGAAGACCTCGCCCGCCCGGCACGCCATCTACCACCGGGTGACCGCCCGCAACCGCGTCTGGCTGACCCGCCGTCGGCTGCCGCTCGC
>JABFVM010000522.1 GCA_013362785.1 Streptomyces sp. | reverse complement strand
GACGATGACCGGCTTGACCAGGATGACGGCGATCATGATGCCGGCCCAGCGGCGGACGTGGCCCCAGAGGTTCTTGTCGACCAGGCCCGCGTAGACGACGGTGCCGAGGAGGGCGCCGACGTAGAGCAGGGCGGCGCGGATGACGAGCTCCAGCCAGAGGATGCCGGCGGCGAGGATGCTCACCAGGGAGACGACGATCAGCATGATCGGGCCGCCGCCGATGTCCTCGCCCTTTTCCAGGGCGCCGGCGAAGGTGCCGAAGAACGTGTCTGTCTGGTCGCCGGTCGTCTTCGCGAGGACGTCCGTGACGCCGTCGGTGGCCGATACGACCGTGTAGAGGATCAGCGGGGTGAACGCGGACGCGAGGACGGTGAGCCAGAGGAACCCGATCGCCTCGGAGATCGCGGTGGTGAGGGGGACGCCTCGGACTGCTCGCTTGGCCACGGCCAGGAGCCAGAGGAGGAGCGTGAGGATCGTCGACGCCGCGAAGACGACCGCGTACTGCTGGAGGAACTTGGCGTTCGTGAAGTCGACGTTCGCCGTCTCCTTCACGGCCTCGCTGAGCTGCTTGACGGTCCATGAGGCGGCGTCCGCGCAGCCCTTGGCGAGGGAGGAGAGGGGGTCGAGGGTGGCGGTGGGGTCTGTCAGGGAGCGGCCTGAGCCGGTGCCGGATCCGCCGTTGTCTTTTTCGCAGTAGTCCTTGGCGGGGCCGACGATGAGGTCGCAGTTGTCGCCCGACGGGGTCGGTGACGGTGTGGGCGCGGCGACGGCACGCGTGGCCAGCAGGACGACCGTGGTCTGGACGGCGGTGAGGGTGGCGGCGACCTTGAGTACGCGGCGCGGGCTATCGGGCATACGTGAACCCTCCGTACTCCTCGACGGCCTTGGCCATCTCGTCGGCGCTGGACGCCCTGTTGTCCCCGGGGACGGGTGCGGGGCCGTCCTTCTGGGAGAAGCTCTCGACCTTCCAGTCACTGTTTGCCCAGCGGAGCTGGAGCGTCATGGTGAACCAGTCGCTGCCGGCCGGATTGGTCGAGCTCTCCCCGGCCATGCCGAACACGCCGGTGCACCACACCTCGACGGTCGCCGCGGAGGCCGAGTAGGCCGTGACCTTGGTGCCGATCGGTACGGTGCGCGAGACGTAGGTGTTGCCCCCCGTCGCGTCGCCGTTCGCGTCCAGGCCGATGCTGCTCAGGAACTCCTTGGAATACGCCTGGTCGAGCTTGGCGGCGAGTTCGGCCTGTTTGTCGGTGAGGAAGACCTGCTGGACGATCTCGGCCCGGCGGTCCGGCTTGAGGATGTCGGCCGAGACGAGCGTCACCGCGTAGTTGGCCCCCGCGCTCTGCACTCCCTGCGCATCGTGGGCGAACCCCGCCGGGATCCCCCCGGACTTGCCCTGTACCGGCTGGGAGCCGCTCGCTGCGGTGGAGGAGGAATTCGGCTGGTTCTCGTCGGCGCCGGTTGAGTCGGGGTTGTCGTTTCCACGGTTCGCGAAGGCGATGGCCGCGATGAGGAGGACGACGACGCCGACGACGGTGACCAGGCTCCGGGACGAGGAGCGGCCGCCCCGTCGCGCGCCGCCGTACACGTCACCGCCGCTTTCGGGCAGCCGTGTCCGGGTCTGGCCCGTGCCTCCGTACCCGCCGGAGGGCTCCCGTTCGTCTCCGAGACTCATGCCGCGTACGCCCCCTCGGCGTCGGACGAAAACACGTTGGAGTACGACGGTAGCCGTGCTGGTTCCCGCATGGGCGCGGTGTGGTGACTCGACATCAGGGAAACGCAACCTCAGCCGGTGGGCACGACGGGTGGGTGGGGGACTAGGGGGACCGGGCGTGCCCGGAGCGGACGGAGGAGGGGGCGGGGGAGCGAACGGCCGCTAGACGGCCATGCCGTACACGATGGTGAACAGCGTGCCCAGTGAGCCGATGATGAAGACGCCCGTCAGACCGGCGACGATCAGTCCCTTGCCCTGTTCGGCGCTGAAGGTGTCGCGCAGCGCCGTGGCACCGATGCGCTGTTTGGCCGCGCCCCAGATGGCGATGCCGAGGCAGATCAGGATGGCGACCGCCATGACGACCTGGATCATCGTCTTCGCTTCGTTGCCCAGTGCCCCGAAGGGACCCCAGTCCGGAGCGATCCCGCCGATGATGGTGTTGATGTCGCCCTTGTCGGCCGCAAAGAACATGTAAGTCACCGCCCCTGTTGGGTAGTTCCGCAGTCCCCTGCGCCACGCAGAGGTCAGGCATCATTCTCGCCGACATTGTCGCCGTCGGATGTCGACTTGGCGTCATTGATGGGCGGGATTCGTACGAATAGCTCGTACGGTCACTCTGTGTATCACGGCAGGTCACGCCGGGCAATGAGGCCTGAGCGGAACCTGTCGTGTGGTTCCGTCGTTAGCCTTCTTCACGCCGGGTGCCGTTTCTGACGGCCGGTCGGGTGAGCCTGTCGGGTGACTGATCGTGCCCGTGTTCTGCGGGTGAAGGCTATCAATCCGTGAGTGGCGGCCGGGCCTTCGTCAGCGGGGCTTCAAGCCGTGCAGCAGGTGGTGGACCAGGCCCTCCACGCCGGCCAGTGCCGCTTCCGGGGTCAGCCAGCCCGCGGCGATGAAGGCGGCCACGCCGTGGAGGGCGGAGCCGGTGACGAGGTTGAGTTCCTCGGGGTCGCCCTCGATGATCTCGCCGCGCTTCTGGGCGTCCGCGAGGACGCGTTCGAGGCTGCCGACCGTCCGCTCGACGGCGACCGCCATCTGCTCCGAGGCGTCCGGGTCGTGCTTGCGGGCGTACATGACCTCCAGCAGCTCGGCGTTGTCGATGGCGAACCCCAGGTAGGCCCGGGCCAGGGCGGTGAGCCGGGGTTCCAGGGGGAGTGCGGGGTCCTCGGCGGCGTTCAGGGTCTGGGCCAGTCGCTCGTAACCGGCCAGGGCCAGGGCGTTCAGCAGGGCCTGCTTGTCCTTGAAGTGCCGGCCGGGGGCGGCGTGACTGACGCCGACCTCGCGGGCCAGTTCGCGCAGCGAGAGGGAGCCGGGGCCCTTCTCGCGCAGGGTGCGTTCCGCTGCGGCGAGCAGGGCGGCGCGCAGGTCTCCGTGGTGGTAGGGGCGGCTCTCGGGCATGCGCACCATCGTAGCTTGATGTTGGCGGCGCCATCATTGTTGGCATTGCCATCTTTGTTGTCATTGACAGCATTGTTGGCGGCGCCTACATTCGGGAGCATGGCTGACAACACACAGAGCAAGAGCAAGAGCGAGAGCAAAGGCAAGCGCGGTGCGTGGGATGCGAATCGGCTTCCCGACCTCGCCGGGCGCACGGCCGTCGTCACCGGTGCCAACAGCGGCATCGGCCTCACCGCGGCCGACGCTCTGGCCCGCGCCGGGGCGCACGTCGTGTTCGCCGTACGGGATCCGGAGCGGGGTCGGGCGGCCGCGGCGACGGTGAACGGCAGCACCGAGGTGCGGCGCCTCGATCTGGCGGATCTGTCGTCGGTGCGGGAGTTCGCGGACGGCTGGCAGGGGCGGCCCCTGGACCTGCTGATCAACAACGCGGGCGTCATGATGCTGCCCCGGCAGCGGACCGCGGACGGCTTCGAGATGCAGTTCGGCACGAACCACCTCGGCCACTTCGCGCTGACGAACCTGCTGCTGCCGTACATCACCGACCGCGTGGTCACGGTCTCGTCCGGCGCCCACCGCTGGGGCGACGCACGGATCCGTTTCGAGGACCTCGACTTCACCTCCGGCTACGACCCGCAGCGCGCCTACGCCCAGTCGAAGCTGGCCAACCTCCTCTTCACCCTGGAACTCCAGCGCCGCCTGGCCGAGTCCGGCTCCGGTGTCCGTGCCCTGGCCGCCCACCCCGGCTACGCCGCCACCAACCTCCAGAGCCATGCGGCCAACCCGCTGATGCGCGGGCTCATGAAGATCGGCAACAGGTTCCTCGCCCAGGACGACAGGGCGGGCGCGCTGCCCACGCTGTACGCGGCGACCCAGGATCTGCCCGGCGCGAGCTACGTCGGCCCGGACGGCATCGGCGAGATGCGGGGCGCGCCGACGCTGGTGGGGCGGTCCGCGGCGGCCAGTGACGCGGGGGTGGCTCGGCGGTTGTGGACGGTGTCGGAGGAGTTGACGGGGGTCAGGTGGGGGGCCGCCCTCGCGGACCGGGGCGAGCTCCCGGGGGAGTCGGTCGTCGGTGCGTAGGCGGAGGTGACGCTCGATGACCCCGCCGAGTCTGCTCGCTGTCTTTGCCCACCCGGACGACGAGTCCCTGTCCTCCGGCGGAGTCCTCGCCCGGCACGCCGCCCTGGGCGCCCGTACCGCCGTGGTGACGGCGACCTGGACGCCGGACACGCGCCGGGGCGCCGAACTCGCGGAGGCGTTGCGGATTCTCGGCGCCGGGGAGCCGCGGATGCTCGGGTACGCCGATGCCAAAGTGCCGTCGTCCGCTCCGGGCAGCCCGCGTCTGTGCGAGGCGCCGCTCGACGAGGCGGTGGGCCGGCTGGTGGCCCATATCCGGCAGTTCCGCCCGGAGATCGTCGTCACCCATGACGCGTACGGCGGCCTGACCGGCCATCCCGACCATGTGCACACCCACCGCGTCACCACGCTCGCCGTCGAGGCGGCCGGCCTCGAACGCCTCTACGCGCACGCCGGTGCCCCCTGGCAGCCGAGCGCCCTCTACCTGGCCACCCACCCGCACTCGGCCCTCGCCGCGCTGAACGAACTGGCCCGTGCGGGCAAGGGCATGAACACGGTCCCGGACGAATGGATCACCGCGACCGTCGACGTCGGCCCTTGGCTGAAGCGGAAGTGGGCCGCCGTACTGGCTCATCGCACCGAGGTGGAACGGGGGACCTCCGCGCCCGGCCTCCTCGCCGGTTTCCCGGAGGCCGTCCGGGAGGGGATCCTCGCCACCGAGTGGTACATCCGGCGAGGCCCGGTCGTCGGGCAGGTGTCGGCCGCCGGCCGGGCGGAATTGACGGCTTGAGCAGTGGCCGCGGGAGTGAGCGCCTTGTGCCGCTACTCGGCCGCGAGTCCGTCCCGTAGGGCCTTGGCCGTGACCGCCGGGTCGTAGCCCGGCGGGACTCCCTCGACGAGGATGATGTCGCCCTCGATGTGCCGGGAGCGCAGGGGAGCGATCTCCTGGTAGGCGGGCGAGTCCCACCAGGACCGGGCCTCCTCGATGCCGGGGAAACCGATCAGCACCACGTGTCCCGGCCAGCTGCCCTCCTTCGTCTCGTGCGGGGTGGCGTGCACGAGGAAGCGGCCGCCGTACGGCTCGAAGGTGGCGGTGATGCGCTCGATGTACTCGGCGATCTCCGGGTGCGGGGCGGCGTCCCGGAGGTGAGCTATGGCGTAGGCGGGCATGGTGTCCTCTCAGCCAGTCCAGGCGGTTCAGGCGGTTCAGGCGGTTCAGGCGGTCCGGGTGGTCCGGGCGGTCCGGGCGGTCCAGCCGGTTCAGGCGGTCCAGGTGGTCGGGTTCCTTCCGGGCACGATCGTGGCAGGTGGGCCCCGTCGGACGCGATGACGTCGGAAGTAAT
>JABFVM010000578.1 GCA_013362785.1 Streptomyces sp. | reverse complement strand
GCCGGTGACGGCAGTTACCGTACCGGTCAGTAACCACGGATAGTCACGGATCGCACTCCAGGAGGCCACCCATGCCGCAGCTCGAAGTCGACGGCGCAGCGCTGACGTACGACGACGAGGGCCCGCGCGACGGCGACGGGGTGCCCCTGGTGTTCGTCCACGGCTGGACGGCCGACCGGCACCGCTGGGACCACCAGCTGGCCCACTTCTCCGAGCAGCGCCGGGTCGTCCGGCTCGACCTGCGCGGGCACGGGGAGAGCACCGGGGCGGGAGTGCGGACGGTCGACGCCCTGGCGGCGGACGTCCTGGCCCTCCTGGACCACCTCAAGATCGAGCGGTTCGTGATCATCGGCCACTCGATGGGCGGCATGATCGCCCAGACCATCGCCCTCTCCCACCCGGAGCGGGTCGAGCGCATGGTGCTGGTGAACTCCATCGCCAAGATGGCCTTCAGCCGCGGCCGGGCCCTGCTGATGGCCGCCTCGACCCTCGCCCCCTTCAAGCTGTTCGTCACCGCCAACATCCAGCGCGCCTTCGCCCCCGGACACCCGCGCGAGGAGATCCGCGAGTACATCCGCGCCTCCGCCGACACTCCCCGCGAGGTCGTCATGACGCTGTACGGGGCCATGCGGGCCTTCGACGTGCTGGACAGGGTCGGCGAGATACGGACGCCGACCCTGATGGTGCACGGCTACCACGACATCCAGCTGCCCGTCTCCCAGTTGCTGCGGATGGCCAAGGCCTACCCGGACGCGGTGATCCGCATCGTGGACGCCGGCCACGAGCTGCCGGTGGAGAAGCCCGCCGAACTGACGACGGCGCTCGACCGCTTCCTCACCGACCATGCTGGGCAGTCGTAGAGTCGGTCGAAACTTTCGAATCCGTAGGGGGCTCACAGGTCGTCTTGAATTGAGTCAACCGGGGTCGGTCGGTGTGCGGTCTGTTGACGGCAGGGCCAGGTGCTCCTAGGGTCTGCCGCGCAATTCGGAAATGGGACCGAAACATTCGAACCCAGTCTTCGAACCCTGGAAGGGACAAGATGGTGACCCCCACATCCATCGACCCGCCTCCCGAGCACCGGCACCGGCCCCGCCGCCCGCGCACCCGCACCGCACTGGCCCTCGGCATGGCGGGCCTGCTGGCCTCGGCCGGTGTCACCGCCCTCGCGGGCACCGCCGAGGCCGCGAGCACCCTGGGCGGCGCGGCCGCCGAGAAGGGCCGCTACTTCGGCGCCGCCGTCGCGGCGAACCACCTGGGCGAGGCGCCGTACGCCTCGACCCTCAACACCGAGTTCAACTCGGTGACGCCGGAGAACGAGATGAAGTGGGACGCCACCGAGCGCACCCGCGGCACCTTCACCTTCGGCTCCGCCGACCAGATCGTGAACCACGCCCAGAGCCGGGGCATGAAGGTCCGCGGCCACACCCTCGTCTGGCACTCCCAGTTACCGGGCTGGGTCGCCGGCCTCGGCACCGCCGACCTCAGATCGGCGATGAACAACCACATCACCCAGGTCATGCAGCACTACAAGGGCAAGATCCACTCCTGGGACGTCGTCAACGAGGCCTTCCAGGACGGCGGCAGCGGCGCCCGGCGCAGCTCGCCCTTCCAGGACAAGCTCGGCGACGGCTTCATCGAGGAGGCGTTCCGCACCGCCCGCGCCGCCGACCCGGCCGCCAAGCTCTGCTACAACGACTACAACACCGACGGCGTCAACGCGAAGAGCAATGCCGTCTACAACCTGGTCAGGGACTTCAAGGCCCGCGGCGTACCGATCGACTGCGTCGGCTTCCAGTCCCACTTCAACAGCGCCTCCCCGGTCCCGTCCGACTACCAGGCGAACCTCCAGCGCTTCGCCGCCCTCGGCGTCGACGTACAGATCACCGAGCTGGACATCGAGGGCTCGGGCACGGCACAGGCCAACAGCTACGGCAACGTCGTACGGGCCTGCCTCGCCGTCTCGCGCTGCACCGGCATCACCGTCTGGGGTGTCACCGACAAGTACTCGTGGCGCCCCGGCGGAACGCCCCTGCTGTTCGACGGCAACTACACCAAGAAGCCCGCGTACAACGCGGTGCTGACCACGCTCGGCGGCTCCTCCGGCGGCGGCACACCGGGCGCCGCCTGCACGGCCACCTACAGCAAGGCCGAGGAGTGGAGTGACCGCTTCAACGGCAAGGTCACCATCACCGCCGGGAGTTCGGCCATCAGCAACTGGACCACGACCGTCACGGTGACGAACCCGCAGAAGGTCTCCGCCACCTGGAACGGCTCGCCCAGCTGGGACAGCAGCGGCAACGTGATGACGATGCGCCCGAACGGCAACGGCAGCCTGGCCGCCGGTGCGTCGACGAGCTTCGGCTTCACCGTCATGAAGAACGGCACCGCCACGGCCCCCGTGATCGGCTCCTGCACGGCGTCCTGACTCCGGCGGTTGGACGGCCTTCCGGCCGACCCCGGGGCGCGTGTCCGGCGCGGCATCTTCTCCGCCCGCGCCGGACACACCGGCACCTGTCGCTCAGCCGACCCGCAGGGTCCGCTTGGCGAGTTCGTAGGCCGGCAGCATCTGCTGGTGCTCCTCGGTGTCCATCCCGCCGAGGTGGATGACGACCGGCCCCTTCTTCGTGGTGACGGCCAGGGCGGACTCCTCCTTCGTCTCCTCCAGCAGCTTGCTGGTGAAGAGGTACTTCACCTCGACTCCGGAGAGGCCATTCGACTTGAACGAGCTGTACTTGGCCTTGCTGGTGTTCTTCTCCGCCGCCACGAAAGCCTCCAGTACGGCGCGTGCGTCGTCGCCGCCCGGCTTGCCCGTCCAGATGCGCAGGAAGCCGATGTTGCCCGCCGGCTTGGCGTCGACCTCGCAGGCGGCCGTGACCGGCCCCTGGTGCAGCAGCGCGTCGGCGATCTCCTCGGCCAGCTCGGCCTTCTCGGGATCGGCGGAAGCGCTGCCGCCGTCGGCCGCCTTCTCCTCGTCGGCCCCGGTCTCGACGGCCTCCGCCTCCCAGTACTGGGCGATGTCGAACGTGACCGGCAGCTCGCAGGCCGACCCGGCGCCGCCGATGGTGCCGCCGCTCTTCACCGCCGTACCGCTGTCGCTCGCCGCCTCGGCCGACGCCGAAGCACCGGACGACGCCTTCGAGTCGTCCTCCGCCCCCTCCGAACAGCCCGTCAGCACCCCGGCCAGCAAGGCCACCTGGGCCAGCCCTCTGCGGACTCGTCTCGCCCCCACCAGCATCGTGATCTCTCCCCACCCCTGATTTCCGATCTTGCTCAGCGGCATACAGTATCCGAGGCCACCGACAAGGCGGTTCTCCGCCCTGCGGCATCATGAGGCGATGACCTCGCTGACCTTCGACCGCCACTGCGAAGAGATCGTCACCCAGACCGAACGGCTCACCGCCCATGTACGGGGCGCGGACATGACCGCGCCGGTGCGCTCCTGCCCCGGCTGGAACCTCGGCCAGCTGCTGCGGCACGTGGGCGGCGACCATCGCTGGGCCGAGGAGATCGTACGGACCCGGGCCACCGGCCCGATCCCCGACGACCAGGTGAACGACCTGTCCGCCTACACCAGTGAGGACGAGTCGTTCCTGATCCCCTGGCTCCTCGAAGGCGCCGAACGCCTCAGCGCCGCCCTCCGCACCGCCGGACCCGATGCCCACGCCTGGAATCCCTCGGAGGACGGGGCCGCGCCGGTGGCGTTCTGGGCCCGGCGGATGACCTACGAGACCGTCGTGCACCGCGCCGACGCGGCACAGGCGTCCGGCGCGGAGTTCGCGCTGGAGACCGACCTCGCCGTCGAGGCGGTCGAGGAGTGGCTGGAGTACTCGACCTTCCCGGAGGCCTTCGAGCCCCGGCCGGACCTGCCCGACCTGCTCGCCCCCGATCGCACCCTCCACTTCGACGCGACCGACGCCGGAGCATGGCTCGTCGACCTCACCGGGAGGTGCCCGCACTGGCGCCCCGGAGCCGACCACGCGACCGCGACGGCCCGCGGCTCGGTGAAGGACCTGCTCCTGTACTTCTACCGGCGCCCCGCACCCTCCATCGAGACCCGGGGCGACACGGCACTGCTCGACCTCTGGCGCACCCGCGCGGGCTTCTGGCTGGAGGCGCCCGACGAGTGAACCAGGCCAAGCCGCTCACTGCTGCATCCTGGGGTCCTGGGTGGGGTCGGCATACATGCGTGGGCAACCACGATCGCTCGCATCGGTGCGCAGTTCGTAGTGCCAGGGTTCGTTCCGGTAGATCTGGCACAGCCCGTACCGCGCACCATGGCCGGACAGCCACACCGTGGCATTGGAACCCCCGATGTCGATCGCGTCCCCCGACACGTGCGGAGACGTGTCCGCGGTGGCCACCCAGCGGGCGGCTTCGTCCTCCGAGCCGTACTTCGAGACCGCCTCACGAAGGAGCTGATTCTGCCGCTCCGGGGAACGCCAGCCGCTGTTGACGTAGAACTTGACGCCGTCCTCGGCGGCATCCGTCGCGGCTGCTCGCAGCGCCCGGAGCAGATCGGGCCGGAGGTTGGCCACGGCGGGATAGCCGTCGTCGAACACCGTCACACCGTCGGGGACGGCACCGCCTGCCTCGCCGAGCGCACCAGGGTGCGCACTGCGCGGAGGGTTCACGGAGGGGGCGGCCGAGGAGGATGACGCATTCTGCGACCGGAGGCCGAGAGCCGCGGCGATCGCCGCTACGACGAATAACAGGCCAATTAACAGGCCGATGACAAGGAGCCGGTGAATCCGGCGAGGCGATTTCCGTGCGGATGGCGGGGTTCGAGGCATGCTTCCAGGCAAGGCGGCATGCTGTTGTCGGCACGTATCGGGATTTCGATATGCCGACGATATGCGCCGGCTCGTAGCATCGAGACCATGCGTGTGCTGGTAGTCGAGGACGAGCCCTATCTGGCAGAAGCCATCCGCGACGGCCTACGCCTGGAAGCGATCGCGGCCGACCTCGCGGGTGACGGCGACACCGCTCTGGAACTGCTGGGCATCAACGCCTACGACATCGCCGTCCTCGACCGCGACATCCCAGGGCCGTCCGGTGACGAGATCGCCCAACGCATCGTCGCCTCCGGCAGCGGCCTGCCGATCCTGATGCTCACCGCCGCCGACCGCCTCGACGACAAGGCCTCCGGGTTCGGTCTCGGCGCCGACGACTACCTCACAAAGCCCTTCGAGCTGCAGGAACTCGCCCTCAGACTCAGAGCACTCGACCGCAGACGCGCGCACAACAGGCCGCCTGTGCGGGAGATCGCAGGTCTGCGGCTGGATCCGTTCCGCCGCGAGGTCCACCGCGACGGCCGCTATGTCGCGCTCACCCGGAAACAGTTCGCCGTGCTCGAAGTCCTCGTCGCCGCCGAAGGCGGTGTCGTCAGCGCCGAAGAGCTGCTGGAGCGGGCGTGGGACGAGAATGCCGACCCGTTCACGAATGCCGTGCGCATCACCGTCTCGGCATTGCGCAAACGCCTCGGCGAACCCTGGATCATCGCCACCGTGCCGGGCGTCGGCTACCGCATCGACAC
>JABFVM010000294.1 GCA_013362785.1 Streptomyces sp. | reverse complement strand
ACGAACAGACCCGTCTCGGTGAACGACCCCTTGTCCACCAGCCGCTCGACCCGCTCCCGGGCCCCGAACTCCCCGCGCCTCCTCACGCCGCCCGGCACCAGGGCCTGCTCGCGGCGGCGGGCCAGGTCGGTGATGCGTTCCTCCATGGTCACAACCACCTCCGAAGTGGTTGTCGAATATGGCAGCGCGGAGCCGAATGTCTGAGCGAATCACCCTGGACTGTGGGGGAGTTGAGTCCTCCGGAACGGAATTTCATCCCCGTGTGACAAGGGAGCGCCGACATGTCGGCCACTTGGTGCCGCCGGGAGACGGGCGCCGGCTGTCTCGGAGGATCACTGCCGTCACTCAGGGCTGCGCTCGGCCACGGCCATGGTCGGTGGCGTATGCGGCGAACACTTCCGCCGGTGGGCCTCCCGTATGGAGGAAACGCTGGTCAAGGATGCCGGCGAGGTCTGCCAGCGCGCCGGCCAGCAGTTCACCGGCCAGTTGTACTTCAGGCCGTCGCGCTCCCTGCCCGCGCTCGGCAAGTGCGGCGGCGTAGCCGACCATGGCGGCCAGGGACGAGTGGTCCTCGCCGTCATGGAAGTAGTACGCCTCGGCGTACTGAGTGAAGTCGATACGGACGCGTACGACTTCGGTGGCCAGGCTGTCCAGTAGCAGGGCTCCCGCAGTGGAGTCGAGCTGCCCGGTCGTCGGGTCCGCGTCGCGCAGCAGCGCCAGCCGGATGGCGAGGACCCTCCTGCGGGTCAGCGCCGGGTAGATCTCCAGCACCCAGGAGACCGTGGCCGTCAGCAGGGCGAAGCCGACGAGGGCTTCCAGCGGTGAGACCAGACGGAGCCAGCCCGCGCCGGGTGCGATGTCTCCCAGGCCCAGCGTGGCCACAGTGACGAGCGAGAGGTAAAGGGAGTCGAGCAGTGCCGGCTCCTGTGCCGCCTTGGAACCGGGGGAGAAGGCGAACGACTCCGGCATGTGCGGCCAGTAGACGATGGCCCAGCCGATGATGAGCGTTCCGGCCCACATGACCACCACCGTCACCATGGCCAGCGGTCCGATGAGCCCGACCACCCGTCTGCGCACAGGAAAGCGCCGGGCCAGTCGCCACATCGCCGTCATCACGAGGCGGCTCAGGCCGCCGTGGCGGGTGGGGTGCCAGAGCGTGTGGAACAGGTCCCGCAAGCTGACCATGACGAGCCCGGCACCGACCAGCGAGACCAACCACTCCATACATGTCTCCCACAGCACTGTCACCCGTCGCGGAGCCCCGTGTTCGGGGCCCAGCCCCAAAACTGACGGATCATGCGGCGGACATGGAGTCCGGCACGCCCATCCGCGCGGATCAACCCGCCGGCAGCACGAGCGGGCATGATTCTCCGGGCGTACGCCGACCTCGGGGTGCGTGCGCTAGCCGACCGCGCAGGGTCCGCCGAGCGAGGACGTCGACCTCGATCCGTACGCGGGAGGGCTGTTCGCCCCGCCCGGCACCCTCGTCCCGCCCGCACCGGCCCCGCCGACCCTCACCCCACACGACGAGGACAGCCACCGATGAACGTATCCGGCAGCGACCTCCTCCTCTGGGTGGCCATGGTCACCGGCCTCGGCATGCTGCGCCCGCCGCCCGCTGACCTGCCGGATCCGCCTCGGCACCGACCGCAGCGACAAGCTGCTGGAAAGAGTGCGACGGGAAATGCCGCGATATCAGCGCGCCGCCGCCATCCGGGTCGCAGCGTCATGGACGAGCCGTGCGTGCAGTTCGAACAGTGCCACCAGGTCGACGGAGCCGCCGGTGACCTCTCGGTGGACGAACAGCCCGTCGGCGCCGGCGACGGCGTAGGTCGCGAGGGTGTCCACGTCGTCGGCGTGCAGGGCGGGGAACAGGGCGGTGAGCACGTCGGCGATCTTCTGGTGGGTGGTGGCGCGGACCTGGAGGAACACCGTGCGGCCGCGGGGCTCGGTGGGCCGTCGCTCCAGCGCGAGCATCAGGCCGAGACGCAGAAAGTCCGGTGTGCCGATGAGTGACCTCGCCACGTTCGCGGCCATGACCGTGACCCGCTCCAGAGGCGTGCCGACGTCGTCGCCGGGCAGTTCGACGGCCGTGAGCCAGGACTCGAAGCTGCGCTCGATGACCGCGGCGATCAGGTCGTCCTTGTCCTTGAAGTGCCAGTAGATCGAGCTGGCGGGCAACCCGCACTTGGCGCTGACCGCCGCGATGGACGTGCCGTCGTAGCCGCGCTCACCGGCGATCTCCACGGCCGCGTCGAGGATCCGCTGCCGTGACTCCACCCCGTTCGCACGCTTCTTGCGCGTCGTCTGCGCACTCGTCATGGGGTGCCTCTCCGGTCGTACAGGGCGCTCGCCCACGCGGGAACGATCAGCTGCTGAAGCGACCACTCTAATTGGAGCAGCCCCTACAGCAGCCAGGTGGCCCGCTCGTCGACCTCTCTCACGCCGCGCTGCTGCTGCGCGGCATCCCGTGCCGGCAGGTCACGTCGTGCTCGCTGCCGAGGCTGGTCCACCAGCGCTCGCAGCACGCCGAGTCGAGTTCCGCCCGGACGATCGCCTCGGCGGCGTCGCTGCCCCGCCCCACCCGTGCGACCAGCTCCAGCAGCCACCGCCGCTGTTCCCCGATCACGGTCTCCCGTACGACGGCGATGAGCGGCACGAGACTGGCGGCGGCGAACAGACACGCGGCCCACGCGGGGCCGTACTGGACTTCGAGGACCGTGGTCCAGGCGAGCCCGGCGCTCGTGGCGATGTAGAGGGCGCAGAGGAAACGGCTGGAGTAGTTCATGGGTGTACACCGTCCTTGGGGAGGATCGACACACCTTGTCCAACTGCGAACCGCCCATGTGGACTCGGGTGATTTATCCCACCGTGACCGATGGTGACGCTTCACCGGTATTGACTAGGCCCTTTCCCAGGCCGTTTGGACCCCGGGGGTCTACGCCTTTTTCTGGGCGCTGACCGGCGCCGACCGGGGTCCTGCCCTGGAACGCCGAGCGGTAGGCGTGCGGCGTCGTGCCGACCACCCGGCGGAAGCGCTCGCGGAACGCCGTCGGGGAGCCGAAGCCCGCCTGCCGGGCGATCCGTTCGATCGGGTGGTCGCTGTTCTCCAGCAGATACTGGGCCCGTCGCACGCGCGCCCGCAGCAGCCACTGCAGCGGGGTGGTGCCGGTCTGCTCGCGGAAACGGCGGCTGAGGGTGCGCTCGCTCATCCCCGCGCTCTCCGCCATCTCCGCCAGCGTGATGTCCCGGGACAGATGGTCCTCGATCCACTCCAGGAGCGGTTCGAGCGCCGACCCGCGCGGCACCGGCGGGTGCTCGTGCACGATGAACTGCGCCTGCCCTCCCTCCCGTTCCAGCGGTACGACGGCCATGCGCGCGGTGTGCGCGGCGACCGCCGAGCCCAGGTCCCGCCGGATCATGTGCAGGCACATGTCGAGTCCGGCGGCGGCGCCGGCGGAGGTGAGGATCTGCCCGTTGTCGACGTACAGCACGTCCGGCTGGACCTCGACGCGGGGGAAGCGCCGGGCCAGTTCGTCGGTGGCCATCCAGTGGGTGGTGGCGCGCAGCCCGTCCAGCAGTCCGGCCTCGGCCAGGGCGAAGGCGCCCACGCACACCGACGCGATCCGCGTGCCGGCCTGCGCCGCCTGCCGCAGGGCCGCCAGCACGCGAGGGGAGAGCGGCCCCGTGTCGTCGCAGCCCGGCACGACGATCGTGTCCGCGTCCGTCAGCCCGTCGAGCCCCCGGTCGATCCGCAGGGCGAAGCCCTCCGTGGGCACCTCCGGCGACTCGGCGCACAGCCGGACCCGGTAGGGACGGCGGCCGTCCGGCAGCCGCGTCCAGCCGAACATCTGGAAGGGCGTCGCCATGTCGAACGGCACCACATTGTCGAGAACCAGGATCGCCACGGTGTGCATGACTGCACTTTAGGCAGATTCCCGCCATCCCCAGAAGCCCAGGTCAGTGGGGAAGGTGGCTGTGAGATGGCGGTGAAGTGGCGGTCGTCACCGTTGGCGAGAACCCGTTGGAAGCTGTCATTTCAGCCTCTGTGCGATCACCGAGGAGATCCCTAACGTGGGCGAGGCCGCCCCGCGCGAGCCGAGCCCGGGGGCCGATTCCGATTCCCATGCCGACACGGAGACCGACAGCACCCGATGACCAAGATCCTGCTCACTCTTCACGTCCTGGCGGCCATCGTCGCCGTCGGCCCCGTCACCGTCGCGGCCAGCATGTTCCCACCGGCGGCGCGCCGCGTCCCGGTGGCCGACGGTGCCGTGGCGGTGGGCACCGTCCGGCTGCTGCACCGCATCTGCCGCGTCTACGCCGGCATCGGGGTGTCGGTCCCCGTCCTCGGCGTGGCCACCGCCCTGGCGATGGGCGTCCTGGGCAGCGGCTGGCTCATCACGTCCATCGCCCTGACCGCCGCGGCCGCCGGGATCCTGGTCGCCTTCGTCCTGCCCCGCCAGGAGGAGCTCCTCGACCAACTGGACGCCCAGCGGACCGTCGAGCGCTCCGCCACGGTGCAACTCGCCATGTTCACCGGCATCTTCAACCTCCTGTGGGCCACCGTCACCGTCCTGATGATCGTGCGGCCCGGTTCGACCACCGGTGCCTGACCCCGGGGAGGGGGCTCCCGACCGGGGGATCGGACGGCGCACGGTACTGCGTCGGCGCCCTGCGGTCCGTTCGTCCGCCGTCAAGCACTCTGGCAGAATTCGTACTTCAGTGTGCGTCGGCGCCTAGACTCCACAGCCGTGCCCAAAATGCACACAGGGCCACGACAGGAAAGGCGCGTTGACGGGTGTTCCAGGATTCCCCCATTTACGACCGGCTGATCGCGGAGCGCGGCGACATCCCCACCCAGGTGCGCAGGGAGGCCGAACGCGTCAGCAGGGAAGTCGAGTTCGCCATGCAGCCGCTGCTGTCCGGCGGCAACGCGCCCGCTCCCCTACGCCAGGCCGCGCCGCCCCCGACCTGGCAGCGCAGCGCCCTGCCCCCCGGGCCCCCGCAGCGCTGATCCCGCTCAGGTGGCCTTAGTAGCCTGAAACCCCCGCAGTCCGTTCGGAGAGCGGGGGTTTCCTCACAGGCTCTTGGCGCTCGCCCCGTTGACGGACGGCTCCTGCCCGAAGGTCGGCCGGGCGAGCCACTCGGCGATGGTGCGGGCTATCGGCTGGCCGGTGTCCACCTCGATGAACCCGAACTGTCCCGACTGGTTGCACTCCAGGAACCACCACGTCCCGTCGGAGTCCTCGACGAAGTCGAAGGCGCCGTAGGCGAGTTCGGCGTCCCGCAGATAGGCGCGGACGGCCTCCGCGACGCGGGGCGCCGTCTCCACCGGATGCCACGGCGCCCCGGACCCGTCGAAGCGGACGTCCACCTCGGCGTCGGCGTCGGTCGCCCGGCGGGCGGCCAGCAGCGTCTCGCCGACCGCGGTCAGACGGATGTCGGCCCGCTTGGCGACGCGCCGTTGCAGCAGAGTGGGACCGAACGCGACGGCGGAGAAGTCCGCGTCCGGGGCCACCCTGCTGGTCGGCACCGCCCGGGGCGGATCCTGCGGATGCGCGCCGGACACCGGCTTGACCACCAGATCCGGAAACCGTTCGGCGAACTCGCGGGCCGCCTGCGGGAACGTCGTGATCAGCGTCGCGGGGACGGGCAGACCGCAGCGCTGGGCCAGCCGCAACTGCCACGGCTTGTACCGGGCCCGGCCGGCCGCGTCGGGCGGGTTCATCCAACGGGCGTCACAGCTGCGCAGCATGCCGTACAGAGCCTGCCCGGCCTCCTCCGCCAGCCAGGCCGACGGCGCCGCAGCCCGGGACGCCGCGGTCCCCGGCCGGCGTATCCAGACGGACCGCAGCCCGCTGATGCTCACCAGCCGTCCCGCGGCCGACAGATGTCCGCGGAACGCGCCGTGCACATACTCACCCGACAGCGCGACCCCGCCGGTCAGATCGGCGGGATCGAGCCGGACCACCGGAACGGCGGACGCGTTGAGGTGCACGACCACCATGTCGGCGGTCACGTCCTCTTCGTTCGTCAGAATCAAGACGGTCATTGTCGCCGGCCTGTGTTCAGTCGTCGAAGTGAGTCTTCGAGCCGGCCGTGGAAGTCGTGGTCCCCAGTTCCCGCAGCAACGCATGATCACTGGCGGCTATCCGCCCGTCACGGAGCACGTTCAACTGCAGCCCGGAGTCATAGACGTACGGAGCGGTGACCTCCAACTCCGCTGCCGGCCGTGCATAGTTGAGCGCGAACGGTTGCATCGTCTCTCCCTTACAGGTGCGCTCCGAACGAGCTTGGTCACCCAGCGCCGCCCCTCGGTCTGCCGACGCCCTTTGCTTCCCACTTACTTAAACGAATCGAACGCGTGGTTGGTTTCCTTACTTTCCGTAATCAACGGGGCCGGGCCGCCCCGTGTCGGGAGAACGGCGCAAGGAACGCAGTGCCAGCAGGAGCACGCCGATGTCGTCCAGATACACCGGATCGGGCATCAGATCGGTCGGCAGCACGAAATAGGCGAGGGCACCCCAGAACACCCACCGAGGCCCGGTCGGCAGTCCGGCGCGCCGCAGCGTGCGCCGTGTCCGCACGAGCCGCACCAGCACCGCGACGGCCACGGCGAGCAGGGCGGCCGCGAGGGCCACGGCGACGACGATCAGTGTGGTGGTCGAGTCCACGGACCCTCCTTGTGCCGTCGGTGCGCACCACACGCACTGCAGGTCGGATTCCCGATTGCGGCGTGTGCATTGCATGACGGCCGTCACCAGGAGCAAACAACCACCCGTCAGGACGGAAGACGCATAACCGGTTCGCCCACCTGCCTGCGCAGGCGCGCGAACCGTACATCCACGCACCGAAAGGGAACACGCCAGACGTAGTACACGCCTGTACGACCCCTTCGCAGCCGCCGTACGCCTCTTGGGCGCACGACCGGGCAGGCCGGTTCCCGTATCCCTTCCAACGGGCTAGCGATCCGACGTCTCCGGCTGCTCCGGCTGCTCCTCGACGGCTGTGCTCGCCCCCGCGCCGTCCGTGCCGGAGGCGGTTCTGCGGGAGCGGGTGGAGCTCTTGAGGCGTTCGAAGGTGCGGGTCAGTTGCTGGAGTGGGGAGGCCGTCGGTGTGGCGGGCGGCTGGGGGCGGGGTACGGGGACGGCGTCGGCGGACTCGCGGTAGGCGGCCAGGGCCGTGTGCGCCTGTTCGGCGGCTTCCCGGTACAGGTCGCGGGACTTCGTCATCGCCTCCAGCGCCTCGGCGTACATCGCCACGAGCGCGCGCTCACGTTCGAGCTCCTCTTCCAGCGTCAGCAGCCGCCAGTCCTCCCGCAGCGTGGTGACGGCCTCCTCGCCGCCGTCCGGCAGCGGGCGCGGCAACGCGGCGAGGCGTGTCACGGCGTGGATGAGCTCGGCCGGTTCCGAGCCGTCCAGGAAGACGCTGCGTACGGTGAAGTCGTCCACGTCGTAGTCGGACGGCGCCGGAGTCCCGGACAGCACCACGGCACCGCCCCGCGGCACCTGGACGCCGAGGTCCCGCAGGGCCCAGTTCACGACGCGCAGCTGGCTCGGCGCGGCCCGGTGCTCGACCACCCGGTGCCGCACGCTCGGCGGCAGCATCCCGGCCAGGGGTGTACGGCCGCGCTGGTCCGGGGTCATGGCCTCGTGGACGACGACATGGATGGTCCACCCGTCGCGCGCGGAATCCCGCAACAGGTGCCGTACGGCCTTGTCGTCCTGCGGCAGGGGGTTGATGTCCCGCAGGCGCAGGCCCGTGACCGGCTCGTGGTCCCAGGCCGCGTCCGGCTCCTGCGGCCAGAACAGAGCGGCCGGCGACGGCCAGCGCGGGTCCCACGGGGCTTCCGCCTCCGCGGCGAGCACCCACTCCTGACCGCTGCCGGAGCCGTGCTCGACGGTCAGCCGGGCCCGCACGGTCACCGAACCGGCGACCCGCCACCGGGCCTCGAAGTAGAAGTGCCGGGCGCCCTCGGTCTCGGGCAACTCCTGGAAGTCGTCTATGTCCCCGCTGTCCTTGCGGTGCCGCAGGCTGAGCCGGAGGACGTCCTGTGCGGCGGGTCCGAGGTGGCGGCCACGGGCCAGCCACACCGAGGGCGGGATGGTGGGGCGAGCGCTGGAGGAGTTGGGCATGGGTCCATCTGTGGGCGGAGGTACGTGCTTGTACCAGTATCGTCGCCGCAGGTGGCTGCCAAACCGGCGGGGTCCGCACACGGGGTGTGCGCGATCCGCACAGCCCGGCCGCCGCTCACTCGTGGTCCGCGCCGCGTCCGGTCATGACAATGACTCGGTGAGCAGGACCCGCCCACCATCCGCATTGGGGCGGGTCCTGCTCATGCCTCGCGTCCGGCTCAGCCGTGGTAGTTGATGTAGCCGTTGCCGTCGGGGTCGGACCCGCTCTTGGTGTAGGAGTGCAGGTCGGCGCCGGCGCCCGAGGGCTTGTACAGCTTGATGGTGTCCTTGTCGTTGTTCCACAGGAAGTTGCAGTTGTCGCGGTACACGACGTTCTTGCTGTCGGAGTCGGTGCCGTGGCCGCCGCGAAGCTTCACGTAGTCCCCGGGCTGCAGATAGTGGTTCGCGGTGAAGACGAACTTGTTGGTGCTGCTGGCGTCCCGCACGACGTAGCCCTTGAGGTTCACCGTCGCGCTCGACGAGTAGTTCTTGATCGTGAGGTATTCCTCGTCGGTGTTGCCGGTGGAGCAGCTGTTGGAGTCGCGGCCGGGGGCGTCGTACTGGATGCCCTTGATCTTCAGCGCGGACGAGTACTCGGTGGCGTGGGCCGGTACGGCGGACAGTCCGGCGAGGGCGGCCGTCGCGACGGCAGTTGTGGCGGCGATGCGTATGCGCATGGAGAAACATCCCCCTGTGTGGAGCTTGCGTGAAGATCTGGAGTGTATGCAGTGCGCACGCGTGCTGCGGTGACTTCACCGAAATGTGAGACAAAGGCGTGTCAGTGCGGGTAGGCCCGCGGTGGCCGCTGGCGCGGGAGCTCGTCGCGGAACTCCGCGATGACCGAACTGATCTGGCGCATCAGCGCGGTGTTCTCCAGCCGGTCGAGATACAGGTTGTGCCGGGCGAGGGAGGGCACGTCGACGCAGAAGTACAGGGCCATGAGCGGGTTGATGAACAACTCGCTGTCCTTGGTCCGTTCGGTGAACCGTACGTCCCCGAAGTCGCCGCGCAGGGCGGCGGCCACGGACCCCTGGACGATGCTCGGGTGGTCCGGCGTGCACCGCTGGGCGTGCTCCACCGCGTCGAGGTAGAGCCTGCCCTCGGTGCTGTGGCGCGGCAGCGAGAACGCGCCGAGGTAGCCGCCCTCGTGGTCCAGCGCGGCGAGGTTCTCCAGCACCAGGGAGTGGTTGACGCCGTGATGGGCGTCCACCCCGAACCCGAGGCATGCCGCCAGCCGCACCGGGACCTCGTCGAGCCCGGCCACGGCGGCCAGGCTGGCCATGTCCTCCTCCGGTGTGCCCAGCCCGTGTTCGTCGCCGCGCATCAGGATGTCGGTGCCGCCGTCGACCAGCACGACGGCGTCCACGCCGCCCAGATGCGCCAGGAGGGCGCGATAGGCCTCCCGGAGCGGTTGCACGCCCGTGCGGGGAAACGCGTACACCGTGTCGGGCAGGTCCTGCCCGGCGAGCCACTGGGCGAGCGTCCGCTCGGGGAAGTAGTCGCCGCGGGCAGGAGTGTCAGGGCGTATCGCCGCGACGTCGCGGTCCACCCACACGTCGAGCGCGAGCCCGTACAGGTCCGCGAACGACAGATTGGCCAGGTGGACTTCCTTGCCGGCCGCCCGCAGCGCGAGGGCCAGGGGCAGACCGGCGTACACGTCGAAACCGCCGCCCGCACCGGCGACGAGCACCCGCCGCGCGTCGCGCAGCCGGGTGAGGACAGGGGGTTCGAGGAGTGAGAACACCGGGGGACGCTAACAGGCGGCGATCATGGCAGGCATGCCGATATCGAGAGGGCCGGGGCCCGGGGAGCGAACCCCCGGGCCCCGGCCCTCTCGGCCGTCGTGCGCGACGCCGTCGTCGGTGACTTACGCGCCGCTCTCCCGCAGCATGTCCTCGCGCTCGACGAGCTTCACGCGCTCACGGCCCTGCGGCTCGCCCAGCGCCTTCTCGGCGGCGTCGAGCTTGTGCCAGCCCTCCCAGGTGGTGAAGCGGATCTCGCGCTCGGCGAGGAACGCCTCCACGGCCTCCGGCTCGGGCGAACCCGGCGTCTGCAGACGGCCGTTCGCGAAGTCGTCCAGCAGGTTCGACACCGTCTCGTTGGCGTCGCCCTTGGTGTGGCCGATGAGGCCGACCGGGCCGCGGCGGATCCAGCCGGTGACGTACGTCGACTGCAGGTGCTCGCCGGACTCCTGGACGACCCGGCCGCCCTCGTCCGGGACGGTGCCCGAGTCGATGTCCCAGGGCAGCTTGGGGAGTTTGTCGGAGAGGTAGCCGACCGCGCGGTAGATGCCGGTGACGTCCCAGTCCTTGAACTCGCCGGTGCCCTTGACGTTGCCGGTGCCGTCCAGGGCGGTGCGCTCGGTGCGCAGGCCGACGACCTTGCCGTCCTCGCCGAGGATCTCGGTGGGCGACTCGAAGAAGTGCAGGAACAGCTTGTGCGGGCGGTCGCCGACATCGCGGATCGCCCAGTTCTCCAGGGTCTTGGCGACCATGTCGGCCTGCTTGTTGCCGCGCCGGGTCTCGATCGAGCCCTCGTCGTAGTCGATGTCCTCGGGGTCGACGATGACCTCGATGTTGGGGGAGTGGTCCAGCTCCCGCAGCTCCATCGGGGAGAACTTCGCCTGCGCCGGGCCACGGCGGCCGAACACGTGGACCTCCAGCGCCTTGTTGGCCTTCAGGCCGTCGTAGACGTTCGGCGGGATCTCCGTCGGCAGCAGCTCGTCCGCCGTCTTGGCGAGGATGCGGGCCACGTCGAGGGCGACGTTGCCGACGCCCAGCACGGCGACCTTCTCCGCCTCCAGCGGCCAGGTGCGCGGCACGTCCGGGTGGCCGTCGTACCAGGAGACGAAGTCGGCCGCGCCGTACGAGCCGTCCAGGTCGATACCCGGTATGCGCAGCTCGCGGTCGGCCGTCGCGCCCGTCGAGAAGATCACGGCGTCGTAGAAGGCCCGCAGGTCGTCCAGGCTGATGTCGTTCGGGTAGTCGACGTTGCCGAAGAGACGGATCTGCGGCTTGTCGAGCACCTGGTGGAGGGCCGTGATGATGCCCTTGATGCGGGGGTGGTCGGGGGCGACGCCGTACCGGATCAGTCCGAACGGAGCGGGCATGCGCTCGAACAGGTCGATGGACACACCGGGTTCGGCGGCCACCTCGGACTTGAGCAACGCGTCGGCGGCGTAGATCCCGGCGGGGCCGGCTCCGACGATGGCTACCCGCAGGGGGCGGGGCATGATCAGGTTCCCTTCGAGGGGCGATAGATCGTCTCGAAGGGGAAGCCTAAACTAAGGCAAGCCTAAGTCGGTACGCGGGTCCGACCTATGAGCTCATAAACCAATTCTATGGGGTGTTCGGGCCCTCGATCGCCGCACCCCCGGTTGCCGCACCGCGCGGGCGGTACGGCAACCGACGAGCTCCGGTCAGCCGATGTGGTAACTGTCCCCGTACACCTTCCAGTCCAGCGGTGTGTTGAGGTCGAGGTTGCCGTTGCGCAGGAACACCCGCTGGGCCGTGTCGACGCGGCTGGTGTCGCTGTGCGCCTCTTCCTGCTTCATGGCCCACACTCGCGCGTCCAGGAAGGCGTTCAGGTACGCGACCTCATTGCCGCCCTGGGCCGGCGGCCGGGCCCGGTCGAGGGCGCGCCTGCGGATGCTGCGGAGGCTGGTCGGGTCGGTGCCGTCGCCGTGCATGACGATGGCGTCGTAGTACGCGAACTGACCGAGCACCCGCAGGCCGTCGGCCTTGCCCTGGCGTACGGCCGGGTTGAAGTACACCCGGTCGCGTTCGTCGTTCTGCGCCTGCCGGAACGCCTGGTCCTGGGCGGCGCGGGCCCAGTCGCCGGGGTAGTTCGGGTCGAGCCCCTCGTGCGAGTCGGTGCCGTTCACGCGGCGCAGCGCCGGCAGATACCGGGCGAGGACGTTGCCGGGGCGGCGGTCGGTGTACAGCTCGACCAGGTCGAGCATGTCGCCCGTGCCGGAGCAGAAGCCGATGATGCCGGCGGTGTAGCCGCGGCCGTCGCCGATGTCCTCGATGTACTTGTACTGCGCCTTCCAGTCGAGCGAGGAGTTCTCCGCGCTCGACACCAGCTTCATGGCGATCTCCTTCTTCGCCGGGTCGTCGAGTCCCGCGGCGGCGTGCAGCGCGGCCGCGTGCGGGGCGTTCAGGAGCGGGGCGGATGCCACGGACGCGCCGATCAGGGCGAGGAGTGTGCGGCGCGACGTGTGCGGGGGGTGCTTCACGGCGGCTCCAAATGGTGGTGGGGGGTGGGGAGTTGGCCGTACATCACTGATAGGAAGGTTTCCTATCAGAAGCCGGACGTGATGGGCACCGGTCGCGTCAAAGGTTCGTACCTATGCACAAACGGAGCCCGGCGAACAGGCGCCGTACGAACCGGCTCCGCACCACCAGCCGCCGCTACGGCAGCGGCTGCTCCGCCCAGATCACCTTGCCCGCCGGCAGATACCGCGTGCCCCACCGCTCGGTCAGCTGCGCGACCAGGAACAGGCCGCGGCCGCCCTCGTCCGTCATCGCCGCGTAGCGCAGGTGCGGCGAGGTGCTGCTGCTGTCGAAGACCTCGCAGATCAGGGTGCGATCGCGCAGCATGCGGACCCGGATCGGGTCACCGCCGTACCGGATCGCGTTGGTGACCAGCTCGCTCAGGATCAGCTCGGTGGTGAAGGACAGGTCCTCCAGCCCCCACGCCTCCAGCGTCCCGGTCACGGCGGAGCGCACCTGGGCGACGGCCGCCGGATCGGACGGCACCTCCCACTCGGCGACCTGGTCGGACCCGAGCGCCCGGGTACGCGCCACGAGCAGCGCGATGTCGTCGCTGGGCTTGGCCGGCAGCCGGGCCTCCAGTACGGCCTGGCAGGTCTCCTCCGGGGAGCGGCCCGCCCGGGCCAGCGCGTCGCGCAGCAGCTCCAGGCCCTGGTCGATGTCGTGGTCGCGATCCTCCACGAGCCCGTCCGTGTAGAGCACCAGCCGGCTGTCCTCCGCCAGCTCCAGCTCGGCCGTCTCGAACGGCAGCCCGCCCAGGCCCAGCGGGGGACCGGCGGGTACGTCGGGGAACTCGACGGCGCCGTCCGCCCGGATCAGCGCCGGCGGCGGATGCCCGGCGCGGGCGATGGCGCACCGCCGCGACACCGGGTCGTAGATCGCGTACAGACAGGTCGCGCCGGTCACCGGCGCGCTGTCGCTCTCCTGCGCCTCGTCCTGGTCGATCCGGGCGACCAGCTCGTCGAGGAGCGCGAGCAGTTCGTCCGGCGGCAGGTCCAGGGCGGAGAAATTGTGCACCGCCGTACGCAGCCGGCCCATGGTGGCCGCCGCGTGCAGGCCGTGCCCGACGACGTCGCCCACGACGAGCGCGACCCGCGAGCCCGACAGCGGCAGCACGTCGAACCAGTCGCCGCCCACACCGGCCTGCGCCGGCAGATACCGGTAGGCGATGTCCAGGGCGTTCTGCTCGGGCAGGCTGCGCGGCAGCAGACTGCGCTGCAGAGTCACCGCCATGCTGTGCTCGCGGGTGTACCGGCGGGCGTTGTCGATGGACACCGCGGCCCGGGCGACCAGCTCCTCGGCCAGCTCGACCTCATCCGCGTCGAACGGCACGGCCTTCTGCGAGCGCCAGAAACTGACCACGCCCAGCACCAGGGACCCCGCCCTCAGCGGCACCGCGATCAGCGAATGGATGCCGAACTCGACGACCTGCGCCGACCGCTCCAGATCCTGGGCCCGCCAGCCCGGCGCCTGCTCCAGCCGCGGCTCCATCACGGCCTGCCCGCCGTGCAGCGCACGGGCCTGCGGCGAGGAGTCGACGAACCGGATCTGCTCGCCCACCGGGTACAGCGGGGCATCCTCGCGAACCCCGCTGGACGCCGTGCGCCGCAGCCCGGTCACCGCCTCCGGCTGCCCGCCGCCGAGCACGGGCTCGAACAGGTCGACGGTCGCGAAGTCCGCGAACCGGGGCACCGCCAGCTCCGCGAGTTCCTCGGCGGTACGGGTGACGTCCAGGCTGGTGCCGATGCCCACCCCGGCGTCGTACAGCATGTTCAGCCGCTCGCGGGCCGCCTCCGCCCGGCCGGACAGGGCGCGCAGCTCCGTCGAGTCGCGGAGTGTGGCGACGCTGCCGGACGGGCGGCCCCGAAGGTAGGTGGGGCGCTGGTTGACCGCCAGCAGCCGGTCCTTGACCAGGTGCACCTCGTCCGTGGCCATCCGTCCGGAGTCCAGCAGCTCGGCGGTGTCGGGCGCGAGCCCGAGCTCGGTCACCCGGCGACCCGCGGCGTCCTCCGGCAGGTCGAGCAGGCGCTGTGCCTCGTCGTTGGCGAGCAGCAGCCGCCGCTCGTCGCCGACGATGATCACACCCTCCCGGACGGCGTGCAGCACGGCGTCGTGGTGCTCGTACATGCGGGTCATCTCGTGCGGCCCCAGGCCGTGCGTCTGGCGCATCAGCCGTCTGCTGACCAGGGCGGTTCCCCCGGTGGACAGGGCGAGCGCCACGGCCGCGGTGATCAGCACGAGCGGCAGCTGCCGGTCCGCGGTGCCGCCGACGGTCGCCTTCGTCACGCCGGCCGACACCAGCCCGACGACCTTCCCGTCGGGCGCCTTGATGGGCACCACCGCCTGCACGAGCGGGCCGATGGTGCCCGTGAGCTCCTCGACCACGACCTTCCCGGCCAGCGCGGGTTCGATGGTCCCGACGAACTTCTTCCCGATGCGGTCCGGCTTGGGGTGGGTGTAGCGGATGCCGTCGGTGTTCATGACGACGATGAAGTCCACGTCGGTCGCCTCGCGCGCCGCCTCGGCCCGCGGTTGCAGCACGGCGGTGGGGTCGGGGCTGTCCAGCGCCTCCCGGGTGCCCGGCGCGTTGGCGAACGACTCGGCCACGGCCACCGAACGATGGCGGGCCTCCTGCGTGGTGTCGTACCGCACCTGCAGCACCAGCGCCACCACCGCGGCGACGACCAGCAGCAGCACGATCACCACCTGCAGCAGGAACACCTGCCCGGCGACACTGCGCCCGGTCACGGCGGACCGCAGCGCGGAGAACCGGCCGCTGTCCGGCTCGTCGTCGGGCGCGTCGGGCGGCGCTCCGTGTACGGGCACGCGGAGGGCGCGGTCGGGCGTACGCCGTGCGCGCTGACCGCTGGGAAGTCGGGCCGACCGGGCCCCGGATCGACCCAATAGTCGGACCATGTGCCCATGTCTACACTGCCGCGCCCCAGGAGGCGAGAGACGTCACGGACCGTGACACGACCCGCCCCCTCTCCCAGGGGACGATCACGGGAGTGATCCACAGAATCCGGGCAACTCCCGTGTCCGCCACAGGGTTACGACGACGCAGGGGCCGCCGGAGCACGGCTCGCCCGGAGCCCGCGCGCTCTCACTTCCCGGGCAGCGGAGCGGCACGCCGGGTGGCGAGCAGCAGGGCGATGTCGTCGGGGCGGTCCGCCGTGTGCCGGGCCGTCGCGGTGAGCTTGTCGGCCACGCCCGCCAGCGCGCCGCCCGCCGGGGAGGGCTGGGCACCGGCCCTGGCCAGCGCCACCCGCAGCGCGCTGATGCCGTCGTCGATGTCGACACCAGGCCGCTCGACCAGCCCGTCCGTGTACAGCGCCAGCACGGCCCCGGGCTCCATCCGCAGCTCCGTCACCGGATAGTCGGCCCGCGGATCCACGCCGAGCACGACGCCGCCGGGCAGGTCGACGACATGCGTACGGCCGTCCGGGCGGCGCAGCAGCGGCGGCGGATGCCCGGCCACGGCCGCCCGTGCCACACCCGTGACCGGATCCAGCCGGATGTAGCAGCAGCTCGCGAACAGCCCGGGGTCGAGGTCGATGAGCAGCCGGTTGGTGCCACTCATCACCTCGTCGGGCGGCCGGTCCCCGACGGCGAAGGCCCGCACGGCGCTGCGCAGCTGGCCCATGGTCGCCGCGGCCTGCACCCCGTGCCCCTGCACATCGCCGATCACCAGCGCGATCCCGTCCCCGGCGGCGACCACGTCGTACCAGTCCCCGCCCACCTCCATGCCCTGGGTGCCCGGCAGATAGCGCCCCGCGGTCTCCAGCAGCGGATGCTCCGACAGCCGCCGCGGGAGCAGCGCCTGCTGCAGCCCGCGGGCCAGCGCGGCCTCGCTCTCGTAGCGCTGCGCCTTCTCCATGGCGTGCGCGATCAGCCCGGCCAGCGCGGTCAGCACCGCACGCTCCTCGGAGCTGAAGCTGCGCGGCCGGTCGAAGCCGAGGATGCAGGAGCCGACCGAGCGTCCGGAGGCGATCAGCGGCAGGAAGGCGCGGGCGCCCTCGGTGGCGTCCAGCGCGATACCCGGATAGGCGTCGGCCAGCTGCTGCATCGAGTCGAAGAACAGCGGGCGCCCGCTGGTCAGCGTCTCCACCCCGGGCAGCCGCTCGTCCAGCCCCACCCCGTCGAACGGCGCGAGGAACCCCTTGGGGAAGCCCGACTCCCAGGCCAGGAACAGATGCCGCTCCTGCAGCAGGTAGATCGCCAGCCGGCGGCCGCCGAACGCGGGCAGCAGCTCCCGCATCACCACGGCGGACACCTGCCGCGCCGTGACCGCCTCCGTCAGCGCGATGGCGAGGACGATCGGCCGGTACAGCGGAGCGAGCGACGGCGTCCCAGGCGTCTCCGGCGCGGCCAGCGCGTCGGGCACGCCGGACGGGCCGTCCGCCATCCGGTGTCCCGGCCGGAGCGTGCAGGTCAGCAGGTCCGGACCGGGGTAGACGGACAGGGCGAGCCAGTCGCCCGCGTACGACCGGGCGGCGGCGGGCTCACGCCCGTGGGCCGACGGTCTTCGGACATGGAAGTGCACCGGGTCCGGGGACAGCAGCGCCCCGCGCAGATGGTCCTCGAAGGCGGGCTGGTTCAGCCACGGCACGCCCTCCCACAGCGGCCGGCCCAGCAGCTCGTTGCGCGGCCTGCGCAGCAGCGCCGCGGCCGGCGGATTCGCGTAGACGACCGTGCCCAGCCGGTCCAGGCAGAACACACCCTCCGGCAGCAGATCGGCCGCCGCGTCCGCCACTGTGCCCGGCCCTGGATCGAGGACGACCCCCCGCACGGCCTCGGCGCCGGGCCGGGCCGGGTCGTCGTACGGCCCCCAGACCTCGACCAGCCGCAGCGCACCGTCCGCGGCGCGCGCGTACAGCGGCAACGCCGGTGACCGGCCCCCGGCCGCCTCCCGCAGCGCCGTAAGGATCCGCTCGGCGTCGTCCGGGGCGAGGGCCCGCGCGAACGCCTCCACCGTGCCGTCGGCCTCCCCGGCGGCCCGGCCCAGGACGAGGTCCAGCCGCTCGTCCGCCGTCACGTCGCCCGTCACCGGATCCCACGAGAACCGTCCAAGACGTCCGGCGGGCGGTGGGCCGGCCGGCGGGCGCACGCACTCCGGCCCGCCCTCCCAGGACACCCCTGACGGGTCCTCGTCCTCCAGCTTCTCCAGCGCCACGCCCAGCTCCTCGGCCAGCCGCGCCAGACGTTCGCGCTCGGCCAGCAGCTCCGTGGCGTCCGGCGCCGAGGGCCGCAGCACGGTCAGCACACCGAACACGGTCGACCTGCCCGCGACGGGCACGTGCAGGGACCCGAACTGGAACGGCAGCCCGGCGGCGAACTGCGGATAGCGGCGCATCGTCTCCGTCGCGTTCGGCAGCACCACCTCGACGCCCAGCCGATAGGCGTCCGCGACCGGAAACGGCCGGTCCACATGCAGCCGCCACCACGGGCGGAACAGCGGGCCCGGCAACCCCTCCAGCACGGCCAGACGGAGCAGTCCGGGCGTGCCGGAGCGCAGATAGACCCCTCCCGCGTGGCCACCGGCCGCGCTGATCGCCTCAGCCGAGGCATCGATCAGCAACGCCGCCA
This sequence comes from Streptomyces sp., assembly GCA_013362785.1. GTDB lineage: Bacteria > Actinomycetota > Actinomycetes > Streptomycetales > Streptomycetaceae > Streptomyces. The sequence goes on along the minus strand of JABFVM010000294.1, from coordinate 48,366 downwards.
GCCTGCCGGGCATCCGCTCTGCGCCCTCGGCGCTCCCAGTCATCGGCCCTACCTCGTCCGTACGCCATCACGCGTGCGACACAGCAAGAATGCGCCACGACGCACCTTGCCCGCACCTGGGCGGCTTGACCAGGGGTGTGCGAGCGGCCGTCGTGAACCCCCTGACGCGCGAGCAGGCGCGGGACGAGCCCCGCACCCCGCCGACCCGCTCCCGCACCCCCGGCATCGCCCGAACCCGAAACCGCGCGCCCGCCCGCCCCGTTGTCGATGCGAGCCCCGCACAGCACCGACCGCGGCGGCCTCACCGGCCCGGAGCTTTCCGGCCAGTCCGCACCGGGACCCGGCACAGGAGTCGGCAGGGCAGGTGCTCTCGGGAAGACTCGGAACCAGGCCGGCCGGCGCACCACAGGCAGGAGACAGCCCATGGACTACTACGACCTCGGCACCCACACCCGCGCCGTGACCACGCCCTCCGCCCAGGCCCAGCTCTGGTTCGACCGGGGGCTGAACTGGACGTACGCCTTCCACCACGAGGAGGCCGTCGCCTGCTTCGAGGCCGCCGCCGCGGCGGACCCCGACTGCGCCATGGCCCACTGGGGCATCGCCTACGCCCTCGGCCCGAACTACAACAAGCCCTGGGAGTTTTTCGACGACCGGGAACTCGTCCACACCGTCGACCGCACCCACGCCGCCGTGGAGCTGGCGCACGAGAAGGCCGCGAACGCCACCCCCGTCGAACAGGCGCTGATCGCCGCCCTGCGCGCCCGTTACCCGCAGGCCGAGGCCGTGAAGGACTGCTCGGTCTGGAACGCGCCGTACGCCGACAGCATGCGCGCGGTCTACGAGCTCGCCCCCGACGACCCGGACATCGCCACCCTGTACGCCGACGCCCTGATGAACCTCACGCCCTGGCAGCTGTGGGACCTCAGGACCGGCCAGCCGGCCGAAGGCGCCCGCACGACTGCGGCCAAGGCCGTCCTCGACCGCGCCCTCGCCACCGACGCGGGACGCGACCATCCGGGCGTCGTCCACCTGTACATCCACCTGATGGAGATGTCCCCGACCCCCGAGCTGGCCCTCCCCGTCGCCGACCGGCTGCGCGGCCTGGTCCCGGACGCCGGGCACCTGCACCACATGCCCTCGCACCTGGAGGTGCTCTGCGGCGACTACCGGCGGGTGGTCTCGGACAACACCCGGGCGATCGAGGCCGACGAGAAGTACCACCGCCGGGCCGGGGCGATGAACTTCTACACCCTGTACCGCTCGCACAACTACCACTTCAAGATCTACGGCGCGATGTTCCTCGGCCAGTCCCGGGTAGCCCTCGACACCGCGGCGCAGCTGGAGGCGTCCATCCCGGAGGACCTGCTGCGCGTGCCGAGCCCGCCCATGGCCGACTGGCTGGAGGGCTTCCTCGCCATGCGGGTCCACGCCCTGATCCGGTTCGGCCGCTGGGAGGACATCCTGGACCTGCCGCTGCCGGCCGACCCCGAGCTGTACTGCGTGACGACCGCGATGATCCACTACGCCCGCGGCGTCGCCCTCTCCTCCACCCACCGGGTCCCGGAGGCGGAGGCCGAACGCCGGCTCTTCCGCGAGGCGGTCGCCCGCGTCCCCGAGACGCGGATGCTGTTCAACAACACCTGCGCCGACATCCTCGCCATCGCCTCGGCGATGCTCGACGGCGAACTGGAGTACCGCAAGGGCGACCACGAGGCCGCCTTCGCCGCCCTGGAACGCTCCATCGAGCTGGACGACAACCTCCCTTACGACGAACCGTGGGGCTGGATGCAGCCCACCCGGCACGCCTACGGCGCCCTCCTCCTCGAACAAGGCCGGGTCGAGCAGGCCGAGGCGGTCTACCGGGCCGACCTCGGTCTCGACGGCACCCTCCCGCGCGCCTTGCAGCACCCCGGCAACGTCTGGTCCCTGCACGGCCTGCACGAGTGCCTGATGCGGCTGGGCCGGATCGAGGAGGCGCAGATGGTCGCCCAGCAGCTGCGGCTCGCCGTCGCGCTGGCGGACGTACCGGTCGAGGCGTCCTGCTTCTGCCGGCTCGACACGGGTCACGGCGCGGCGGCCGAGGGTGTTTGCTGCGCCGAGTGAAGGGGCCCATGGCGCATGTTCGTTGGGTGAACTAGGGTTCACAATGGTTGGGCTGAGCTACTGAGCCGTGCGTCTCCCGGAGTCTCCCAAGGAGTCATCGATGAGCAGTGCCGAGTTCCCGGAGGCCGGTACAGCGGCCGGTACGGTCCGCGGGCGCCGCGAGGGCGCTCTCGCGGTCTTCCGCGGCATCCCTTACGCGCAGCCCCCGGTGGGCGCGGCGCGTTTCACGGCACCGCGGCCTGCCGAGCGCTGGGACGGCGTCCGGGAGGCGTTCGCGTTCGGCCCGCCGCCCCCGCAGGAGCCGTTCGGCCCCGAGGACGCTCCCGCCGACCCCGGTCCGGGCGGCGACGACTGGCTGACCGTCAACGTCTGGACGCCCGAGGCGGACCCGGCGGCCCGACGCCCGGTGATGGTGTGGCTGTACGGCGGCGCCTACAAGTTCGGCTCCGCCGACAACCCCACGTACGACGCCGGCCGCCTCGCCGGTGAAGGCGATCTGGTCGTCGTCACCCTGAACTACCGCGTCGGCGTCGAGGGGTTCCTGCGGATCGAGGGCGCCCCCGCCAACCGCGGGCTGCTCGACCAGATCGCCGCACTGGAGTGGGTACGTGAGAACATCACGGCCTTCGGCGGCGACCCCGACCAGGTCACCGTGTTCGGCGAGTCGGCCGGCGCCGGTTCCATCGCCGCGCTGATGGCCATGCCGGGCGCCCGGGGCCTGTTCCACCGCGCCATCGCACAGAGCGTGCCCGGCACCTTCTTCTCGGACGCCCTCGCCGCGGACATCGCCGAGGCCCTGACCGGTGAGCTCGGGCTGCGTCCGACGGCCGCCGACCTGTCCGGCCTGGACCCGCGCAAGCTGACCGAGGCGAGCGCCGCGCTGAGCGCCCGGATGCGCGAGTACGTCCACCGGTGGGGGCCAGTCGCCCTCACCCCGACCCCGTACTCGCCGGTCGTCGACGGTGAGGTGCTCACCGCGACGCCGTGGGAGGCCCTCGCAGGCGGCGCCGCCCGCGACGTCGAGCTGATCGCCGGGCACAACCGGGACGAGTTCCGCCTCTTCATGATGCTCGGCGGACTGCTCGGCCAGGTGGACGAGCGGCTGGCGTCGATGACGCTGGGCCTGTTCGGACCGGTGCCGGACGCCGACAGCGCCTATCGCGCGGCGTTCCCGGGCGCCTCGGCGGAGTACCTGTTCGAACTGGTGCAGTCCGACTGGCTCTTCCGTATGCCCTCGCTGCGGCTGGCGGAGGCCCAGGTGGCCGGTGGCGGCCGGGCGCACCTGTACGAGCTGACCTGGTCGGCCCCGGCCAACGGCGGCGTCCTCGGCGCCTGCCACGCCCTCGACGTGCCCCTCGCCTTCGGCGTGTACGACGGGCTCGGCGCCATGCTGATCGGGCCCGGGCCCACACCGGAGGCCGAGGCCCTCTCGGCCCGCTTCCGTGCCGCCTGGACCGCGTTCGCCCGCACCGGCGACCCCGGCTGGCCCGCCTACGGCACCGAGAGCCGTCTCGTCCGCCTCTTCGACGCCGAGCCCACGGTCGCCGCGTATCCGGAGGAGGCCTCGCGGCGCCTCTGGGAGCGGCACACATTCGCGGCGCTGCCGCTGGGGCCGGCCGCAACGAGCTGACCACGGCCGCGCGGGCTGACGGCGGCCTCACCAGCTGACGATGCCGTGACGGGCTGACGGCGGCGTGACGGCCTGACGACGGTGTGACGACCTGACGGCGGCGGGACCGGCGACGCGATGCGCGGACGCGCGACGCGTCCTTCCGCCCGCCGGTCTCTCACGCCCTCCCGTGCGCCTCCTGCGAGCGCCGCGCCAGCGCGTCGATGACCACGGCGGCGAACAGCACTCCTCCCGTGATCATGAACTGGACGGCGGTGGGGGTGTCCGTGATCACCATGCCCGAGGCGATCGACTGGATGACCAGCATGCCCAGCACCGCGGACCAGGTCGTGCCGCGCCCGCCGAACAGGCTGGTGCCGCCGATGACGGCCGCCGCGATGGCGTTGAGGAGCAGCAGGCCCGAGCCCGCGCCCTGACTGACCGAGGTGATGCGCGAGGCCAGGAACAGACCGCCGATCGCGGCCATGGTGCCGGAGACGGCGAGCACCGCGGTCTGCACCCCCGTCACATTGAGGCTGGCGCGCCGGGCCGCCTCGATGCTGCCGCCGAGCGCGTAGACCTGCCGCCCGTAGTGCGTGCGGCGCAGCACGATGTCGAGACCGGCCACCATCACGAGGAAGATCAGCAGGGCGAGCGGCAGCCCCTGGAACCGGTTCAGCAGATAGGCGGCGGTGAACGCGACCGCCGCGAGGATCGCCGTACGCACCACGATGCCCTGCAGCGAGCGGTGCGGCATGCCCATCATCCGGCGCCGCCGCCTGTCCTGCTGGGAGACCAGGAAGACCAGGCCCGTGCCGACCGCCGCCAGGCCGTAGGCGGCCGCGTCGTTGGTGAAGTAGTGGCTGGTCAGCTTGGCCACGAGCCCGGTCTCGTCGAGGTTGACGGTGCCGTTGGTGCCGAGGATGTACAGCATGACGCCGTTGAAGGTGAGCAGCCCCGCGAGGGTGACGACGAAGGCCGGCACCCGGGTCTTGGCGACGGAGTAGCCCTGGACGGTTCCCGCGACGGTGCCGGCGAGTACCGCCGCGATGAGCGCGAGCCATTCCGGCACGCCGTTGTTGACGTTGAGCACGGCGAAGACCGCGGCGGCGAGCCCGCTGATCGACCCGACGGACAGGTCCAGTTCGCCGATCAGCAGGACGAAGACGATGCCGACCGCGATCAGGCCCGTACCGACGATGTCCACGCTGAGATTGGACAGGTTCCGGGGTGACAGGAAGCTGCTGTTGAGGGACTGGAAGGTGATCCAGACGGCGGCGAGGACCAGGACGACCGGGAGCGAGCCCAGTTCGCCGGCGCTCAGCTTGCGCCGCAGGACAGCGACGCCGCTCTCCAGGACCTCGCCGAGAGCCGCTCGGCGGGACGGCCGGCGGGGCCCGGCGGTGGGCGCGGCTGGTGCGGTCCGTGTGCTGTCCGCGCTGCTTTCCATCCCTTTCACCACCCTGCCTCCCGGTGCGCCATCCGGCGGGGCACGTTCTCCGTGGCGCCGGTGATGGAGGCGATGATCTGCTCCTGGGACGCGGTGTTCACATCGAAGAAGCCGTTGTTGCGGCCCAGCCGCAGCACCGCGGCCCGGTCCGCGAGCGCCTTCACATCGCCCATGTTGTGGCTGATGAGCAGCACCCCGAGACCCCGGTCGCGCAGCCGGTCCACCAGGTCCAGGACCTCGCTGGTCTGCTCGAACCCGAGCGCCGCCGTCGGTTCGTCCAGGAGGAGGACCCGCGGTTCGCCGAGGAGCGAGCGGGCGATGGCGACCGTCTGCCGCTGACCGCTGGACAGCGAGACGACCGGGGCCCGCAGATCGGGGACCCCCCGGGTCAGCCGCTCCAGCAGATGACTGGTGCGGCGCTCCATCTCGACCTCGTCGAGAAACCCGTACCGGCGGATCTCCCGGCCGAGGAAGAGATTGCCGACGACGTCGAGGTTCCCGCACAGCGCGAGGTCCTGGTAGACGGTGGCGATGCCGAGGTTCCGGGCGTCGTGCGGGCGCCTGATCTGGACCGGCCGGCCCTCCCACTCGATGACGCCCTTGTCCGCCGGGGCGACTCCGGAGATCACCTTGACCAGGGTGGACTTCCCGGCCCCGTTGTCGCCCAGCAGCGCCACGACCTGCCCCGCTCGGATCTCCAGCTCGATGTCGTTGAGGACCTGGACGACCCCGAAGCGCTTGCACACGCCGCGCAGCGTCAGCAAGGGGGGACTCGGCACGAAGACCATCTCCTTCCCACGGCCGGTCCGGCGCCCCGAACCGGCCGGTCAGGTGAGTCCGGCCCTGGCACAGGCGGCGTCGAGTTGGGGGGTGCAGATCTGCTGGACCGTGTACACGCCGTCCTTCACGACGGTGTCGTCGATGGTGTCCACGGTGATGGTGATCGGGGTGAGCAGGACCGCCGGAACAGTGCTGCCCGTGCTGGTCCGCACCCGGTCCGGGGCGACCTTGTCGAAGCTCTCGCCGCGGGCCGCGGCCACCGCCAGCGCGGCACCGGCGGCCGCCTCGGGGCCGAAGGGCTTGTAGACGGTCATGTACTGCTCGCCGGCGAGGATGCGCCGCAGCGCCCCGAGCTCGGCGTCCTGGCCGGTGATGGGCGGCAGCGGGTCGACCTTGTTGGCCTTGAGAGCCGAGATGCTGCCGGCCGCGAGGCCGTCGTTGGCGGCGTAGACCCCGTCGATGTTGCTCGCGCCGAGTGCGGAGATGGCGCCGGACATGTTCATGTTGGCGACCTCCGTCCTCCACTGGCGGGTGTCGTACTCCTTGGAGATCTCGACCTTGCCCTCCAGCTCGGACAGGGCGCCCTTCTTGAACGACACCGCGTTGGGGTCGCTGGGATCGCCGTTCATCATCACGATCCGGTCCCCGGTCGCCTCGTCGCTCATGGCCTTGAGCAGCGCCCTGCCCTGGAGCCTGCCGACCTCCTCGCCGTCGAAGGAGGCGTAGGCCGAGATGGGGCCCTCGGCGAGGCGGTCGTAGGCGATGACGGGGATGCCCGCCTCGTCGGCCTTCGCGACCGTGGGGCGCAGCGACTTGGAGTCGACGGCCACCAGCAGGATCGCGTCGACCCCGTCGGCGATCATCGACTCCATCTGGGCCTGCTGAATGGCCACGTCGTTCTTGGCGTTGGCGTGCTCGACCTTGCAGTCCGCGCACAGCTCCTTGATCTGCCGGTCGAGCATCGGTCTGTCGTTCGTCTCCCAGCGGGCCGTGGTGGAGTCCGGCAGCAGCACGCCGATCCTCGGCTGGTTGCCCCCGCCGGAGTCGCTTCCGCCGCCGTCCCCGCAGGCCGCGAGCGCGGCGGCCGCGGTCACAGCTACGACCGCCCCCCGTACGCAGGCCTTCATGTGCGAGACCTCCCTTTCCTTCACCTCGCGGGGTGAGGAGGGCGGAAAATACTGCAAGAAATGCGGGCATATCGACTATGCCGTAAGTGTGGCACCGGCCGGGATGAACTGCGAACGCGTTCGGATCGGAGCCCGACCGGAGCCCGACCGGAGCTCGACCGCCGCTCGACCGGAGGCGGACCCAATGGATCTGTCTGCTTTGCCCGCATATGAGACGCTGGTAGCTGAGCGCCCCGATCTCAGTCTGTCGGCACCTGTGGCCTGGGGCAGGAGGAAGGTGCGGACATGCCTCATGACGGCCGTGCCCGGGCCGGCGTCTCGCAGCTAAGGGCATCGGAGGCCGGGGCTGCGGGCACCGGTTCACCGCCTCCGGCGCGCGAGGCCGTCGCCCCGGGGGAGCGGGCCCTGGCGTTCGCCGGAGCGGCGCTGGCCGCTGTCTACGTCCCCGGCGCCGGGGAGCAGGAACTCCGGTTGGTGGAGACGGCCGGACTGCCCGCGCCTCAGCCCGGACTGCCCGCGTCCCAGCCCGGACTGCCCGCGTCCCAGCCCGGACACCCCGCGCCCCAGCCCGGACTCACCGCCTCCCAGCCCGGTCTCTCCGTATCCCCGCCCGGACAGCCCGTATCCCGGCCAGGGCACGCCCTTTCCCGGCCCGGACACGCCGCCACTCCGTACACCCTGCCGGAGCACCTGCCCCTGCCCGGCGGCTCACCCGCGGCGCAGGCCTACCGCACCGGCCGGCCGCTGTGGCTGAATCCCGCGGCCCTCGCCGCCTACGAGGGCGGCACGGCACCGGCGGCGGCGCAGCTGTCACTCGGCGCGCTGCCCCTCGGCACGGAGGGCGGACGGCTGGGCTGCCTCGTGGTCGTGGGGGCCTCCGCCGACGGATTCGAGACCGAGCAGCAGCGCTTTCTGGAGCGGTACGCCGACGCGGTCACCGCCGTCCTGCGGGCCGGACCCGACCGGCCCGCGTCGCCCTCGCTGCTCGGCCTCGCCCTGCGCACCATGCGCGTCGGCTCTTTCGTCCTGGAGCCGGACACCGGCGTGATCGACGCGGACGACATGCTGCTCGAACTGGTCGGCATCACGCCCGACGACTTCGACGGCAAGGCGGACACCCTGCTGGCCAACGCCCTCCCGGAGGACATGCACGCGCTGATGTCGGTCCTGGAGCCGTCCATCCCCGCGTTCGCCCGCCGGGAGCTGGAGTTCCGGGTCCGCCATCCCACCGGCGAGGTGCGCTGGCTGACCCTGAGGTGCCGGGTGGCGGCGCGCTCCGACGACCGGCCGCAGCGACTGCTGGGCGTGGTGACGGCGACCGCGGTGCAGCGCCGCAGCGCCGACGACGTCTCCCGGATCCAGTGGCTGACCGCCGCGCTCGACGACGCCACGACCGTCGAGGACGTGGGCCGTGTGGTCGTGACGGCACTGCGCGAACCGCTGGCCGCCGACCGCGTGGCACTCGCCGAACTGCGCGAGGACCGGCTGGTGGTCATCGTGCTCGACCCGCCGACCCCCGCTGCCTGGCCGCAGACCTGGAGTTCCGAGTGGCGCTCGGAGTGGCCCGACGCCTCGGTGCGCGCCCTGCCCACCCTCCAACTGGCCCTGCGGGACGGCCGGATGGACCTGTGGCCCGCCGGTACCCCTCTCGAACCGGGCCTCGCGGGCATCGGCGCCGGCGGCCTCGCCGTCCTGCCGCTGCCCGCCAAGGGCGGGATCGTCGGCGTGTGCCTGGTCGGCTGGGACCAGCCGCACGAGTTCGCCGCCGAGGAGCGGTCCGTGCTGACCGCGACCGCGGCCCTGATCGGGCAGGCCCTGGAGCGGGCGCACGCCTACGACGCCGAGCAGGAGCTCGCGACGATGCTCCAACGCAGCCTGCTGCCCCGGCGCCTGCCCGAACTGCCCGGCGGGACGGCCGTCGCCCGCTATCTGCCCGCCCGGCGCGGACTCCAGGTCGGCGGCGACTGGTACGACGTCATCGTCATCTCCGAGGACCGGGTGGCCCTGGTCATCGGTGACGTACAGGGGCACAGCGCCGGAGCCGCGACGATCATGGGCCAGATGCGCACCGCGGTCAGGGCATACGCCGTGGAGGGCCACCCGCCCGACGTGGTCGTCTCCCACGCCAACCGGCTGCTCGTCGGCATGGAGACCGACCTCTTCGCCACCTGCTGCTACGTCGAACTGGACATGGAGGAGGGCAACGCCCTCTTCGTCCGGGCCGGGCACCTCTCCCCGCTGGTCCGCCACCCCGACGGCACCACCGAGGAGGTCGAGGTCGAAGGAGGGCTCCCGCTGGGTGTGCTCGCCGAGGCGGAGTTCCCCATGACCGCGGTGGCGCTGACCCCCGGCACGGTCCTCGCCCTCGTCACCGACGGCCTGGTCGAGGCCGCCGACCTGCCCCTGGACGAGGGCATGGACCGGACCCGGGTCGCGCTCGCCGCGGCCGACCCGGCCGACACCGGGCGGATGGCCGACGCCCTGCTCGGCGACGAGGGCCGCCGCGAGGACGACGTGGCGCTGTTGCTGCTGCGCTACGACGGCATGACGGCCCGGCCGATCCGGGCCGGCTGGGTGGTGTGGCGGCTGCCCGACGCCGTCATGCACGCCCGCCGCTTCACCGCGCGCACCCTGCGCGGATGGAAGGTCGAGGAAGCGGCCGACGGAGTGCTGCTCGTCGTCTCCGAACTCGTCACCAACGCCCTGGTGCACACCCAGGGCCCGGTCCGCCTCGACCTGATCCTGCGCGGGGACCTGGTGCGCGTCAGCGTGAGCGACGCCTCGCCGCGGGCCCCCGCCAAACCGGTGATCGTCGACTGGGAGTCGACCGGCGGCCGGGGCCTGCTGCTGGTCGAGGCGATGTCGGACTCCTTCGGCTCGGTGCCGGTGGCCGGCGGCAAGCAGGTGTGGAGCGAGATCCGCGTGCCCCGACGCGAACCGGCCGCCGCGGACCCGGAGCCCCGAACGCAACGAGGGGGCCTGCCATGAGGAACCGCACCCGTACCCGCACCCGGCAGTTCGCCGCGGCCCTCGTCGCCGGACTCATGACGATGACCCTGGCCGCCTGCGGGGGAGATGACGAGGCGGGCACGGACAGCTTCACCATCGGCCTGCTCTTCCCGAACCGGGTGACCCCCCGCTGGGAGAATTGGGACAAGCCGCTGATAGAGCGGCGGCTCAAGGAGCTGTGCCCTCGCTGCACCGTGCGGTACGCCAACGCCGACGGCGACGTGGTCAGGCAACGACAGCAGATGATCTCCATGATCACCAAGGGGGTCGGCGTCCTGATCCTCAACCCCACCGACAGCAAGGCGATGCGCTCCTCCATCCAGGAGGCACGCCAGGCGGGGGCCTCGGTCGTCGCCTATGACCGGCTGGCCGAAGGACCGATCTCGGGCTTCGTGAGCTTCGACGGCGCGCAGATCGGCAGACTCCAGGGTGAGGCGCTGCTCAGGGCCATGAGGGGCGGCGGGAACGTCGTCATGATGAACGGCGATCCGACCAGCGCCAACGCGGCGTGGTTCCGCAGGGGCGCGCTGTCCGTCATCGCGGGCAAGCTGAAGATCGCCAGGTCGTACGACACCGCGGCCTGGAGCAGCGACAACGCCCACGCCAACATGTCCGCCGCGATCGCGGCCCTGGGCTCGGACCGGATCGGTGGCGTCCTGGCTGCCAACGACTCCATCGCCGAGGGAGTCATCTCCGCTCTCAAGTCGGCCGGTGTCCGCGAGCTTCCCCCCGTCACCGGCCAGGACGCCGATCTCGACGCCGTACAGCGCATCGTCAAGGGCGAGCAGTACATGACGGTGTACAAGCCGTTCACGGAACAGGCCGCCGCGGCCGCCAACATGGCCGTCGCCCTGGGGCGCGGCGAGGACGTCCGGGACACGGCCACGACCACGGTGGACAGCACCACCTACAAGGACATCCCGGCCGTACTGCTCACCCCGAGAACGGTGACGGTCGGCGACATCAGGCGGACACTCGTCGACCACGGCGTGTACACGATCGACCAGATCTGCACCCGCAAGCTCCGGACCGCCTGCGCCCAGGCCGGACTCGCCCCATGACGGGCCCCGCACGGCGGAACTGACGGGTACTCGGAAAATCGTTCGCCCCGTACAACCCTTGGGCCGCGGCGGGCGTCTGCTGTACGGGAACTCACGTTCTCCCACAGCTCATCCGTCCGTCACCGTCGCTTAACCAGAGGACCTCATGCCCCACACCGCTCCCGGCCACCGCCTGTTCCGACAGACCGCCGGCGCGATCGGCGCGGTCGCCCTGATCTCGCTGGGTGCCGCGCCCGCCGTCGCCGAGGACACCGCCCCCGGACTGGTGCTGGGCGAGATAGCCCCGTTCGAGGGGGTGAAGCCCGGCAGCTCCTTCGAGGTGCCCGCGACCTTCACCAACACCGGCGCCAAGGCCCTCGACAAGGTGTGGCTGTCGTACGAGCTCACCCACGGGCTGCGCCACGCCGATCTGCCCTCCAACTGCCTTGTCTGGGACGTCTGGGGATTCGACGAGATCCCGGAGGGCACCCGGGCGGTCTGCGAGTTCGACCAGACGGTGGAACCCGGCGTCGTCTACGCGCCCGAGAGGACTCTGGCGGTCGACGCCCTCGACAGCGCGCTGTACGACACTGTCTATGTGGCGGTGTCCGCCTACAACAACGCCCCGGGGGACGAGGCGTCCTCGGAACCCGTGCAGGGCACCGCCCCCGCCGTCAAGCTGGTCCAGCGGCCCGAGGCCACCCCGGCCGCCCCCGGCTCCGCGGAGCACGAGGACTGGGACGCGCAGCGGGTGCCGTTGACCGCCGCCAACACCGCCGACTTCCAGGTCACGGGCGCGCAGCTGAAGGGCCGCGTGGGGGACACCGTGGACCTGAAGCTGAAGTTCACCAACGCCGGCCCCGCCTGGGTACGCAGCTCAGGAGGGGTGGGCGTCCCGCTGCTCCATGTCCTGGTCAAGATGCCCGCGGGGACGACGGTGGCCAAGGGCAACGGCTACTGCGACAAGGTCGCCTCGCGCACCTACGAGTGCGGCATCAGCCAGAACTGGGTCAACGAGGGCGACGGGGAGACGTACACCTTCAAGCTCAAGATCGACAAGGCGGTGTCGGGCGCCAAGGGCTCGGTGGCGCTCGACGACCAGGCCCGGCCGTTCGACAAGAACAAGGCCAACGACAAGGCCGCCATCACGCTCGACGCCACCGGCACCGGTTCGACCGGCGGCGGCGGCTCGACGGGCTCCACCGGAGGCTCCGGCTCGGACTCCACCGGCGGCGCGGGCAGCACGGGCGGCTCCGGCTCCACCGGTGACTCCTCCGGCGGCGGTTCCGCGACCGGCGGTGCCTCCACGACGGGCGGCTCGACGACCGGTTCCACGAGTTCGACCACCGTCTCCGGCGACCTGGCGAGCACCGGTTCCGGCTCCACCCTGCCCGTCGCGGGCGCGGCGGCAGCGGCCGTCGGCATCGGCACGGGCGCCGTCCTGCTCGTACGCCGCCGCCGCGCGGCACACCGGTAACGACCGTCCCCCGGGCGACCCGGCGACGGAACGCGTCCGCCGCCGGACCGCCCGCGGTTCAGGTCACCTCGGCCTCCGCAGGGCTGTCGTCGAGGAAGCCACCCGACTGGTGCTGCCACAGCTTCGCGTACGCGCCCTCCGCCGCGAGCAGTTCTTCATGGCTGCCCTGCTCCACGATCCGTCCGCGGTCCAGGACGACGAGCCGGTCCATGGTGGCCACCGTGCTCAGCCGGTGCGCCACCACCAGCGCCGTCCGCCCGTCCATCAGCCGCCACAGCGCCTCCTGCACCAGGATCTCGCTCTCCGAGTCCAGCGCACTGGTCGCCTCGTCGAGCAGCAGGATCGGCGCATCACGCAGGATCGCCCGGGCGAGCGCGACCCGCTGACGCTGACCGCCGGACAGCTTGATGCCGCGCTCGCCCACCATGGTGTCGAAGCCGTGCGGCAGCGCGTCCGCGAACTCCGTGACGTGCGCCGCCTCGGCCGCGCGCCGGATCTCGGCGTCGGTGGCGTCCGGCCTGGCGAACGCGATGTTGTCGCGCAGCGTGCGGTGGAACATCGCCGGGTCCTGCGGCACATAGGCCATCAGACCGCGCAGGTCGGCCTGGCGCAGCCGGCTGATGTCCTGACCGCCGATCAGGATCCGGCCCGAGTCGATGTCCGTCATCCGCAGCAGCAGCCGGGTGAGGGTGGTCTTGCCGCCGCCGGACCGCCCCACGAGACCGATCTTCGACCCGGCCGACACCTCCAGGTCCAGGCCCTCGAACAGCGGCCGGCCACCGGCGTGGGTGAAGTCCACCTTCTCGAAGCGGACATGGGCGGCCCCGGGCAGCAGCGGCTCCGGCGCCGGCGGATCGACCACGGTCGGCGGTGTCAGCAGCAGCTCGGTGAACTGCGCCGCCTCCGTCATCGAGCTCTCCAGCCGACGGTAGATCTGATTGAACTCGAACATGATCCGCGTCGCATTGCTGTAGTACGTGAAGGCGACGACGATCGCCTCCACGCCGTGCGAGCCCCCGCCGAGCGTCACCGCGAGCAGCAGCCCCAGCGCGTTGGTCAGCACCGACATCGGCGCGACCAGCGTGTCGATGCGCAGATTGCCGTAGTCCCACGACCGCAGCGTGAGCCGCCGCGAGACCGCGACCCGGGAGCGGTGCTCGGTGGCCTCACGCCGCTCGGCGGCGAACGCCCGTACCGTGTCCATGTTCATGAGGCTGTCGGCGACATGGCCCGAGACCCGGGCGATCGCCTCCTCACGCTCGTCGACGAGCGCCTGGCGGCGCCGGATGAGGGGCGCCACGCACACCCCCGTGACGGTGATCATCGTCAGCAGCCCGACCACGAGCAGCGGCTCGTAGCGCCACAGCACCACCGCCCCGAAGGTCAGCGGCACGAACATGCCCACGATCTGGAACGTCAGCGTGTCGACGAACTGCTCGAAGCGGGAGGCGAAGCTCAGGACGCGCTTGGTCAGCGATCCGGCGAAGTTGTCGTGGAAGAACGCGGCGTCCTTGGCGAACAGCTCGTCCATCCCGATCACATACAGATGCTCGATGCCGAGGGCGTCGAGACGGTTCAGACAGTGCAGCGCGATCCGCCACAGCCCCTCGGCGAACAGCAGGACACCGACGAAGCCGAGGACGTACGGCAGCGTCGAGCCGACGGTGACGTCCCTGTCCTCGGCGATCTGGCCGACCAGCTTGGCGACCATCAGCGGCGCGATGTAGTTGATGCCGATGTTGCCCAGCGCCGAGAGCAGCATCGTGGGTACCGTCAGCCGGCGGAGCCGGGCCAACTCCCGTCCGTAGTAGCGAAGTGCGAGAAGTACCGAGCGTTTGCCCGGCAGAACCCTGCGCGATGGAGGCGTACTCATCCCAACCCTGTGTTTCTCCTGCGGCAGCACACCACGCCTGCCCGAGGGCAGGGGGCAGCGCCGCAACGGCCGTGTGAGTTTGGTTCGAGTGCGGAAGTGTCCCGCGACGACGACAGCGCAGTCCAAGTGTTTTCCGGCCCGCTGAAAGCCGTCCGAGCCATCCCTGGACGCCCTCACCCACCGTCCGCGGTCCCCGTCCTCCTCCACACGGGACGCGCATGGCACGCAGCACTCAGGAACCCCAACTCCCGTATCTCAAGGAGGACTTGATGCAACTCCTGCCCCGCTCCGCATCCGGCTGGACCATGGCCGTGTTCGGCGTCCTCGCCGCCACCACGGGCACGCTCGGCCTCATCGCCCCGGACACCCTCCTCACCGCCCTGGGGTTCACCCGTGCAGGGGAATCCGGGCGCGCGGAAGGCGACCACACACTGACCTTCCTCACCGCGTCCTCCATGGCCGCGCTCAACATGGGCGTGTACTACGTCCTGGCCGCCCTGTCCGACTGGACCGCCTTCTTCCGCTGGACGGTCCCCTTCCGCCTGCTGACCTGCACGGTCTTCACCCTCACGGTGCTCGGCGACCGCGCCCCCACCGGCTTCCTCGGCGTGGGCCTCTGGGAGGGCCTCGGCGCCCTGACGACCGCCGTGGCCCTCCGCCACGACAGCCGACGCACCCCCACCGCCACCCCCACTCCCACCGAGAACCAGGCCACGGCCTGACGCCGACGGTGGCGGCAGAAAGCCGGGCTGGTTCGTCCGTAAGGCGGGCTGCAACGACCGCACGTTCATCGGCGTCGACCCCGGCGGTCATGTGAGCACCGCCTCCCAGGTGTCGACGGCGTAGTGGACGGTCAGTCCGTGCCGCGCGTACAGGGCGGGAGCGCCCGTGGTGTTGGCGGTGTCGACGCCGAGCCCCACCGTGTCCCGTCCGCGCGCGGCGAACGCGGCGAAGGCGTGCCGCAGCAGCAGGCCTCCGAGACCGCGGCCACGGGCTTCCCGCAGCACCCCGATGCTCCGGATCCAGCCCATGGCTTCACGGTCGTCGCGGGCGAGGAGGAAGCCGACGTCCCCCGACTCCTCGGTGCCGACGATCCACACCAGCGACCAGTCGAGCGTGTCGGCGTCGATGTCCCGCAGCCACTGCTCGTACGTACGTGGCTGGAAGTCGAAGTGCCCGGCGAAGCTCGCCTGATACAGCGCATGCACCCGCGCACGGTCCGTCTCGTCGGCGCACGACCGCAGCCCTACGCCGGACGGAGCCTCCGGCACCAGGGCCTCGGCCGCGTCCAGCGGGCGTTGCAGCACGTGATAGCGGCGTACGACGTACCAGCCGCGCCGCTCGATCAGCCCGGTGTCGAGCGTGGGCCGGGCGTTGAGGTGCAGATGCACCACCGCCCTCGCCGCACCGTTCTCCCGGGCCTTCGCCGCCGCCCGGGCCGTCATCGCGTCCAGGACCAGCTCACCGGCCCGCTGGTGGTCGGGCAGCACATAGTGGTCGACGTCGATGCGCTCACCGCCCGACTCGTCCCACAGCAGTCCGTAGGCCACCAGCCGGTCGCCGTCGTAGGCCAGCCAGGAGTCGTGCTCCAGAGCGATGTCCGGGTGCTTGAGATCGGCCTCGACGGTCTGTACGTCGGTCTCGGGCCGCCCGATCTCGATCCGGTCGACGGCGTTGAGCAGTGCGGTGATGACGGCCGCGTCGGTGCGGCCGGCGGGGCGCAGGGCGTAGGCCATGGGGCTCAGGGTCCGGGGGAGGAGAGGACGGCCGCAACGGGATTTCCCCGGCGCCGGACCTCCCTCAGCCCGCGGTCAGCAGACGGCGCTCACGTATCCCTCGGCGAGGTTGACCCACACGTTGTCGTAGTGCCCGGAACTCCAGGGAAACCCGAGGTCACAGGCACCCTGAGACTTCTCAGGTACCGCACACGGGGTGCCGCGCCCTACGGTCCTGACGACGAAGCGGTGCGAGTCCCGAGGACGGCAGTCACCGCCGGTACGACCGTGCCACCACCGACCCGGAAAGAGGCTCGCATGCGCCGCCGATCGCTCCAGACCCTGCTGGCCACGGGAGGCGCCGCCGCGATGCTGGCGCTCACCCCGCTCACCGCACACGCCGCGTCGTTCTCGGGCGGCAACTACGGCGCCTACGGCTTCGAGGGCCAGTACCCCACCGTCGGCGGCTGCTCCGGGACCTTCCGCCAGGTCGGGCCGACAAAGACCTTCGAGGGCATGGCGCTGAAGTACTTCTACTCCGACAAGTGCGGCTCCTTCGCCCGGATCGAGAACTCCCGCGCCAACTGCGCCGCGGTGCTGGAACGCTCGAACTCCGGGGCGGGCCGCGCCGACGGCTGGGTCTCGGAGACCGTCGACCCGGGCATCAACTACGCCTACACCAAGATCGGCAGCAACCTCAGCGGCCGTGTCTCACGGGCCCTGCTGGCGTGCGACGGGCACGCCCTGACGAACACGAACTGGTACTGACACCCATCACCGGCGGCAACCGAGCAGGCCGGGAGCTCGTCCTTCAGGACATCATGCTCACCACCATCACCACAGGCCCCCTGGCCTCCTCGGTCCGCCAGCTGCTCGACTTCGCCTGGACGCAGACCCGGTCCTGCGCCTTCGCCATCGCGCTGATGTCCGGCGTGGCCGCGTCCACCCTGCTGCCCGGCCTCCCCGTGGCCCGCTACGACCTGCTCGTCGCCTACGGTGTGCTGCTCACCCTGCTGTTCTGGCTGCGCGGCTGGGAGAACGGCCGGGACGTCGCCGTCATCGCCGTCTGCCATGTGATCGGCCTGGCCTTCGAGCTGGTGAAGGTGTCCCTCGGCTCATGGAGCTACCCGGAACCGGCCGTGCTGAAGTTCGCGGGCGTCCCGCTGTACGGAGGGTTCCTCTACGCGGCGGTGGGCAGCTACGTCTGCCGCGCCTGGCACCTCTTCGATCTGGAACTGGTCCGCTACCGCCCCCGCGCAACAGCGCTCGTGGCCGCGGCCATCTACGTCAACTTCTTCAGCCACCACTGGCTGCCCGACGCGCGCTGGCTCCTGGCGGGGCTCCTGCTGGCCGTCACCGCAGGCACTTCCGCGCACTTCACCGTCCGTGGCGTACGCCGGCGGATGCCGCTGGCGCTGTCGTTCGTCCTGATCGGCTTCTTCCTCTGGGTCGCGGAGAACCTCGCCACCTACCTGGGCGCCTGGCGCTACCCCTACCAGCTCCACGGCTGGCAGCCCGTGGGAGTGGAGAAGTTCGGTGCCTGGTCCCTGCTGATCAGTGTCACCGTCGTCCTGGTAGCCGTGATGCGTTCGCCCCGCGGGTCTCGCCACAGCTGAGCGTGGACGTCAGCCGCCCGCGGTCACGGTCGATGAACAGGGCGAGCCGTCCGCCACCGCGGCGCAGGGCGAGGTGGTGCCAGCGGCCGTCGTAGTCATCAGACCGCGCACCCGGTTGCTCACCGGTTCGCCACGCAGCCAGAACTGGGGTTGGCTGCCGCCGATGCCGCCCACCCACAGCAGGGGCTGCTCACCCGTCCCACGGGTATAGCGGAACCACAGGGAAGCGGTGAAGCTCCCGCTGCCGAGCGCGAGTCGGAACCGCCAAGGCCCTTCATTGCGCCTGTCGTTCGAGCAACCCACGTCCAAGACACGCCACGCGGAAGCGCCGTCGGATCCAGGCCGGCCGGGGGCACCCGACCCGCAGGCACCCCCGGCCGGCTCCGGCTACTACTACTTCGGCGCCGCCTGCTGCACGACCTCGAAGGACCACAGCGTGGACCCGCTGGCCGCCGGCTTCGGACGCTCGCCGCCCTCCGCGCCGCCGCCCTGGTGGGCCGCCTTCATCGGGCCCTCCATCCAGGCGTGGAAGGACTCCTCGTCACGCCAGCGCGTGTAGACGAGGTAGCTGTCGGTGCCCTCCACCGGACGCAGGAGCTCGAACCACTCGAACCCGTCCGAGCTCTCCACGGCGTGCGCCCGCGAGGCGAACCGCTTCTCCAGCGTCTCGCGCTGCTCGGCGGGGACGGTCAGTACGTTGATCTTGACTACGCTCATGGCCCTCATCCTGCCGCACGCGCACCGGCCGCCCCGCCTCAGGTCCCGTGTCCCGGCGCCTCAATGGTGCGTTGGTGTCGGCGACGGACACCCGGCCGGGGGAGAGGCGATCCGGTCGGCCACTGTCGGGACCGCCCCTCCCGCCCGCGTCAGGCCGTGTGCAGGGTCAGCCCGTAGCGGTTGAGTATCTCGTTGATCGGCTGGAACCAGGTCTCCCCGCCGCCGGAGCAGTTGCCCCAGCCGCCCGAGGTGACGCCCTGCGCCTGCTCACCGCTGATGAAGGAGCCGCCGGAGTCGCCGGGCTCGGCGCAGACGCTGGTCTTGGTCATCTGGTGCACGGCGCCCTGGCTGTAGTTCACCGTCTCGTTCTTGGCCAGCACGTTCCCGCAGTGCCAGTGCGTCGTGGAGCCGGAGCGGCATATGGAGCTGCCGACGGGTGCCTCGGCCGAGCCGCGTACGAGGCGGTCCGGGACCGTGCCCCAGCCGAGGACCACGGGAACCGTCCACCAGCCGCTGCCGACACTCACCCAGGCGTAGTCGTTGTCCGGGAACGAGGACCCCTGGAACGTACCGATGTGGCTGCCGTCCCAGCCCCTGACAGCGGCCCCCGGCTGTCCGCAGTGCCCGGCGGTGACGAAGCCGCCGTGCACCGAGAAGCCTATGGAGCAGCGGACGTTGCCCGTGTAGTACGGGTCGCCGCCGACCGTTCCCGCCGCGAACGTGCTCGGGGCCGTGGCGACCGTCTCGACGGTGACCGGCCCGGCCGCCCGGGCCCGGGAGACGAAACGCCGGACATCGTTGTCAGCCCGCTTGTCGCGTATGACGTTGACGACGATCGTGCTGCCCGCCGGGTCGACGTGCCAGCTGCTCACGCCCGAAGGCGCGGCCATCCGGTCGATCCGGGCCTTCGCCGCGTCCAGTTCGCGCGCACTGTGCGCGACGGTGCGCACCGCCGCTCCGGTGGCCCGGACCTTCCGTACGGTCGCCTCCGGCGCGTCCGGCGTGACGGCCACGGTCAGCCGCCCGCTCTTCGCGTCGAACCACGAGCCACCGAAGACCGACCCGGCTGCCTTGCGCGCCTTCGGGGTGAGGTCCATGGCGGTGCGTTCCGCGGCCAGCCGCGCCTTCGCCTGCTCCTTCGACAGGCCGAGGTCCCGCTGCATCGCCTGAAGCAGTCCGGCGGAGGCGGGTTCGGCGGCATCGGCGGCCGGGGCGGAGTCGTTCGCCGAGGCCGGCCCGGTGCCGCCCGCGGTCCAGCCGCCGAGCACGAGGAGTACGGCGAGACCTGCGTACTTGAGTCTGGTGCGTCTCACGGGAGTTGCCCTTCGTCGTTCCAGCAAGGTGGGGTGGAACAACCGCAAGCTGAGAGCGCTCTCATCCGGGTCGGGCAGAGCTTAGCGACGACACCGTGTCAGGTCCATACCAAAGTCGGCCGTCAGTCGAGGTTGCCGGTCCGGGCGTCCCGCCACAGGTCGACGCCGCCCTCGGTGGCGTACTTGTCGATCTCGGCGAGCTCCTCGTCACTGAAGTCGAGGTTCTCCAACGCGGCCACGTTCTGCTCCAGTTGCTCGGTACGCGAGGCGCCGATGACCAGCGAGGTCACCCGCGGATCGCGCAGGGCCCAGGCGAGCGCCATCTGGGCGAGGCTCTGCCCACGCCCGGCCGCGATGTCGTTGAGTGCGCGCAGCCGGCGCAGCATGTCGTCCGACAGCCAGCCCTCGTCGAACGACTTGCCCTGCGTGGCCCGCGAGTCCGCGGGGATGCCGTCCAGATAACGCCCGGTCAGCAGCCCCTGGGCGAGCGCGGTGAACCCGATGACCCCGAAGCCCTCCTGCTCGGCGGCGTCCAGCAGGCCGTCGCTCTCGATCCAGCGGTTGAGCATGCTGTACGACGGCTGGTGGATCAGCAGCGGCGTGCCCAGCTCCCGGAGGATGGCGGCCGCCTCCCGGGAGCGCGCCGCGTCGTACGACGAGATACCGACGTACAGCGCCTTGCCCTGGCGCACCGCGGTGTCGAGCGCGCCCATCGTCTCCTCCAGCGGGGTGCTGGTGTCGAGCCGATGGGAGTAGAAGATGTCCACGTACTCCAGCCCCGTCCGCCGCAACGACTGGTCGAGCGAGGCCAGCACGTACTTGCGCGAGCCCCCGCCCTGGCCGTACGGGCCGGGCCACATGTCCCAGCCGGCCTTGGTGGAGACCACCAGCTCGTCCCGGTACGGCGCGAGGTCCTGCTTCATCAGACGGCCGAAGTTGATCTCCGCGGAGCCGTACGGCGGGCCGTAGTTGTTGGCGAGGTCGTGGTGGGTGATGCCCAGGTCGAAGGCGCGCAGGGCGATCTCGCGCTGGCTCTCGAAGGGGCGGTCGTCACCGAAGTTGTGCCAGTAGCCCAGGGACAGAAGGGGGAGGTCGAGTCCTGAGCGTCCGGTGCGCCGGTAGCGCATCGTGCCGTTGTAGCGCTCGGGGTCCGCGAGGTGGCTCATCGAGTGGTGCTCCTGTCTGGGGTCTGTCCGATTCCGGTGTCCAGCGCATCGTTGCATTGCCTGCGGTCGCGGGGGCGGGGAGTCACCGACGACGAGCCCATGTTTCTGTAAATTAGGAATTAATATTGACGGAGCTCCGGCCGCGCGCCACAGTCATCGCCGTGACGCCCACGAAGGAGTCGACCTCGTGATGGACCGTTCCCCACGCCGGCACGGCGAGCGATTCACCGGCCGTACCGCCGTGGTCACCGGCGCCGCCTCCGGCATCGGCGCCGCCACTGCCGTACGGCTGGCCGAGGAGGGCGCCGCCGTCGTGCTCGCCGACGTGGCGGAGGAACGGGGTGCGGCGGTGACCGACGGGATCGCGAAGGGCGGCGGCCGGGCGCGGTTCGTGCGGGCCGATGTGGCGGTGGAGGACGACTGGCGGCGGATCGTGGCCGCGGCCCATGACCTCGGGCCCGTGGACGTCCTCGTCAGCAACGCCTACACGGTCGACGTGGCCCCGGCGCACGAGCTGACCCTGGCGTCGTGGCAGCGCCAGCTGTCCGTCAACGTCACCGCCGCCTTCCTCGGCTTCCGGGCGGTCCTGCCCGATCTGCGGGCCCGGCGGGGAGTCGCCGTGCTGACCTCCTCCGTCCACGCGCGCGTGGGCATCCCCGGGCACCCCGCCTACGCCGCGTCCAAGGGCGCCCTGCTGTCGCTGTGCGGACAGCTCGCCGTCGAGTACGGGCCCGACGTCCGCGTCAACGCCGTCCTGCCCGGGCCGATCCTGACCGCCGCCTGGGACGGGGTGCCGCCCGGGGAACGGGAGCGCAGCGTCGCCGAGACCGCCGCCCGTCGCTTCGGCACCCCCGAGGAGGTGGCCGCGGCCATCGCCTTCCTGAGCTCGGACGAAGCCTCCTTCATCACCGGCACGAGCCTCGCCGTGGACGGCGGCTGGAGCGTCGTGAAGGCCTCGGCGTGACCAGCACCGCAGTCCCCACTCCTCAGCAGAAAGGCTGTACGACATGACGCCCTACGCCCGCCGCGGTGTGCACGGCCAGACCGTGGAGGCGCTCGCCCGCCGCATCCTGGGCGGGCGCATCCCCGAGGGCGCCACGCTCGACCTGGTGGCGCTGCAGAGCGAGTTGGACGTCAGTCTCACCGCATTGCGGGAGTCACTGAAGGTGCTCGCGGCCAAGGGGATGGTCGACGCCCGGCAGAAACGCGGCACGTTCGTCAGGGCCCGCGCCGACTGGAACCTGCTCGACGCCGACGTGCTGCGCTGGCAGTTCGAGGGCGGCGGCCGGGCCACCGACGCCGACCGGACGCTGCTGCGCAACCTCTCCGAGGTCCGCGCCATCGTCGAACCCGCCGCCGTACGCCTGGCCGCGGAGCGCCGAACCGACGCCGACCTGGCGGCGCTGGAAGCGGCGCTGGAGGCGATGGGGGAGCAGGGATCCGACCCCGGGCGGGCCGTGGCGGCCGACCTCGCCTTCCACCGTGCGCTGCTCGCCGCCACCCACAACGAGCTGCTCGAACGCATGGAGATGGTCATCGAGCCGGGCCTCGCCCACCGCGACCGCATCGTGCACAGCGACCCGCACAGCGAGGACCCCGTACCGGCCCACCGCGCCGTCCTGGACGCCGTACGCGATCAGGACCCGAAGGCGGCGGAGGCCGCGATGCACGCCCTGCTAGTGCAGGCCGGGCGCGATCTGGAGCGGATCCAGCGTCCCGCCGGTACGGACCACGACGACACGGGCCACGACGGCACGGGTTACGACGGCACGCGCCACGACGACACGAAAGGCACTGGCGGCAAGTGAAGATCACTCGGATAGAAACCTTCCTGGTCCCGCCGCGCTGGCTGTTCTGCCGGATCGAGACCGACGACGGCGTGGTCGGCTGGGGCGAACCCGTCGTGGAAGGACGGGCCGAGGTGGTCCGCGCCGCCGTGGACGTCCTGGCCGAGTACCTCCTCGGACAGGACCCGCTGCGCATCCAGGACCACTGGCAGGTGCTGAGCAAGGGCGGCTTCTACCGGGGCGGCCCCGTCCTGTCCAGCGCCGTCGCCGGCATCGACCAGGCCCTGTGGGACATCGCGGGCAAGACCTACGGCGCCCCCGTGCACGCCCTGCTGGGCGGCCCCGTACGCGAACGCGTCCGCGTCTACGCCTGGGTCGGCGGCGACGAACCCGCCGAGCTCACCGAGCAGATAGCCGCCCAGGTGGCGGCCGGTTTCACCGCGGTCAAGATGAACGCCGCCGGAGCCACCTCGCCGGTCACCACCGCTGCGGAGACCGCGGCCGTCGTCGACCGGGTGGCAGCGGCGCGCGAGGTGCTCGGCCCGGACCTCGACGTCGCCGTCGACTTCCACGGCCGCTTCACCGCCGCGAGCGCCCGCCGCGTACTGGCCGAACTCGCCCCGCTGCACCCGCTGTTCGTGGAGGAACCCGTCGTCCCCGAACACGGCCACCTGCTGCCCGGCCTGGTCGCCTCCACCCCGATCCCCCTCGCCACCGGCGAACGCCTCTTCTCACGCACCGAGTTCCTCCCCGCCCTCACCGCCGGCATCGCCGTCGCCCAGCCCGACCTGTCCCACGCCGGCGGCATCTCCGAGGTCCACCGCATCGCCTCCCTCGCCGACACCTACGGCGCCCAGCTCGCCCCGCACTGCCCGCTCGGCCCCATCGCCCTGGCCGCCAGCCTCCAAGTGGCCTTCGCGACACCGAACTTCCTGATCCAGGAGCAGGGCCGGGGCATCCACTACAACAAGGACGCCGACCTGCTGTCCTACCTTGCCGACCCCGCCCCGTTCCGCTTCGTGGACGGCCACGCACCACGCAACGACGCCCCCGGGCTCGGCATCAGCATCGACGAGGCGGCCGTACGCGCGGCCGACCGCACCGGACACGCCTGGCGCAATCCGGTCTGGCGGCACTCCGACGGCTCGTTCGCCGAATGGTGACGGCCGAGCGATGACGACGGCGCCGACCCGAAACCACGCTGCTCGCCATCACCACCGGCCCTGCGGACGGCGGCCGTTGGACCTCCCCGCGCTCACCCACCCGCGAATGGCTCTGGCACCGCCCGGCGCAGGAAGGGGGGCAACGCCGCACCGGGCGACGGGTTCGTGGGCGCGGGCAGGCCGGCGGAGTGCATCCCGACGGTCCGGGCCGTCCCGATCACGGAGACGTCTGGTCACGGGCCTGGACTCGGACCGGCGCCACCGAACACGTTCAGGGCGAGGCGAGTTCTTCACCCACGCACGGTCGATTCCGTCGGCGCCTCACGCTCACCGGGGCCTGCCAGTGCCCCCGCCGCCCCCCCCACACACACAAGGAGCACAGTTCGTGGACCTGACAGCCGCGCTGGCCACCCACCGCCTGGTCGCGATAGTGCGCGGCGACGACCCCGACGCCGCCCTGCGCACCGTGCTGGCCCTGGCCGACGAGGGCGTCCACCTGGTCGAGGTCTCGCTCTCCGGCAAGGACGCCCTCTCCGTCATCGAACGCGCCCGTGAAGCCCTCGGACCGGACCGTCCCCTCGGCGCCGGAACCGTCCTGACCGCCCAGGACGCCCGCGCCGCCCACAGCGCCGGAGCCGACTTCGCGGTCACCCCGGGACTGGGCGACGGCGTCCGCGCGGCACAGGAGTTGGGCATGCCGGTCCTGGCCGGTGTGCTCACCCCGACCGAGATCATCGCCGCCCGCGCGCTCGGCGTGGCGGCGCTGAAGATCTTCCCGATCGCCCAGTCCGGGGGAGCGGCGTATCTCAAGGCCCTGCGCGGCCCGTTCCCCGACGCCCCCTTCGTCCCGGTGGGCGGAATCGACAAGGTCGCCGCCCGCGCCTGCCTCGCCGCCGGAGCCCTCGCGGTCGGCGTCGGCTCACCCCTCGTCGGCGACGCCGCCGACGGCGGCAGCATCACCGCCCTCAGGGAGCGCGCCCGCCTCTTCCGCACCATCGCGGCAGAGGCGACACCGTGACCGCGGACGCGCGCCCAGCCCGCGCTGCCCGCCCCGACCGCCTCGAACCGGGCGAGGGCACGCGCTGGACCGGCACGGAGGTCGTCCTCGTGGACATCCTCGCCGGACGACTGCTGCGCGCTCCGGACGATCCGGCGGCACCGCTGCACACCGTGGCCCAACTCCCGGTCCCCCTGGGCTCCGTGGCCCCCGTGACCGGTCACCACGGCACGTGGATCGCGGCCGCCGGCACGGCATCTGCCTGCTCCACCCCGACGGCACGCTCGACTGGCAGGCCCGACCCGAGGAGAAAGGAGCCCGGCCACGCATGCGGATGAACGACGCCGTCGCCGACCCGTCCGGCCGGTTCGGGGCCGGTACCGGCGTGACCAGCGCACACACATCCAGCGAACCCGGCCCATGGCGCCCCGCCCCAGGTCCCGTCGTCTGCATCGGCGAGACGATGGCGGCCCTCGCCCCCGACCCACCGAGCCCTCTGCTGAACGCGGCGCGGCTGCGGTTGTCGGTGGCCGGAGCCGAGTCGAACGTCGCCATGTACCTGGCCGACCACGGCATCCCGGTCGCCTGGCTCTCGGCGCTCGGTGACGACCCCCTCGGACACCGGGTCCGCGCCACCGTCGCCGCCGCCGGTGTCGACGTGTCGTATGTGCGCACCGACCCCGACCGCCCGACCGGCCTGCTGGTGAAGGACCCCGGCCCGGCCGGGACGCGCGTGCACTACTACCGGCGCGGCTCGGCCGCCTCCGCGCTGGGCCCGGAGGTGTTGGACGGCCGACCCGTGCGCACGGCCGCGCTGGTGCACCTGAGCGGCATCACCCCGGCGCTGTCCGAGTCGTGCCGTCGGCTGGTGACGCGGGCCCTGGCGGCCAGCACCAGCACCAGCACCAGCGTCAGCGTCAGCGCCAGCACCGATACCGACACCGGCAGCGGCACCCGGTCGACTGAGCCCGCCGCACGCCCGTACGCGGTGAGTTTCGACGTCAACCACCGGGCCGCGCTGTGGCCGGACGGGGCGGCCCCGGCCGTGCTGCGTGAGCTGGCCGACCGCGCGGACATCGTGTTCGTCGGTCTGGACGAGGCACAGGAACTGTGGGGCGGGCGACTGACGCCGACCGGCGTCAGGGCTCTGCTCCCGCATCCGCGCATCCTCGTCGTCAAGGACGGCGCGAACGCCGCGACCGCGTTCACCGACGAGGGCGGCGTCACGGTGCCGACACCCCGCACGACGGTCGTGGAGGCCGTCGGCGCCGGTGACGCCTTCGCGGCGGGGTTTCTCACGGGACTGCTCCGGGGCGCGACCACGACCCGTGCGCTCCGGCTGGGCCACCTCACCGCCGCCTCCGCCCTCCAAGTCACGGGAGACCACGGCCCCTTGCCCGACCCACGGGAGATGGAGGCGCTGCTCGCCCTTTCGGAGCGGGAGTGGGCTGAGCGATGCGCCCCCCATACATCCCATACATCCAAGCCATCCGATACATCGGATGGCTTGCAGTCGAGCGAGCCTCGCTGACCAGGCGTGAACCCCAACTCATCCCATTACTAGGCCACTTACGCAGCGGCCCCACGTCGTTGACAGGTGCACGCAAGGCGCCTACGTTTCGCGAAATACACCCGATGTATCGACGATCCGTCAGGTCTGGAGGGCAACGATGACCTCGCAGCCGGAGCAACGCTCGCCGATCCCCCGAAGAGCCGCACTCGGCACCGTCCTGGGTACCGCCCTGGGCGGCGTAGCAGCAGCGGCCCTGCCCACGACGGCCCACGCCGAAGGGCTCTTACGAGCGGCCCCCTCCACCGCCGACGGCCCGATGGCCGATGTCGGCGGCGGCCCGTGGACACTCCGCGACACCATGACCACCGACACGGCCTGGAAGAACTTCCTGCGCGGCCAGGACCTGCTCTGGACCAGGCTTCCCACCCGCTGGTACGAGGGCCCGTTCCTCGGCGACGGGCTGCTCGGCAGCATGGTCTACCAGGAGCCGGGCGCTCAGCAGATCCGCTTCACCGTCCAGCACGGCCGTGTCCAGGACCACCGCCCCGAGTTCGGCAGCGGCTGGGGCACCTGCCGCCTCCCCGTCGGGCACCTCACGCTCGAACCCCTCGGCACCATCACCGCCGTCGACTGGCGACTGAGCCTCTGGAACGCCGAACTCACCGGCACCGTCACCACCACCGCCGGCACGCTCACCCTCGCCGCCCTCATCCACGACGAGGTCCTCGCCGTCCGTGCCACAGCCGACGGCGACGAACAGGTCGCCTGGACCTTCCACCCCGAGGAAGCCATCAGCCCCCGGAAGATCCAGGAAGCCCCACCCACCGGCTACACCGCCAACCCGCCCTGGACCACACAGACCACCACCGACGGCACCGAGCAGGTGCTCCAACCCCTCACCGGCGGCGGCCGGACCGCCACCGCCTACCGCCGTACAGGCGACGACCTGCTGCTCAGCGTCGGGCACAGCTCCCCCTCCGACACCGCCGCCGAGGCCGACTCGCTGCGCAACCTCCGCCGCGCCTCGTCGTACGCCACTCTCAGACGACGCCACACCCGCTGGTGGCACGCGTTCTACCGGAAGAGCTTCGTGTCGTTCCCCGACCAGCGGATGCAGAGCTTCCACTGGATCCAGCTCTACAAGGTCGCCTCCGCCAGCCGCGCGGGCGGCCCCGTCATGGCCACCTCCGGCCCGTGGCTGGAGCCCACGCCCTGGCCCGCGGTCTGGTGGAACCTCAACGTGCAGCTGGAGTACTGGCTCATCCACGGCTCCAACCACCTGGAGCTCGACTCCCTCGCCACCACCCTGCGCCAGAGCCAGGAACAGCTCGTCGCCAACGTGCCCACCGCCTACCGTTCGGACAGCTCCGGCGTCGGCCGCAGCTCCGACATGTTCGCCAACCGTGCCGTGGGCCGGCCCGGCACCGGCGCCGAGACCGGCGACCTCACCTGGGCCCTGCACAACGCGTGGCTGTCGTACCGGCACTCCATGGACGAATCCCTGCTGCGCGACACGATCTACCCGGTGCTGCGCCGGGCGATCAACTACTACCTGCACTTCCTCACCCCGGACAGCGACGGCAGACTCCACCTGCCGAGCACCCTCTCGCCCGAGTACCCCGTCGTGCCCCCGCAGGACACCAACTACGACCTCGCCCTCATCCGATGGGGCTGCCGGACGCTCATCGAATCCGCCGAACTCCTCGGGATCGACGATGAGTTGAGTCCTCGCTGGCAGGAGGTGCTGGCCCGGCTCACGCCGTACCCGGTCGACGACAACGGCTTCATGATCGGTGCCGACACCCCGTACGCGCAGTCCCACCGCCACTACTCGCACCTGCTGATGGTGTACCCGCTGTACCTCGTCAACTGGGACCAGCCGGAGAACCGCGACCTCATCACGAGGTCCGTGACCCACTGGCACGCCCTGACCGGCGCCCACCGGGGCTACAGCTACACCGGGGCCGCCTCGATCCACGCGATGACCGGCGACGGCGACACCGCGATCGGCTACCTGCGGAAGTTCTTCGACCCCGCCACCCGCTTCCCCTGCCAGGCCAACACCCACTACACCGAGGCCGGTCCGGTCATCGAGACGCCGCTGTCCGCCTCTCAGTCCCTGCACGACATGTTCTGCCAGAGCTGGGGCGGCGTGATCCGCGTCTTCCCGGCCGTCCCCTCCGACTGGGCCGACGTCACCCTGCACGACTTCCGCACCCAGGGCGCCTTCCTGGTCAGCGCCGTCCGCAAGGCGGGGACCACCCGGTTCATCCGGATCAGAAGCCTGGCCGGCGAGCCGCTCAAACTCCGCCACGGCCTGACCGGCGCCCTCACCGTGCTCCTCGACGACGGCACCCCGGCCCGCACCCAGGACCTGGGCGAAGGCACCCTCGGCATCGACCTGCCCAAGGGCCGCGAGGTGCTCGTCCACTCCGGTCCCCGCCCCGACCTCGTCATCGCGCCCGTCGCCGTCAGCGAACCGGGTCCGGCCTGGGGGCTGCCCTAAGCCACCCATCCGTACCCGACCATCCGGACACGACCGTCCGTCCCACCACTGCCCGACCGGACGCACCACAGAGAGGTTTCTCATGGCAGTACCGATACGGACCGCGGTCGCAGCGCTCTGCGCCGGACTGGTGGCCACGCTTCTCACGACCGGGCCCGCTCGGGCCGACCAGCGCGAGCACACCTGGACCGTCACCGGCCCCGGACGCGCCGCCGCGCCGGAACCGAGCGCGCGGATATCCCTGGACGGCGCGACCGGCACGGTCAGCCTGACGGTGACCCGCGGCGGCCGTACGGTCATCGAGCCGTCGCCCGTCGGCATCGTCACCGAACAGGCCGACCTCTCCCGCGACCTGCGCTTCCTGCGCCGCACGGACCGGCTGATCGACGAGCGGTACCGGGCGACGTCCGGCAAACGGCTGGACAGACGGGTCCGCATGAACGAGACCCGTCTGTCCTTCGCCGCCCCCACGGGCGCCCGACTCGACCTCGTCGTCCGCGCCTCCCACGACGGCGTCGCCTACCGCTACGTCCTGCCCGCCGGACACGGCGACGTCCTCGGTGAGACCTCCGCCTTCAACCTGCCGCCGGACGCGAACGCATGGCTCGGCACCTACCGGGCCGACAACGAGGGCCAGTTCGTCCAGTACACCGCCGCAACGGCGCCCACCGGCGAGTACTCCGACCAGGCGCTGTTCGCGACCGACGGCGGCTACACCCTGCTCGCCGAGTCCGACCTCACCGGCACCTACTCCGGCGCCCGCCTCGCCCACGACCAGGGCACCGGCACCTATCGCATCAGGCTCGCCGACGCCCGGGTCCGCGCCGACGGCCCCCTGCGCACTCCCTGGCGGGCCATGGTCACCGGCGACCTCGCCACCGTCACCCGCTCCACCTTCACCGACGACCTCGCCCCCGCCTCCCAGGTCGCCGACACCTCCTGGATCCGGCCCGGCACGGTGCTGTGGACCTGGCTGGCCGGCGGCCGACCGGCCGGACAGAGCCTCGCGGCGCAGAAGGCGTACGTGGACTACGCCGCCGAGCGGAACTGGCCCTACGAAGCCGTCGACGCGGGCTGGTACTTCAAGGCCGACGAGTGGGACACCACCGACCCGGACTGGCAGACCAACAGCTGGATGCCGGAACTCGTCGACTACGCACGCGCCAAGGGCGTCGGCATCATCGTCTGGATCCACCAGCGCGAACTCGACACCCCCGAGGAACGCGCCCGGTGGCTGCCCACCCTGGAACGCTGGGGCGTCAAGGGCGTCAAGATCGACTTCATGGACTCCGAGGCGCAGCCCATGCTCCAGTGGTACGACACCGTCCTCGCGGAGACCGCCGCCCACCACCTCATGGTCGACTTCCACGGCTCGACCGTCCCCAAGGGCATCCAGCGCACCTGGCCGCACGTCATGACCCTGGAGGGCGTCGCCGGCGAGGAGAAGCGCACCAACACCGCCGCCCACCTCACCACCCTGCCCTTCACCCGCAACGTCATCGGCTCCATGGACTTCACCCCCGGCGCCTTCCAGCGCGTCGGCCTGCGCCCCAACTCCGACGCGGCCGAGGTCGGCCTCACCGTCGCCTACGAGTCGGGCCTGCAGATGCTCGCGGGCACCCCCGAGTCGTACGACGCCCGCCCGCTCGCCCGCGACTTCCTCGACCAGATCCCCGCCGCCTGGGACGACACCCGACTCCTCGCCGGTCGGCCCGGCCGGGAAGCGGTGCTCGCCCGACGCAGCGGCGACCGCTGGTTCCTGGGCGGGGTGTACGCGGGCGCCGCCCACACGGCGGAGGTGCCGCTGACCGTCGGCCCCGGACGCTGGCTGGTCGAGACGGTCGAGGACGGCACGGACGGTCTGGTCCGCAGGCGGCAAGTGCTGCGCGGCGGGGACGTGTTGGACGTGGACGTCGTGACCAACGGCGGCTTCGCCGGGATCGCCTGCCCGTGGCGGACGGGGATCACCACCTGCGGAAGCCCGTAGGCGTCTATATACATGAACATTCCTCACGTGGGTGTACAGCGTCGCGCCCGTCGTGCAAGGCTCGGTCAACTCCTTTCTCCCGTTGACCAGTTGGAGGGACGGGCATGAGTGTTTCCCGACGTACTGTGCTGGCCACGGCCGCCGGTGCCGCAGCGCTGGGCACTTCCGCGACACCCGCCGCAGCGCGCCCAACAGCGGCACCGGCACCGGCGCCGACTCTGCGCAAGCTCCGCTCGGCGGCCGACTACGCCGTCGAGAAACTCCACGCCGTCGCACCGACCGTGACCGCCTTCCCCGTCGGCACGAAGTTCGAGAAGTGGGTCTACTCGCAGAACGGCGACTGGGTCGGCGGCTTCTGGCCCGGCACGCTCTGGATGGCATGGCTCTACAGCAAGGACGACACCTTCCGCACCCGGGCCCTTGCCTCGGCACAGAAACTGGCCCCGCGCCAGTACGACACCGGCACGCATGACCTCGGGTTCCTCTTCTATCCGTCCTGGGTCACCGCATGGCGGCTGACGGGCGACGACGTATGGCGGGCCGGAGCCGTGCGGGCCGCCGACTCCCTCATCCGGCGCTACAACCCGCGCGGGCGCTTCATCAGAGCCTGGGGCGCACTGGACGACGAGAGAAACGCCGGCCGCGTCATCATCGACACGATGATGAACCTCGACCTGCTGGCGTTCGCGAGCAGCCAGACCGGCGACGGCGCCTACCTGGACATCGCGGTGGAGCACGCGAAGACCGCACAGCGGGTCTTCCCGCGCCCGGACGGATCCACCCCGCACGTCTACGACTTCGACCCGGCCACCGGCGCCCCGATCGGCCCGAACACCGTGCAGGGATACAGCCCTGCCTCATGCTGGTCGCGCGGACAGGCGTGGGGCCTGTACGGCTTCACCACCATGTACCGGCGCACCAGAAACCCCGAGTTCCTGGCCACCGCCCGCAGGCTCGCGGACTACGCCGTGGGGGCGCTGACCCCGGACCACGTTCCCGTGTGGGACTACCGCGCCCCGCAGCAGCCGTACGACATCAAGGACGCCTCGGCCGGGGCGATCATGGCGTGCGGTCTGCTGGATCTGTCCGTGGCCACCGGCAGACAGGCCTACCGCGAGGTGGCGCTGCGGTTGCTCACCGCGCTGGCGGAGACCTGCCTGACGAGGAACTCGACCCGCGCGGACGCGGTCGTGGCCCGCTGCACCCGCAACCGGCCGAGCGAGGACGGGGTCGAGATCTCCCTCCCGTACGCCGACTACTACCTGCTGGAGGGCATCCTGCGCGTGCTCCAGCCGCAGGACGTCGACCGGGCGATCGACCTGACCACGGTCTGATCGCCCGGGAGGGAGGGAGGTCGGGGGAGGGGGACCGGGGGAGAGGGCTGGTGGTCCTGGTCAGCCCGCGATCGAGTCCAGCTGTTCCGCCGCCGGGCGCAGGGCCCACAGGTCGCCGCCCGGCGGCTCCTCCAGCAGTGGAACGGCCCGTTGCGCCCGCCGGTCCCCGGCGTCGGCGGCCGCGTGCACGACGTCGGTCGCCGCGTACCGGCGGAATTCGAGCTCGGGATGCGGCCAGGCGACGGCCCCCGTCGCGGCGGGCAGGAGGTAGTCCACCGCCTTGAACAGGCTCTGCCCGTCCGGCCCCTGATAGGCCCACAGATTCACGCCGACCTGCCGGCCGATGGCCGCGAGCCGGGTGTAGGCGACCAGGTCGAACGTCGAGTAGTGCCAGCTCCTGGTCCGGGCCAGCTCCTGGGGCTGGCTGCCGTCAGGGGCGATCTGCGGCGCGATGCGCTTGCGGCGGGCCTCCAGCACCGTACGGCGGGCCAGTTCCTCGTCGCCGGTCGCGTGGGCGAGGCCGGCGAGCTGCATGTCGTAGAAGGTGCCGTGGTTGTTGGTGGCGGCGGCCTCCTGCCTGCCGAAGTCGCTGTTCCTCAGCCAGCCGAGGAAGTCGGCGTTCCATTTCGCCATGCCGGTGCGGTCCTTCGCGGTCCAGCCCGGGGCGCCGGTGTCCAGCAGGGCGAGCGCGTCGAGGACGCCGGTGTACGACTGCGAGAAGTCGATGATGCCGATGGCGCGACCGTCGTACTTGCACGGAATGAACTGGGCGTGGTTCAGGTTCGGGTTCATCCTGGTGGCCGGATCGAGGAACCAGGTGCGCAGCACCTGCCCGGCCTTCGCGGCATACCGCCTGTCGCCGGTGTAGTACCAGGCGAGGGCGAGCTCGTAGGAGGAGTCGAAGGTCTTCTCGACGTCCTGGCGGTCGGTGCCGGAGTCGACCTCGGGGTTGCGCTCGCCGTCGCGCTGCTCGTACGGGCAGCCCCAGGGGTTTGCCGGGGTCGGGGCCTTGGACGGCCACCAGTACGGCGCCTGACTCAGGTAGTCGTGTACGTCGCCGCCGGGAGCCGGCCTGGGTTTGTCGACGACCGTCCAGCGCCCCTGTCCGAGCCATCGGTCGGCCCGCGCACTCAACACCGCGACGGCGCGACGGAGTTGGGGGTCACCCTGATCCAGCCGGACCTTCGTCCGCTGCAGACGGGCGCCGTCCAGGACGGTGGTATGCGGGACGGCGCTGTGCGGGATGCGCGGGACGTGTTCCTCGGTTCGCGCCGAGGCGCCGGGTGCGGCTCCCGAGGCGAAGGCGGCCAGGACCACCAGCAGGACACCTGGCCGGAGTCTTGCGATCATGGTCGACTCCCGTCTGTCGGTCTGCATCAGTCTGCATGGGCATGACACAAGTGCCGGTGAGGACCGCCTGGATTGGTTTGGGTGGTTCAGATACGCGAACTCAATTCAGGTGGGCGTCTCGGGTGAGCGTGCCACGAGGGTCCTGGGTGTGGAAGGGGTCGTGCGGTGTTTATTGGTCCGGACCTTCGTCGGGGTCCGTGTCAGGCGTGCGCAGGCCCCAGGGTGGCGGGCGTCGGGCCGTCCGGGCGGACCGTGAGGCCGTACTTCGTCTTCGTGGGGGTCGAGGAGAAGGTCACGGTGTGGGCCGGGAGGAGGTGTTCGAGCAGGATGGTCGACTCGCGGAGCGCGAACTGCAGCCCCAGGCAGGCGCGGGGACCGATGCCGAAGGGAAGGTAGGCGCCCGGATGGGAGGGGCGGCCCCCTGGAGTGAGGAAGCGCCGGGGGTCGAAGTGCTCGGGGTCCGGCCACAGTTCCGGATCGCGGTGCGTGAGGTGCGGGCAGACCAGGATGTCGGTGCCCGCCTCGACGGTGTACCCGGCGAGAGTGTCGTCCTCGGCGGCGTGGCGGGGCAGGAGCCAGGCGGACGGGTAGAGCCGGAGCGTCTCGTGGACCAGCGCCTGGACGGCCTGGCGGCGCTCCTCCGAACCTTCGTCGCCGGCGGCCAGAGCCTGTTCGCGGGCCTCGGGGTGCCGGTCGAGCAGCAGGTAGAGCCAGGTCAGGGTGGTGGCCGTGGTCTCGTGCCCGGCCGCGAGCAGCGTGACCAGCTCGTCGCGGATCAACTGGTCGGTGTACTCCGCCCGTTCGGTGGCGGCGTCGACCAGGATGTGCACCAGTCCCGGACCGTCGGGCCCGGCCGACCCGCTGCGGGCGGCCTCGATCGCGCGCGCGGCGATCGCGTCGATCCGGGCGAGATCGTCGGCGACCGAGTCCCGGGCCTTGTCGGCGTCCGCGGGCAGCGACGGGAGGGCCGCTCCCACGGCCGTCACGGCCTCCAGCTCGTGTGCCGTCCCGTCGTCGAGAGGGTGCCCGGTGAGGGAGCGCCAAATGGCGTCCAGGGCGAAGCGGCGCATCTCCTGGCCGATGTCGAAGGTCTCTCCGGTCCGCGTGTACGCCGTCCAGCGCCCGGCGGTGGTCCGTGCCGCGTCGATGATGCGCTGCTCGTAGCGGCGCATCCCGGTGCCGGTGAACTGGGACTGCAGCAAGCGCCGTTGCCGCTTCCAGGCCTCACCGGTGGCGGCCATGACGCCGTCACCGATGAGCAGGCGGGCGCGATGGGAGCGCTTGACGTACTGCTCCGGGTGGCGAGCGAGTACGTGCTGGACCGCCTGCGGATCGGTGACGAGAACGGTGAGACCCGCTCCGAGGCGGACCCCGGCCACGCCGCCGACCCCCTCACGCACCTGGGCCAGCAGCTCGACCAGCTCGCCTCCGGTTGAATGCCACCGCTTCACGAGTTCGGGATCGGCCATGGGGACCGGTCGCCCGGTTGCGGGGACCTGTGCAGGGGAATCGGGACCGGCTTCCGCGTCCAAGTTTCATCCTCGCTCAACTGCTGCTGGGCCCGGCCGTGTTCGACCGCTGTCTGCGACGCACTGTACGGGAGCGGGCACCGGCCGGTGGCGGTCCGCCGACACACCGTCACTCTCCGGAATGACCCGGAACCTGGCCCGCCTGGAAGCTCGCCGTGGCCAGGACGCTTCCGTCCGGGGCCGTCAGACGGGCGCCGGTCAGTGTCGTCGGGTCGGTCCTGGTCGGCCCGCCCCAGGATCCGTAACCGTCCTTGAGCGGGAAGGAACCCACCGGGACCGTGGATCCGTCGGCGTGTACGAGCAGACAGCGGACCTGGCCGCTCCGGCTGCTCCCGTCCAGGTCGACGGACATGTACACCCAGCCCTCGTCTTCGGCATGAACGTAGATACGGCCCACGTCGTGGCCGTCGGAGACCAAGGCCGCCTCCCGTAGACCGCCGTCCGTCCGCTGAGAGACCGGCGCCGGCGCGGCCTCGATCAGCGTGCCGACCGCCCAGCCGCCGAAACCGCAGGCCAGGGCCGCGGCCACGGCGGCGGCCGCCAGCCGTAGCCGGTACCTGCGCCGCTTCGGCGCGGGCGCCGCGCCCAGGGCCCGTACGACCCGGCTCTCGAAACCGACCGGCGGCTCGGCGCCCGGCAGCAGCGCGAGCAGACCGTCGCCGACCACGGTCAGCCGCTCGATGTGCTCCCGGCAGTCCGGGCAGCGGTCCAGATGGGCAACCGCCTCGGCGCGCTCGCGGGCCGGCAGGACCCCGAGCGCCAGCTCGGCGTCCTGCTCCCGCAGCCGCTCGCACTCCATGCCGCTCACCGCTTCTCCGCCGCTTCGAGCAGGGCCCGTACCTTGAGCGTCCCGGTCCGGATCCGGGTCTTCGCCGTGCCCAGCGGAACGCCCTCCGCGCCCGCGACCTCCCGCGCCGTCATCCCGTAGATCCCGGCCATCACCAGGGCCCGCGCCTGCTCCCGGGGCAGCTCCGCCACCGCCCGCCGGACCCGCTCCGCGCTGTCGTCGGCGAGCGCCCGCCGCTCGGGCGTCTCGGTCACGATGCCGAGCAGCGCGTCCAGGTCCTGGGGGTCGACCGGGCTCGCCCGCCGGGCCCGTACCGCGTCGATCGCGAGGTTGTGCGCGATCGTCGTCAGCCAGGACCGTACGGAGCCGCGCCGGGAGTCGTACACCTGTGCGTGCCGCCAGGCCCGCTCGAAGGTCTGCTGGGCGACGTCCTCGGCGAGCTGGGGGTCGCCGAGGACGGAGAGGGCCACGCCGAAGACGGTGCGCTGGAAACGGCGCACGAACGCGACGGCGAGCTCCGGATCGCCCGTCGTCAGACCGGTGAGCAGTGCCTCGTCGGGGACCCGCCCGAGGGTGAGGCCCTTGCGCCACATACCAGGGATACGTTCCGCCGCCCGGAAGGGATTGCCTGACGTCCTTACGTCCATTCTCCGCTTGCGCGCTCCCGGGCGCCGCAATCCTTCGGCCCGGCAGCGTCGTACCCCTTGCGGGGGGACGATCCGGAGGACCGACTCATGACCATCCCCATGACCAGCCCGCACATGCGACACCGCGTGCTCCTCGGCGTGGCCGCCGGCGGCCTGACCGCCGTGCTCGCCGCCTGCGGAGGCGGCGGCAACGGCGGCAGCAGTGACGACACCGGCACCGGCGATACCGGCGGCACCGGCACCCAGGTCACGGCGGAGCTGTCCGACTTCCACATCAAGCTGTCGACGGAGAAGTTCCAGCCCGGCCCGTACACCTTCACCATGAAGAACACGGGCTCGCACGACCACGCCCTGGAGATCGAGGGCCCCGGCGGCGAGAACCGCAGCAAGACGATCGAGCCGGGTCAGTCCACCACCTTCACGGTGACCTTGAAGTCCGGCTCGTACGAGGTCTACTGCCCGGTCGACGGACACAAGGACCGCGGCATGAAGACGGAGATCACCGTCGCCGGAGCCGCGGCACCGTCCGACAACAACAACACCTCTCCGGGCAATGGCTACTGACGGAGCGGCCGTGAGGCTCGTCCTGCGCCTGGCCGGCGCCGGGCTGACGGCGGCGATGGCCGCGATCCATCTGAGCCTGTGGGACGACGGCTATCGGGACCTCGACACCATCGGGCCGCTCTTCCTGCTCAACGGCGTAGTCGGCATCCTGCTCGCCCTGGCCCTGCTCGTCACGCCCGTACGCCTGCTCGGCCCGGTCGCCGCCGTCACCGCGCTGTTCACGGCCGGCACGCTGGGCGCCCTGTTCCTGAGCCTCACCACGGGCCTGTTCGGATTCGACGAGTCCCTCGACGCGGACCTGGTCCGCCCGACCCTGTACGTCGAGACGGCGGGAGTGCTCGTCCTGACCATCCTGGCGGTGACGGCGTTCAGCCACCGCCGCCGACCTCGACGCTAGCTCTGTGGGCCTGGACGTACCCGGCGTCGGGCAGTTCGGTCGCGAGCTCCTTGCCCGCCGCCGCGGTCCGCGCGGAGTCGATGAACTGCCGGAGTCGAACGCTCAGCAGGCCAACTACGACGCCAGGTGGTCGAGTTGGCCTGCTGAGCGTGGGAGGTCCCGAAGGCCCGGGCCCCCCTACGGGCTGGGGCTGGCCACGCCGCTTTCGTCGACGGTGAACTGTCCGTTCGTGGCGCCGTTGAAGGTCCCACTGCTGATCCACTCGGTCAGCGCCGCGTTGACCGTGGCATGGGGGCCGGCCCATGGTTCACCGGGGCGCCCTCCGTAGGGCGTTCCGGACTCCGGGGTGCAGCGCGGGCCGGAGCAGCCCTCCATCGGCATCTGGTGGCTGGCGCACTGGACCTGTACGAGCACCTTGTTCGTCATCGACGCCGGGAGCGCGTTGTAGATGGCGGGCGCGTTGGCCGGCGGCGCGGTGGCGTCGTCGAGACCGTGGAGGACCAGCGTGGGCGGGGTCAGCTGCCCCGCGACGGCGGTGTTCCAGCCGTAATTGGAGAACGTCGGCGAGCGATTGAGACCGGTCGGGTTGCCGGGATCGTCCCCTCCCCAGTTCCGCCCCTCGGTGTCCTCGTCCATGATCTGCTCCCAGAACTGATCCTGGCTGCCGGGGACGACCCGCCCGGTGCACAGGGCCTCGCGAGCCGGCGGCAGCACCGGTGCCCCCGGGCGGCGGTCAAGCGTCAGCGGGAACGTTACGAAGCCCGTCGAGGGCTCCGTCTCCTCAGTCGGACCACCGAAGAGCGACGACATGAACACGGCACGGTTGACCTTCGCGATGACGTCGGCGCTTCCGGGCAGGAGCGGGTTGGGGTTGGCCGCGTACAGCGTCCGCCCGACGCGCGGTCCGCCGAGCGAATAGCCGACCAGGGTGACCTTGCCGTCCGTCGGCTGCGCGCGCGTGATGGCGTCGTCGATGACCTGGCGGATGTCGCGTACCCAGACGTCCATGCGCGCGAAGCGGTGATTGCTTGAGTGTGCGAGCCGCTCCCCGCCCAGCGGATTGGTCAGGAGCAGGGTTCCCTGCTGATCGAGGGTGAAGATCGGGTTGTGGGTACGGTCGCACCCCTCGGGGTGCGGACAGGTGCCGTCCGCGAGGTAGGGCCTGAGGCTCGCGTTGCCGGGATCGTTCAGGCCCTCGTCGAAGCGCGTCGAGCGGCCGTAGCCGAGCAGGCTCGGGGCGAAGGTGTCGATTCCCGCCCGCGCGAGTCCTTCCTGCGTGCTGAGCGAGCCGCCTTCCGGGGCGGGGTGGCGCAGGTCGAAGGTCGGCGAGGCGGTGACGGAGCGGCCGTGGATCAGTACCGCGGCCCTGTTGGGCACTCCTGGGCATTTGCCGTTCGCGTACACCGGCTGGACGCGATGCACCTGGATCCTCGCCGGGCGCCCGTCGAACTGGGGGTCCGGCATGAGCCCGGCCGGCACCCTGAACCTCAGCCAGTGATCGCGGGCGGCGACGCCGGTCGGCGCCTCGTCGCATTGCGGGGCCGACGGCTTGGTGGCGGCGGCCATCGATGTGGTGCTGGAGCCGAAGGCGCTCATGATCAGGCAGACGCCCAGCAGGAGCCACCTCCTCCGTCGCCCGCGTCCCACGGAGGCCGCCGGGGCGTCCATTCTCCGGAGGATTCCTCTGTGTTGCCGAGTCGTGTGTGGTGGTGACATACCAAACCCCCTGCCGCTGGACGCGGTTGAAGCCGCGCTCATCAGTGTGCCCAGCAGGCACGTGGGGAGCGCCCCGCGCATGGGTGCACAGGTGGCACATCGGCGCGCGGCGGCGCTTTCACTCTCGCCCCGGGCGGCGGCCGACTGCCCATGTCCGTGCGCGGTCGCAGGACTTGGAGCTCGCAACGCAACCTGTGCCGTGTGTTGTGGGTCGGACTGGTGTGACTGAGCTGTACACGTTCGAAGGGCGGCGGCCGCGGCGGCGGGCCGTCGTGGTGGCCGGTGCGGTCGGCATCGCGCTCCTCGGGGTGGCCGGGGCGCTGCTGGGACCCTGGGGCGACGACTCGCCGACGGCGCCGACGCCCGACCCCACCTCACGGGCCGACCTGGTCGCAACGCTCAAGGCCCTGCTGCCCAAGGGCAGGATCACCGAGCGGGAGGGCATGGGCGCAGGGGACAGTCCATACGCCGCGGAGGTCGTCTACGACGACGGCAAGGGCCCGGCTGCCATCGGCATCAGCTTCCTTGAGCCGGGCGCCCAGTCCGAGCTGACAAGGGCTACGAGTATCCCGACGACCGGCGCGTGGACACCAAGGTGTGGCGAGCCGACCTGCTCACCGCGAGCGGGCGGTACATCTCCGTCACCGAGTGGAACTCCGCCGCCGACTCCGGCGCTCCGATCAGTCGGGACGAACCCCCGCTGTCCGGTGCCCAGCTGAAGAAGCTGGCCATGGCGGAGGTGTGGCGGCAGGTCGTCGACCCCTATGTCAAGGCGCGGTGGGCGGCGACGCCCACGCCGAGCCAGGAAGAGGGACCGACCGTGGCCGCCGTCCTCGGCACCCTCGTCCCGCTCCTCCCCAAGAACCTCCAGGTGCTGGACCAGGGCCAGAACCACCCGTACGTCCGCGTCCATGACGGCAGGACCGACAACGTGGCCCAGATCGACACCGTGGTCCGGGCCGACATCCAGCACGACACGTCCGACGCCACCGGCGAGCCGTACGGAGCCGAGACCCTGCCCGACGGCACCACGGTCGCCACCCGCCGGGGGCCGGGCGACAAGGGCGTCGCCGACAGCGTGATGTGGACCGTCGACACCGTGCGTGCCGACGGTCTCCGCGTCGTGATCAGCGCCTACAACCCCGTCGGCCACGGCACCCCGACCCGCCCGACCCCGGCTCTGACCATGGAGCAGATGCGGGAGATCGCACTCAGCCCGAAGTGGGACCGGTTCCGTTAGCCGCCTACTCCCCGGACGGCGCGGTCAGCGGCACACCCGTCGCCACCGGCGTACCGAAGTTCGGGGTGCCGTCGGCGTTCCAGGTGAACTTCTGTGCCCTGGTGCTGCGGTTCATGTCGCAGCCGCCGCTCGCCGAGCTGTTGGCGTGGTAGACCATCCAGTCCTCGGTCCCGTCCGGCGACTTGAAGAAGCCGTTGTGGCCGGGCCCGTAGACGCCGTTGGCGTTCGACCGCTGGAAGACCGGGTTCGGGGACTTCACCCAGGACGAGGAACTCAGCGGGTCGCCGCCGTTGTACGTGAGCATGCCCAGCTTGTAGTCGGGCGTGGAGCAGTGGCTGGCGGAGTAGACGATGAACGTCTTCCCGCCCCGCTGGAGCACTTCGGCGCCCTCGTTGACCGCGCCGCCCACCGTCTCCCAGCTGTAGGTCGGAGTGGAGAGCAACCGGCGGGTCCCGCTCGCGGTCCAGGGGTTGGACAGCGGCCGGATGAACATGGGCTGTGAGCCGTTGTAGTAGGTGCCGAGCAGATAGAGCCTGCCGTCGAGCTGGAGGATGCCGGGGTCGAGCTCCCAGGTGTTGTCCTGCGTCGGGTCGAGCAGGTCGGCCTTGAAGGTGTACGGCCCCATCGGGTCAAGGCCGGCACTCTCCAGCACATGGATCCGCTGCGTACCCAGGTCGAACGGCTCGCGCCCGGCCGTGTAGTAGAAGTACCACCGCTTGCCGTTCGGACCGTCGAGCAGATGGAACTCCGGGGCCCACATCGTGCCCGCCCCGTTGGGTCGGGACAGGTTGAAGATCACCTGGGCGGGGGCCGTGGCGAGCCCGGCGAGTGTGTCGGCCTTGCGCATGGTGACCGTCGAGTTCCAGGTCGTCGTGGCGAGGTAGTAGTACCCGTCGTAGTACGTCAGCCAGGGGTCCGGCCCCTGCTGGGCGAGCGGGTTGGTGAAGGTGCCCGCTCCGGCGCCGCCGCCGGTGAAGCCGGGCAGCCGCCACACCCTGCCGTTCCCCGTGCCGCACGGCAGCTGCACCAGGCTCGTGCCCGAGGTGGCCGAACCGCCGCTCGGCGCGACGCACTTGCCGGAGCCGACCGACACCAGGTTGAAGGTCCTGTCCGTCCCTGCGACCGGCGCGGCGACGACCCGCCACTGCTGGTTGGCCCCGTTGTGGCAGGGCCACTGGATGATCGCGGCGTTGTCGGCCTGGGAGGCGCCGTACACGTCGACGCACTGGCCGGAGAAGGTGGTGATCGTGTACGTGTCCGCGGTCCCCGGAACCGGGGCGAAACCGAGGTTCTGGTTCGCACCGCCGCCGCACGCGAGGGCGCGAAGCTGCGTCCCGTTGGTGGCCGAACCGCCCGGCAGATCAAGGCAGTTCCCGCCATGCTGGTTCACCCCCGTCGAGGTGAACGCGACGGCGGCGGCCGCGTGCGGCGGTGCGACCAGGAAGGCGACCGCGAGCGTGAGCAGGGTGACGAGCGCGGACAGGAATCTGGGACGGGTCACGGGCTGTACACCTTTGCTTCCAGGAGGCCGACGGAGCTGGAACCGTTGCTCGTGAGCAGCACCCGCAGCCGGGTGGTAGGCGTGGGCGTGAAAGTGACCGCGTTGTACTGGTCCTTGGCCAGGCCGTAAGCGCTCGCGCCGGGCACGTCGACGTAGGCGCTGCCGTTCCAGTACTGGAGTTTCCAGGCGGAGGGCATGTCGATGCCCTGGTCGTCGTCGAAGAAGTACACCTCGGCCTTGTTGAGGGTCTTCGCGGACGGCCAGGTCAGTTCCGCCCACTGCTGACCGCTCTCCGGCCAGGTGCCCCAGCGCGGGTTCACGGTGTCGTTGGAGGAGGGCGGGTCGATCCCGTCGTTGACGGCCGTGACACTCTCCCAGGCGGAGGTGTACGACGCGGAGGCCGTCGCCGACACGGCCTGGTTGGCCGGTGGTTGGACGCCGCCCCGGTTGAAGACCTTGACCTCGGTCAGGCCGGTCTTCGCCCCGGCGGCGTTGGTCGCCAGGACCCGGATGCGCTGGGCGCTGATGTCCGGGAACCGCACCAGGTTGTAGTTGGCCCGCGGCACCGCCGGACTCTTCGTCTGGTCGGGCATGTTCACCCAGGAACTGCCGTTGTGGTACTGGACGGTGTACGCCGACGGTGCCCGGTAGGTCGTACTGGCCGGGCGGCTGTCCTTGAAGTACAGGCGCACCTCGTTCAGCGTGCGCGTGGTGCCGAGGTTCAGCTCGTACCAGTCCTGGCTGTTGGCCGAGCCGCCCGCGCCCCAGAACGGCTCGTTGGTGGGGTAGCCGTCGACCGCGCCGGAGACGGCGGTCCCGGATCCGGTGTGCGAGGCGGACACGGTCGCCCCTGAGGCGAGGTTGGTGAGGTCGGCGGTGAGGTCGACGCCGGCCTTGGCGAGCATGTCGACCATCCGCGGGCTGTCCTGCACGACCTGCTGGGGGGCCTTGAGACCGGGGACGGGCGTGTGGTGCGTGACCGTGCCGCTGGTGGTGACGTCGCCGGTGGCCGGGTCCCAGGTGAACGGCACGAGGGAGTTGACGGTGGCGGCCCGGCTGCCGTTGACGTAGATCGAGTAGCCCTCCGGGACACCGGGGTAGCGCACCACTCCGTCGGCCGGATCGTCCCAGACGATGCTCAGGTCGGCGCCCCGGTAGCGCAGGTTGTTGACGGTGAAGTGGGACCAGCCGATGTCGATGGGGGAGAGCTCGACCTTGGCGTCGTTGCGCGGCCGGAGCCCCGCGACGTCCTCGATCACCGTCCAGTTGCTGCTGCCCAGGATGTTGTGGTGGATCCAGGAGCGGTAGTCGATGGAGCTGCCGTTCCAGTCGGCCCAGAATTCGTTGGCGTCCGGCCACTGGGTGTTGCCGCCGACGTACTGCGCCCAGGCGTTCCAGTAGAGGAGCTTCTTGTAGTCGGTCGCGTTCATCCAGGAGTTGGGGTAGTTGCGCAGCACCGAGGAGTAGAGCCGGAACTGGACCGTGGAGTTGATGGTGGAGAAGTTGTTCGAGCCCGGGTTCCCGGCGTCCGCGGCGGCCTTCTTGTCGACCTGGTTGGCGGTGTAGAACGGGAACACCGGGTACTGGGCCGGGTCGTCGTACAGCCGCAGGGCCTGCTTGTATGTCGCGGTGTTGGGGACGGCGCCGACCGAGAACGGGTAGTAGTTGTTGATCTCCTTCCAGGGCACCCACTCGTTG
This sequence comes from Streptomyces sp., assembly GCA_013362785.1. GTDB lineage: Bacteria > Actinomycetota > Actinomycetes > Streptomycetales > Streptomycetaceae > Streptomyces. The sequence continues at coordinate 4,652 of JABFVM010000294.1, read as the reverse complement.
GTCGACTTCAGCCGGTGCTCGAACAGCTGCCGGTTCGGGTTCCACAGGACGTTGACGATGGCGTCCTTGATCTGGTTCGCGAGGGTGCGCATCTCGGTGGCCTTGGCCGCGTTGCCGATCGCCTCGTAGGCCTGCGCGGCGGCCAGCGCGCCGCTGTACTGGTAGGCGGACTCGGCGCGGTCCATGTTGCCGGGCTTCCAGTGGAAGGAGACCGCGTCGGCGTCGTTGCCGGTCAGGGCGCCCCAGTCGTACTCGATGAGCTTGTTGTTGTCGTGGTCGTAGTGGGCGAGTTGGCCCTTGACGTCGCCCTCCGCGTAGTGGGCGAGGTTGGCGGCGATGCCCGGCTGGCCGCCGTGGATCTGGTAGCTCTTCCAGGCCGCCTCGGCGATGTACTGGGTGTAGCTGTTCGACCAGTTCTCCGGGTCACCCGGGTTGTCCAGGAAGCGGCCGCCCTTGGAGACCTGGCCGACGCTCAGCCAGTCCCCGTACGCGTACGACGGATCGCGCAGGTACTTGAGGTCGTCGATGTGCATGGGCTGCGTGAGCGCGATCGCGTTGTTGTAGCCGAGGACGCCCTCGGTGGAGGTCGGGAACTGGAAGGTCTGCCCGGGGATGTTCGCGTCGAGGTTGTTGAAGCGCATCAGCCACCAGCGGTAGTAGACGCTCTTCTTGATGGCCGGTTCGGGCACGTCGATGTAGGGCACGTTCTTCGCCCACCACAGGTTGTAGGCCCGCACGTGGGTGGCGAACGCGGTCGCGGGGGAGTAGCCGGCGTAGGCGTTGTACTCGCTGAGGGACTCCGGGATCTCGTCGGTGACGAAGCCCATCACCACCTTGGCGGTCACCGTGGCCCCGGCCGCGATCGTCACCGAGCGGTTCAGCCCGCCGCCGGAGACGCTGAAGCCGTCACCGGTCAGGCGCGGTCGGATGGTGGTGAGGTTGTTGTACGCGTTCACCTGTCCGGTCAGCTCGCTGCCGGTGCCCGAGGTGGCGTACGGCGAAGTCGCCCGCAGCTGCAGGGTGGTGGAGCCGGAGCCGTTGTTCCGGATCGACAGGTTGGTCACGGCGACGTTGTTGTCGGTGATGAACTTGGTCTGCTCGACGGTGACCGAACCGGCCGTGTGCACGCTCTTCCAGTGGCTGGGCGTCTGCCGGCGCTGGGCGACCTGTTCGGTGAAGGTGCCCGGGGAGAGCGCCACGGTGTAGGCGCTGTTGTCGCTGATGCTCTCCCAGTACGCGGCCTTGCCGGCGAACCCGAGCCGGGCGGGGTCGTGCTCCTTCATGAACAGCGCCCGCCCCCGGCTCATCAGCCAGGGCCCGGCCGGGTCGTTGCCGGTGCGGGCCAGCAGCCGGTCCATCCAGAAGTCGGTCCCCGAGCTCTCCGCGTCGTAGATGCTCCGCATCATGTCGCCCGGCGTGTAGCCGACCGGCGCGGACGGGATCGCGGGGCCGGTGAAGGTGGGGAAACCGATGGTCTGCGCGGCGTGCGCCGGGGTCGCGGTGAAGACCGAACAGGCGAGGAGCACCAAGGCGACGAGGAGGCGTCGCAGGACAGGAGTGGTTCGTCTTCGCATCGGATGCTCCCCTTTGCTGAAACGACCTAAAAGGTTTTCGCAACGTAGGAGCGAGCTGATGCAGTGTCAAGAGAGGGGTGTGAGGCCGGAGTTCGCCGAGATGCGCCGACCGAACGGTTCAGGACAGGGGAGCCGTGGAGCCCCGGATCACCACCCGGCAGGGCAGCGCCTCCACCCCGGAGCGCGGGGCCCCGGCGATCGCACCGAACAGGGCCTGCGCGGCCGTCCGCCCCACCTGCTCCAGGTTCATGTCGACGCTGGTGAGCGGGGGGCGGGAGGCGGCGGTCAGCACCTGCCAGTTGTCGAAGCCCATGACCGCCACGTCCTCCGGCACCCGGTGACCGCGCTCGCGCAGCACGTCCATGACCCCGCGCGCTATCTGGTCGCTGCCGCACAGCACGGCGTCGACATCCGGATGCCGGTCGAGCAGCAGCGCGGTGGCCGCCCGCCCCCACCCCTCCGACCAGGCCCCGAACCGGGGCTCCCCGACCGGCGCGAGACCGGCGTCGGCGAGCGCGGCCCGTGCCCCCTCGGCCCGATCCCGCGCCGCGAGATAGCCGGGGTCGCCGGTGATGTGCGCGATCCGGGTACGACCGCAGGCCAGCAGGTGCGTCACCGCGATCCGGCCGGCGTCCACGTTGTCGGGCACGATGGACAGGTCCTGCGGATCGTCCGACGGCGCGTACGCGTAGACGACCGGGACCGACAGTTCACGGCCCAGCGACGGACGCGGATCGGTCCGGCTGCCCACCACGATCAGCCCGTCGACCCGCCGCCCCAGCAGCGCCCGCACATGATGCTGCTCGCGGATCGCGTCACCGCGCGCATCGCACAGGAACACCGCCACCTCGCCTGCCCCGAAGGCGTCCTCGGCGCCCATCAGGATCGGGATGCTGAACCGGCCCTCCAGGTCACTGGTCAGCAGACCGACGGTGCCGGTCCGCCCGGCGAGCAGGCCGCGGGCCAGCGGGTTGGGCCGGAACGACAGCCGCTCGGCCGCCTCGATCACCCGCTGCCGGGTCTCGGCACGCACCTGGTCGCGGCCGTTGAGGGCCTTGGACGCGGTGGCGATGGACACGCCCGCGAGCCGGGCGACGTCGCCGAGGGTGGCGGGTTGCGAACGGGAGGGGCCGGTGGCCTGGGGCATGGACGTACTCCTGTCTCGCGTCGCGTGCCGACGCCGTCGACGGTGGGACGGTGGCATACCGCGCCCAAAACACTACGCGAAACCTTTCGAGCACGGTGCCCGATCAGCTTTCGTTCTCTTGTCGACAGCCTTGTCGTGCAAGGGGATTGACGGCTGGTGGACCGAGTTCTAGCGTCTCAGAAAGCCTTTTCGGTACCTTTCCGAGGCGGATTTCTGACACCGTCTCCAGGCCGGAATTCGGCACGGATCCCGAAGCAGAGTGCAGCCGTAGAGCTCGGACGCAGTTCAGACGTTCAGTTCCAGCACATCGAGCACACAAGGGGGATCGACCATGGGGAGCACGGCCGGACCACGTGGACACATACGCCGCCTCGCCACGGGTGCCGTCGCACTGCTAGCCGCCGCGAGCCTGGCCACGGCGTGCGGGTCGGGGGAGGGCGGCTCCGGCGGCGGGGGAGGCGGAGCCGGGGACGCCAAGGGGGTCGACGACGGCGCCGAGCTGACGATGTGGACGCGGGCGGCGACCCGGCCGCAGAGCGAGGCCCTGGTCAAGGCGTACAACGCGAGCCACAAGAACCGGATCGAGCTCACCGTGATCCCCACCGACGACTACCAGGCCAAGGTCGGCGCCGCCGCCGGCTCCCGCGATCTGCCCGACCTGTTCGCCTCCGACGTGGTGTTCGTGCCCAACTACACCTCCAGCGGCCTGTTCGCCGACATCACCGAACGCGTCGACGCGCTGCCCTTCGCCGAGCGGCTGGCCCAGTCGCACATCAAGGCCGGAACGTACGAGGGCAAGAAGTACGTGGTCCCGCACACGCTGGATCTGTCGGTGCTGTTCTACAACAAGGAGCTCTACCGCAAGGCGAAACTCGACCCGGCCAAGCCGCCCTCCACGCTGGCCGAGTGGGACGAGCAGGCGCGGGCCGTGGACGCGCTGGGCGGGGGCGTCAACGGCACCTTCTTCGGCGGGAACTGCGGCGGCTGCGGGGTCTTCACCTGGTGGCCGTCCATCTGGGCGGCCGGCGACGAGGTCCTGAACAAGGACGGCACCGAGGCCGATCTCGACTCCGCCACCGCGCGGAAGGTCTACGACACCTACCGCGGCTGGGTCAACGACGACATCGTCGCGCCCGGCGCCCGTGACGAGACCGGCACCACCTGGACGGGCGTCTTCCCCAAGGGCAAGGTCGGTGTGATGCCCATGCCGTCGACCACCCTGGGCCTGATGCCCAAGGACCTCGACCTCGGTGTCGCCCCCATCCCCGGCCCCGACGGCGGCCGGTCCACCTTTGTCGGCGGCGACGCCATCGGCATCTCGGCCACCAGCGAATCGGCCGACCAGGCCTGGAACTTCCTCGCCTGGTCCCTCGGCGACAAGGCGCAGGTCGACGTCGTTGCCGCGCACAAGGACGTGGTGGCGCGCACCGACCTCGCCGCCAACAAGTACTCCAAGGCGGACCCGAGGCTGGTCACCATCAACCAGCTCGTCGCCGACGGCCGTACCCCCTACGCGCTGAAGTTCGGCCAGACCTTCAACGACCCCAACGGGCCCTGGCTGACCCTGATGCGCGACGCCGTATTCGGCGACGGCGAATCCCTGGTGAAGGACAACGACGCGGTCAGCGCCTCGCTCGCCGACTGACCGGAGAACCGTGCGACGGACCGGAGAGCCGGGTGACTGACGGGAGAGCCAGGTGACTGACGGGAGATCCATGCAGGTGAAGGCAGTTGGCCGCGCCGCGGCCGAGCACCGGTCCCGGACGCGCAACCCGCCCGGCGAGCAGCGCGAGCCCCGTGCGCCCTTCTGGCGCTCCCGCACGGTCCAGGGGCTCGGCTACGCGGCGCCCACGGCCGTTTTCGTCGCCGTGTTCTTCCTCTGGCCCCTGCTGCTCGTCGGCCAGATGTCCCTGAACGACTGGCCGTTGCTC
>JABFVM010000384.1 GCA_013362785.1 Streptomyces sp. | reverse complement strand
GAAGCAGCAGCGGGACGCCGACCCGAACCGGTTCGGACTGCGCCGCTCCGTGCTCGCCGAGGCGGGCGTCGCGGTCGTCCTGCTCGCAGTCACCACCATGCTGACGTCGACCGAGCCGGGGCGTACGGAGGAGCAGGCCAGGGCGGTGGCATCGGCATCCTCCGCCGCCGCCGACGCCTCGTCGTCCGGGGCGCTGACGCTGGACATGTCCTTCGACACCGGTGGCGAGGACGGCAAGGGCGTCGTACGGATCGACCTCGATCCCGCGCGCGTGGGCGGCAACGAAATGCACGTCTACGTACAGCGACCCAATGGCCGCGCCTTCGACATCCCCGAGGTGAAGGTCGCCTTCACCCTGGAGTCCCAGGACATCGGGCCGCTGCCCGTCGTCCCGGACCACATCTCCAGCGGACACTGGTCGGCGAGCGGAGTGCAGATCCCCATGGCGGGCGAGTGGAAGATCGCCGTGACCGTGCGGACCTCCGACATCGACCAGGCCACCGTCTCCAAGAACGCGCAGATCGGCTGAACCTCACCATGGCTGACCAGTCCATTCCGGAGGCTCGTACTCCTAAGACGCCCAGGGCCTCCGGGGCCTCCGGGGCCTCCGAAACGGCACTTAATGACCGCGTTTCCGAGGCCGCGGTTAATGAGGGCATTTCGCGGCGCAGTCTGCTCGGGACCGCGGGTGCCACCGGGCTGGTGCTCGGCGCGGCGGGCGGGGCGGTGGGATACGCCGCGCGGCCGGCCGAGGCGACGCCGCTCACCTCGTTGGGGGCCGGTCGGGTGATGTTTCACGGGAAACATCAGCCCGGCATCCTCCAGGGCCTCCAGGCCCGCGGCCACGTCGTCGCCTTCGACCTGGCGGCGGGCGCGGGCCGCAAGGAGGCGGCGGCGTTGCTGCGTCGCTGGTCGGAGACGGCTCGGCGGCTCATGGCGGGCGAGGCGGCCAAGCAGGACGACACGGATGTCGCCCGCGACGCCGGTCCGTCCTCGCTGACGATCACCTTCGGCTTCGGGCACAGCTTCTTCGCACGGACCGGCCTGGAGAAGCAGCGCCCGGTCTCCTTGGACCCGCTGCCCGACTTCTCCTCCGACCAGCTCGACAAGGCACGCAGCAACGGCGATCTGTGGGTGCAGATCGGCGCCGACGACGCCCTGGTGGCCTTCCACGCCCTGCGCGCGATCCAGAAGGACGCCGGCCAGGCCGCCAAGGTGCGCTGGCAGATGAACGGCTTCAACCGCTCGCCGGGCGCCACCGCGCACCCCATGACGGCCCGCAACCTGATGGGCCAGATGGACGGCACCCGCAACCCGAAGCCGGCGGACAACGACTTCGACCAGCGGATCTTCGTGCCCGAGTCCGGCTCGAAGGACCCGGCCTGGATGGCGAACGGCTCCTACGCCGTCGTACGCCGCATCCGGATGCTCCTCGACGACTGGGAGCAGCTCTCGGTCAAGGAGCAGGAGGACGTCATCGGGCGCCGCAAGTCCGACGGGGCGCCCCTGTCCGGGGGCACCGAGACGACCGAGATGGAGCTGGAGAAGACCGATAAGGCGGGGAACCTGGTCGTCCCCATCAACGCCCACGCCCGCATCACCCGCCCCGACCAGAACGGCGGGGCGGCCATGCTGCGACGCCCGTTCTCGTACCACGACGGCATCGACACGGACGGCGTGCCCGACGCGGGCCTCCTCTTCATCTGCTGGCAGGCCGACCCCCTGCTCGGCTTCGTCACCGTGCAACGCAAGCTCGACCGCGGCGACGCCCTGTCGAAGTACATCCGGCACGAGGCGAGCGGGCTGTTCGCCGTGCCGGGTGGGGCGGCGGAGGGGGAGTACGTGGGGCAACGGCTGCTGGAGGGGTGAGCCAGGGCCTGTGTGCGTGCCAGGGGCCGCGACGCCGGCCTCATCCAGACGACAGACCCCAGGTACCGGGGCATCCCTTGCGGTGTCCGGGTGAGATGCGTGCCCGCCGTTTCGCAAGGCCCATTAGGGTGAGGTCATGCCAGCGAGCTATGCCTATCTCGGCCCCGAGGGCACCTTCACCGAGGCCGCCCTGCGCACACTTCCCGAGGCCGCGACCCGGGAACTGATCCCCTACGTGTCCGTGCAGTCCGCGCTGGACGCGGTGCGCGTCGGCGAGGCCGAGGCCGCGTTCGTGCCGATCGAGAACTCCGTCGAGGGCGGCATCACGACCACGCTCGACGAACTGGTCGCGGGCGCGCCGTTGATGATCTACCGCGAGGTGCTGCTGTCGATCACCTTCGCGCTGCTGGTCAGGCCGGGCACGAAGCTGTCGGACATCAAGACGGTCTCCGCCCACCCGGCCGCCCAGCCCCAGGTGCGCAACTGGCTCAAGAACAACCTCCCCGACGCCCACTGGGAGTCGGCCGCGTCGAACGCGGACGCCGCCCGTCTGGTGCAGGAGGGCCAGTACGACGCGGCCTTCGCCGGCGAGTTCGCCGCCGCGCTGTACGGCCTGGAGGCCCTGGAGACCGGGATCCACGACGCGGAGAACGCCCAGACCCGGTTCGTCCTGGTGGGCCGGCCCGCACGGCCCGCCGCTCCGTCCGGTGCCGACAAGACGTCCGTCGTGCTGTGGCAGCGCGACGACCATCCCGGCGGGCTGCGTGACCTCCTGGGTGAGTTCGCGACCCGCGGCATCAACCTGATGCTGCTGCAGTCCCGGCCGACCGGCGCGGGCATCGGCAATTACTGCTTCTGCATCGACGCAGAGGGCCATATCTCGGACCGCCGGGTGGCCGAGGCGCTGATGGGGCTGAAGCGGATCTGCCTGGAAGTGCGGTTCCTGGGCTCGTACCCGCGTGCGGACATGAAGCCGGGGGATATGCGGCCGCCGCGCTCGGGGACGTCGGACGAGGAGTTCGTGTCGGCGGCGGACTGGGTGGCGCGGTGCCAGGACGGGCGGTTCTGAGCCGGTCCGGTGCGGGTTTCAACCGGTACTACCAGCCGATTATCGTTATCCACAGGGGTTATCCACAGGTCCTCATCTCGACCTGGGGACAAGTCGACAGGGAAGTATGAGTCTGTCGACAAATCGCCCTCCAGCCCCTTCCGGTGTCCACCGTCACGCAAGTCACCCTTCGTCCACTCTTTTCCTTTGAGCAATCCTTTGGAGCGACCACTTTCCACCCGAAAGCAGGGATGGAGGCCGTTTGTCCTGGGAATTCTCAACTTGATCACCGGATTACGGAGTGATCAATTCCGACATCCACAGTCCATCCACACAGCCTGTGGATAACTCTTCAGGGCCTGGGGATACCTGTGGACAACGGTGGCCCAAGTCCCGTTCTCCACAAGGGAATCGAGTCAACCGGCCGCCTCGCGCCTGCCTCGTCCAGGGAGTGGGACGCCTTTTATTGACACGGCTCGCAATTACCCCATAACGGAACGTAAGACGCGGCTCGGAATAGTGAGTCGTGGGCTGTCACCCCACCCCGGTAGCCTTGAGCGCGTGATTGACCTTCGCCTGCTCCGTGAGGACCCCGACCGAGTGCGCGCCTCGCAGCGCGCCCGTGGAGAGGACGTCGCGCTCGTCGACTCCCTCCTGTCTGCCGACGAGCGGCGCAGGTCGTCCGGCGTCCGCTTCGACGAGCTTCGTGCCGAGCAGAAGCAGCTCGGCAAGCTCATCCCCAAGGCCTCCGGGGACGAGAAGGCCGAGCTCCTGAAGAAGGCCGGCCAGCTGGCCGCCGACGTCAAGGCCGCCGACGCCGAGCGCGACGCCGCCGACACCGAGACCCAGGAGCTCCTGGCCCAGCTCGGCAACCTCGTGCACCCGGACGTCCCGGTCGGCGGCGAGGAGGACTTCGTCACGCTGGAGACGCACGGCGAGATCCGCGACTTCACGGCCGAGGGCTTCGAGCCGAAGGACCACCTGGAGCTCGGCGGCCTCCTCGGCGCCATCGACGTCGAGCGCGGCGCGAAGGTCTCCGGCTCCCGCTTCTACTTCCTCACCGGCGTCGGCGCCCTGCTGGAGCTGGCCCTGGTCAACGCCGCGATGGCGCAGGCCACGGCGGCCGGCTTCACCCCGATGCTGACGCCGGCGCTGGTCCGCCCCCAGTCGATGGCCGGCACCGGCTTCCTCGGCCAGGCCGCGCAGGACGTCTACCACCTCGACAAGGACGACCTCTACCTGGTCGGCACCTCCGAGGTCGCGCTCGCCGCGTACCACATGGACGAGATCCTCGACGCCGACAAGCTGCCGCTGCGCTACGCGGGCTTCTCGCCCTGCTTCCGCCGCGAGGCCGGCTCGCACGGCAAGGACACCCGCGGCATCTTCCGCGTGCACCAGTTCGACAAGGTCGAGATGTTCTCCTACGTCGCTCCCGAGGACTCGCAGGCCGAGCACCAGCGCCTGCTGGAGTGGGAGAAGCAGTGGCTGACGTCGCTGGAGCTGCCGTTCCGCGTCATCGACGTGGCCTCCGGCGACCTGGGCTCCTCGGCCTCGCGCAAGTTCGACTGCGAGGCGTGGATCCCGACGCAGGGCAAGTACCGCGAGCTGACGTCGACCTCGGACTGCACCGAGTTCCAGTCCCGCCGCCTGTCGATCCGGGTCCGTGACGGCAAGCAGGTCAAGCCGCTGGCCACGCTCAACGGCACCCTGTGCGCCGTACCGCGCACCATCGTGGCGATCCTGGAGAACCACCAGCAGGCCGACGGCTCCGTCCGGGTCCCCGGGGTGCTGCGCCCGTACCTGGGCGGCCGGGAGGTCCTGGAGCCGGTCGCGAAGTGAGCACCGCGTCTCCCGCTGAAGGGTTCCCCTACAGGCTGATCGCGACCGACCTCGACGGAACGCTCCTGCGCTCCGACGAGTCGGTCTCGCGGCGCACCCGTGACGCCCTGGTCACGGCCACTGAGGCCGGTGCCGCGCACATCGTGGTGACCGGCCGCGCGGTCCCGTGGACCCGCCACATCCTCGACGACCTCGGCTACCAGGGCCTCGCGGTGTGCGGCCAGGGCGCGCAGGTCTACGACGCCGGAGAGCACCGTCTGCTGACCTCGGTGACCCTGGACCGGCAGCTGGCGGGCGTGGCGCTGGCCAAGATCGAGGCGGAGGTCGGCCCGCTGTTCCTGGCGGCGAGCCGCGACGGCCTGGACGGCGACGTCCTGGTCGGCCCCGGCTACGCGGTCACGGGCAAGCTCCCGGCGACGCCGTTCACGGACGTGTCGGATCTGTGGACCGCCCCGCTGAACAAGATCTACATACAGCACCCGGTGCTTACGGACGACGAACTGGCAGAGGCCGCCCGCCAGGCCGCGGGCGGCTTCGTCACGGTGGCCATGGCGGGCGAGGGCATCGTGGAACTCCTCCCCCTCGGCCTGTCCAAGGCCACGGGCCTGTCACTGGCGGCCCGCCGCCTGGGCATGAAGGCAGCGGACACGATCGCCTTCGGCGACATGCCCAACGACATCCCGATGTTCGCCTGGGCAGCGCGGGGCGTGGCGATGGCCAACGCCCACGAGGAGCTGAAGTCGGTGGCGGACGAGGTGACGGCCTCCAACGAGGAGGACGG
>JABFVM010000369.1 GCA_013362785.1 Streptomyces sp. | reverse complement strand
CGAGCTGTGTCATTGCCAGGCTTGCGCTTGCGCTCATGTCAGGCATTGTCGCGGATGCCCGCAAAGAGGTCGTCCTCGGGGAGGGAGGTATCGACGAGGGACTTCGCCAGCTCGTACTCCTCCGTCGGCCAGACCTCCCGCTGAAGCTCCAGCGGGACCCGGAACCAGCCGCCGTCGGGGTCGATCTGGGTGGCGTGCGCGATCAGGGCCTTGTCGCGGATCTCATAGAAGTCGCCGCACGGGACGTGCGTGGTCAGCGTGCGCTGCTTCATCCCGAACTCGTCCCAGCGCTTGAGCCAGTCCCCGTAGGGGGACTCCATGCCCCGGTCGAGCATGGCCTGGTGCAGCGCCTCGGTGCGGGGGCGGTTGAAGCCCTGGTTGTAGTAGAGCTTGCGCGGCTGGTACGCCGCGCCGTACTCCGCCTCCGGGTACTTCTCGGTGTCCGCCGCGCCCTCGAACGCCACCATCGAGATCTTGTGGGTCATGATGTGGTCGGGGTGCGGGTAACCGCCGTTCTCGTCGTAGGTGGTGATCACCTGGGGACGGAACGAACGGATCTGCTTCACCAGCTCACCGGCCGCCTTGTCGACGTCCTCCAGGGCGAAGCAGCCCTCCGGGAGCGGCGGCAGCGGGTCGCCCTCGGGCAGGCCCGAGTCGACGAAGCCGAGCCACTCCTGCTCGACCCCGAGGATCTCGCGGGCCTCGTCCATCTCCTTCTTGCGTACCTCGTGGATGTGCTCCTCGATGTACTTGTCGCCCTGCAGCTTCGGATTGAGGATGGAGCCGCGCTCCCCGCCCGTGCAGGTCACGACCAGCACGTCCACCCCCTCGGACACGTACTTCGCCATGGTCGCGGCGCCCTTGCTCGACTCGTCGTCGGGGTGGGCGTGCACGGCCATCAGTCGCAGCTGGTCAGTCAAGACTCAATCCTCGTAGTCGGCGCCCGGTGCGAACCGGTGCGATCGGCACTTCTATAGTGACCGAATCGGGGGACGGATAATTCCGGGGGACGGCCCCGAAGCCCCGTTTCGGGACATCCGTCCCGCTCCGGCCGAGAGGACGATCATGAGTACGGCGAGCACGCGGCTGCCCGAGGGCCGCTACGGCCGCTCCTCGGACGCGCGCTCCGACCGCACGCTCAAGGTCGTCGGCACCGTCCTCGGAGTGGCCCTGCTGGCACTGATCGGCTACTTCGGTTACCACTACGTCGGCCAGAACAAGATCAGCGCCGAGGTGATCAAGTTCGACGCCGGCCAGGACGCGGTGAAGGTGCATCTGGAGGTCCGCAAGGACGCCGGCGCCTCCGGCTACTGCACCCTGCGCTCTCAGGCGGAGAACGGCGCCGAGGTGGGCCGGGCCGACTTCCGCTTCGACGGTGACGCGACCCGCATCGACAAGGTCGTCACGCTCCGTACGACATCCCGAGGGACGACGGCCGAGCTGCTCGGCTGCCACGCCGACTGACCGTGTCGACCGAATCCGACCGGCACTGATCGAAGCCGACCGGGTTCGCCCGGAATGCGTAGGCGCTGACCTGCGTTGATGTGATTCTGATGGCTTATGTCCTCCCCCTTCGGCCATGGAATTGTTAGGCTCGTGGTTTCGCCCTTCCGTCAGGGAACATCCTTCTGGGTAGGGCGATGCTTTGTATTCCCAGTAACTACGAGGAGCACCTGTGACCCAGACCAGCGAGAACGTCACCTGGCTGACCCAGGAGGCGTACAACAAGCTCAAGGATGAGCTTGCCTTCCTTACTGGTCCTGCGCGCACGGAGATCGCCGCCAAGATCGCGGCCGCGCGCGAGGAGGGCGACCTGCGCGAGAACGGCGGGTACCACGCGGCCAAGGAGGAACAGGGCAAGCAGGAGCTCCGTGTGCGCCAGCTGACCCAGCTCCTGGAGAACGCCCAGGTCGGCGAGGCACCCACCTCTGCGGACGGTGCGGTGGCGCCCGGCATGGTCGTGACGATCGCCTTCGACGGTGACGAGGACGACACCCTGACCTTCCTGCTCGCCTCCCGCGAGTACGCGAGCTCGGACATCGAGACCTACTCGCCGCAGTCCCCGCTGGGTACCGGCGTCATCGGCCACAAGGTCGGCGAGGACGCCGAGTACGAGCTGCCGAACGGCAAGAAGGCCTCGGTGCGGATCATGAAGGCCGAGCCCTACAGCGGCTGACCGGACCGTGCGGCGGCTGACCCCGACCGACAAGTCCTTGACCGGCCCCCGGCGCCCATGTGGCGCCGGGGGCTTTTGTCATGTGGTCGCCGAGCGGTACTTCCGCACGGCCAGGGTGCGGAAGGCCAGGATGATCACGACGGACCAGATCAGCGAGGCCCACACCGGGTGCTGCATGGGCCAGGCGTCGGGCGTCTTGAAGCCCGGGGGAAGGTTGCCGAAGAGTTCGCGGCAGGCCTGAACGGTCGCGCTGAACGGGTTCCACTCCGCGATGTGCCGCAGGAAAGTGGGCATCTGGTTCGCGTCCACGAAGGCGTTCGAGATGAATGTCAGTGGAAACAGCCAGATCAGTCCGCCCGAGGTCGCCGCCTCAGGAGTCCGCACGGACAGGCCGATGAGTGCGCCGATCCACGAGAACGCGTACCCGAGAAGCAGGAGCAGCCCGAACCCGACGAGTACCTTTCCGATGTTCTCGTGCGTACGCCAGCCGACGATCACGGCGACGACCGCCAGGACGACGAGGGTGAGCGCCGTCTGCACCAGGTCGGCGAAGGTGCGCCCGGTCAGCACCGCACCACGTGCCATCGGCAGGGAGCGGAAGCGGTCGATGAGGCCCTTGTGCATGTCGTCGGCGATGCCCGCACCCGCGCCCGCCGTGGCGAACGTGACGGTCTGGGCGAAGATGCCGGCCATCAGGAACTCGCGGTAGGCCTGGGTGGAGCTGGACGAGCCGACCTGGATCGAGCCCCCGAACACGTAGGTGAACAGCACCACGAACATGATCGGCTGGATCAGCCCGAAGATCAGCATCTCGGGAATCCGGCCCATACGGATCAGATTCCTGCGGGCGATGACCGCGGAATCGTTGATGGCGCTCATTGGACGGCCTCCTTGCCGTTCCCCTCGTCCTTCACCTCGGCCACGTGCCCCGTCAGGGAGAGGAACACGTCGTCCAGGGTGGGGCGACGCAGACCGATGTCGTCGATCTCGATGCCGCGGGTGTCGAGCTCGCGGATGACCTCGGCGAGCAGCTTGGCGCCGCCGGTCACGGGCACGGTGAGCTTGCGCATGTGCTCCTCGACCGTGGTCTCGCCCTTGCCGAAGCCGCTCAGCACCTCGGACGCGGGCTGTATGTCGTCACGCTCGTGCACCACGACCTCGACGCGCTCGCCGCCGGTGCGGGCCTTGAGCTGGTCGGAGGTGCCCGTGGCGATGACGCGGCCGTGGTCGACGACGGCGATGTCGTGCGCCAGGTGATCGGCCTCTTCGAGGTACTGGGTGGTCAGCAGCAGGGTCGTACCGCCGGAGACCAGTCGCTTGATGACCTCCCACAGCAGTTGGCGGTTGCGCGGGTCGAGGCCGGTCGTCGGCTCGTCCATGAACATCACGGGCGGTGAGACCACCAGGGCGGCCGCGAGGTCGAGGCGGCGGCGCATACCGCCGGAGTAGGTCTTGGCGGTGCGGTCGGCGGCGTCGGCGAGGTCGAACTGCTCCAGCAGCTCGCCCGCGCGGGCCTTCGCCGCCTTCGCCCTCATCTGGTAGAGCTGGCCGACCATCTGCAGGTTCTCGCGGCCGGTGAGGTACTCGTCGACCGCCGCGAACTGGCCGGACAGGCCGATGGAGCGGCGTACGGCGTCGGGTTGCTTGAGGACATCGATGCCCGCGACGACCGCCGAGCCGCTGTCGGGGCGCAGCAGGGTCGTCAGACAGCGCACGGCCGTCGTCTTGCCCGCGCCGTTCGGCCCGAGCAGACCGAGGACCGTGCCCTCGGGGACATCGAGGTCGACGCCGTCCAGAGCCCTTACGTCGCCGAAGGTCTTCACCAGGCCTTCGGCATAGATGGCGCCTGGCATATGAAATCTCCACGTCGTCGGGGAAGTTTCGGAAAGGCTGTGAGCGACACACCCTAACGCGATGTATCGCGTCTCTCAACGAAATTGTCCGAACGAGTGACTCACGCGTCAGCCGATGACGGTGTAGCCCGCCTCACGCAGGGCCTGGCCGACCTCGACGCAGTGCGCGGTGCCCTTCGTCTCCAGGTGCAGCTCGACCTCCGCCTCCGTGAGCCCGAGCCGTGGGTCGGTCCGTACGTGACTCACATCGAGGACGTTAGCGTCCACCACTGACAACACCCCGAGAAGCGTGGCGAGCGCGCCCGGCCGGTCCGTCAGCCGCAGCCGTACGGCCAGATAGCGACCCTGCGCGGCCATGCCGTGCCGCAGGACGCGTTGCAGAAGCACCGGGTCGACATTGCCGCCGGAGAGCACCGCGACGACCGGGCCCTCGAAGGCGTCGGGCTCGCTGAGCAGCGCCGCGACGGGGCTCGCCCCGGCCGGTTCGACGACCAGCTTGGCCCGCTCCAGGCACAGCAGCAGGGCGGTGGCCAGCTCGTCCTCGCTGACCGTGCGGACCTCGTCCACCAGGTCGCCGATGATCCGGAACGGCACATCACCCGGGCGGCCGACCCTGATGCCGTCGGCCATCGTCGCCGGGTTGTCGACGGCGACAGGGTGCCCGGCCGCCAGCGAGGGCGGGTACGCCGCCGCGCCCGCCGCCTGCACGCCCACGATCCGCACGTCCGGCCGCAGCGTCTTCACCGCCATCGCGATGCCCGCCGCGAGCCCTCCCCCGCCGATGCCGACGACGATCGTCCGCACCTCCGGGCACTGTTCCAGGATCTCCAGGCCGACCGTGCCCTGACCAGCGATGATGTCGGGGTGGTCGAAGGGGTGGATGAACACCGCGCCCGTCTCGGCCGCGTACTCCTGCGCGGCGGCCAGCGTCTCGTCGACCACCTGGCCGTGCAGCCGCACCTCGGCGCCGTAGTCCCGGGTGGCGCTGATCTTCGGAAGCGGGGCGCCCTTCGGCATGAACACGGTCGAGCGCACACCGAGCAGCGACGAGGCCAGGGCGACGCCCTGCGCGTGGTTGCCGGCGCTCGCGGCGACGACCCCCGCCGCCCGCTCCTCCGGAAGCAGCCCGGCGATCCGCACATACGCGCCGCGCAGCTTGAACGACCCCGTCCGCTGGAGGTTCTCGCACTTGAAGTGCACCGGGGCGCCCACCAGCTGGGACAGGTGCCTGCTGCCCTCCATCGCCGTCACCCGCGCCACGCCCGTCAGCATCTTCTGCGCGCCGCGCACGTCGTCGAGCGTGACGGGAGGCAAGGAGTCAGCCGTGCGGTAGCTCATGACACAAGTCTCGCAGTTCACAGGCGCAAGGCCCTGGTGTGACCAAGCACCGAGATGGGTTTGCGCAGCGCCGGTACACCCCGCGTCCGGGCCGCGTACCCTGTCCCCCAACCCAGCACCCCCTTCATGAAGTGAGCCCCCGGCCATGCCCACAACACCTGAAATGTCGATG
>JABFVM010000099.1 GCA_013362785.1 Streptomyces sp. | reverse complement strand
CCCTAGCCATCCCTGCGCCGCCGCGCCTGCCAGAGCGCTGCCGTGCCCAGAACCGCCACTACGGCGATCCCGGCCACCAGGCCCAGGGAGGGGCCGCCGTCGTCGGAGTCGGCGTTCTTCTCTGCGGCGTTCTTTTCTGTGGCGTTCTGGTCTTCCGTGGCAGTCGGTTTCTTCGCTCCGGACACCTGCTCGCCGCATCCCTTCTCCGGGTATCCGGCGATCGCGCAGAGCAGGGCGTTCGTGTCGTAGCGCAGGGGCTTGGCCACCGCGGCGAGGGCCTCTGCCGCGGTCGCGTCCTCGCTCACGCGGGCGCATACCGTACGGCGGGCCGGGGGCGTCTCGCCCGACGGGGCGTCCGCCGCCGTACCGAAGTCGATGACCAGTGCCACCCGCTTCTTGCCGTCCTGGGCCGGAGTGCGCGCGCAGATCACCTCGAACGCGGCGGCGCCCGTCGGCCGTGCCGCGTCCTTGGAGTCCTCGCTCACCGCGAACCGGAAGCCCTGGACGTCGCCGTCGGAGGGGCGGGCGGTGGAGGGGCCCTGGGTGGCGTAGGTCCAGGTGTCGCCGTCGCGGTCCCAGAAGGACCAGTAGCGGTAGCCGGTCGCCTGGGCGGCCTGGGCCGCGCCGGTCAGGAGGACCAGCGCGGCCAGGAGCGTGCCGAGTGCGCGCCGGATCACTTGCGACGGCCCTTGTTGCGGCCGCTCAGCAGGAAGCCGACGCCGATGCCTGCGACGAGGCCGACGCCGACGATCCACCAGACGCCGGCGCCGTTGTCGTCGGCCGCGTCGGCCTTCTGCTGTTCCTCGCTCGCGGTGGGCGACTTGACGGCCGGGACGGACTCGGGGGCCGGGCCGGTGGCGTTGAGGCGCTTGACGAGGTCGTCTCCGGTGCCGTCGAAGTCGCGTACGTCGAAGGAGGCCGCGTCGGCGGCGAGGATCAGCTGGGCGTAGGCGGCCGGGCCCGCCTGCTTCGCCCACTGCTCGGAGTGAGCGCCGAGCCAGCGCATGGCGTCGGCCGCCTTGTCGCCGTGGCCGGCCGTGGACAGGGCGAGGACGGCGTCGGCGGTGTTGCCGTAGTCGGGCTGGTCCTTGGCGCCGGGCAGGGTCGACATGAGGTGCTTGTCCTTGGCCAGGGCCTTGACGAGGTAGGCGGCGCCGTTGCGTGAGGCCTGCTTGAGGTCGGTGGCGTCCTTGCAGGTCAGGGCGTCGGCGGTGGGCTTCGGGGCGGCTCCGGTGAGGGTCTTGCCGAGCGCGCCGACCACGGCGGCGGCCGTCGCGTCCGCGTTGGCCGCGAGCCTGCCCTTCTTGTCCGGCTGGAAGGCGAAGGCGCCGCCACCGGTCCCGCCGCACGGGAGGGCGAAGGACATCAGGGCGTCGTACGGCGACATGCCGCCCTTCACCACGTCCGCCGGCTTCTCGCCCACGGCGGTGAGGGCGCCGACGACCACGGACGTGGAGTTGGCGTCGCTGGCGCCGCCGGGGAGGTAGCCCCAGCCGCCGTCCTTGTTCTGCACGGACTTCAGCCAGGTGACCGCCTTGCCGGTGGCGGCGTCCTGGCCGCCGAGGGCGGCGAGGGCCTGGACCGCGGCGGCGGTGCTGTTGGTGTCGACGGGGGTCTTGGCGTCGCAGTCCTTGGCGGTGTCGGCCCGGAAGGGGGCGAACGCGCCGTTGGCGCACTGCTGACCGGTCAGCCAGTCCACGGCCTCGGCGGCGGGCTTGACGCCGACCGTGTCCTGCGCGATCAGCGCGAGCGACTGCCGCCAGACGCCGTCGTACGTCGGGTCGGTCGTGCCGTACAGCCCGGCCGGGAGGGAGGCGGACGGCGACGGGGTGGCGGCCTGGGCGGCCGGGGTCGCGACGCCGATCACGGTGACGGCGGCCAGGACCGCGGCGCTGCGGCGGACGTACATGATCGGCGGGTGCCCTTCCCTAAGGGGAACCGGGCAGCACAGGGAGGACCCCCGGGCGGCTCGGCTCCGTATACCTCGACGGTGCCGCACTCCGGCCGACTGCCGGGGTACGTGAGCCGGTCACGAATCCGTACCGGGCGATCCGGCTTGCCACCTGATGGCACAGCTGATGGCTCACGGGGTGGGGGTACCTCCCAGGCCTTTAAGGCACTGGGGGAGGGTCAGCGCCGGATTTGCACCGGCTTCCCCCTGTACGGGTGTGATGACGACGCCGACACTCTACCCGCCCGTAACTCTGACGCTGAGGGCCGCCTGTGCGGGCGGGATCCGGCCGGGCGAGCGGCTCTCTCCGTCAGCGCGCCGAAGGCTCGGACGCGGTGAAGCGCTCGAAGCCCGCGTGGAAGGCCGTGCCCCGCGGGTCGGTCGCGCTGTAGTGGAAGGCGGACACACCGCAGCCCCGCTCGGCGAAGGCGCTTCCGGTGTACGAGGCGACCCGGGTGCCGTCGACGGCGAGCTCCACCCTGATCCGGCCTTCACCGGCCGAGGAACAGGTCATCGACATGTCGACCTGCTGCTGACTCGCCACCTTCAGGCCGACGTCCGCGAGGTCGACCTCGACGACCCGGTCGTGCTGGAAGGTTCCCTTGAAGCGGAACTCGCGCACGATCAGAGCCTCCTGTCCCGTGGTCAGATAGGTGGACCAGCGCGATCCCTTCCAGTAGTCCCCGGAGCCGTTGCACCACAGCCCGACCCCGCCGTCGCCCCCGTACCAGGCCGTCTGGGTGCTCAGCCGTACCGCGAACGAGGACGGCTCGAAGGGCGCCTGCGGCCATACCTCCAGCTGGGTCCTGGGATCCACCAGCATGGTCCCGCCCTTGTGCGTGATCTTCCCCAGGGCCGGGTCCTTGTGCGACCAGTCGCCCGAGTCGGTCAAGTCGTCGGTGTACGAGCGGGGTTGGGATTTCACGGAAGCCGAGTCAGGGGCCTGCGGGCCGCTCTTCGCCGGTGATCCCCCCGAGGTGGTGCTCAGCACGATGGCCAGCAGCACGGCCACCGCGGCACTGCCGGCGGCGAACCCCCACAGACCCAGCTGCCTGGCGCTCGGGCCGAGGCTGCCTCGCCGGCGCCCCGGTGCTGGCGGCGGATCCTGTGGCTGCGGCGTACCCGTCTCCGTCCGCGCGCCCTCCCTCCCCCGCGTCGCCTCCGCGAGCCGGGTGACGAGCTGGGCGGCGGTGGGGCGTTCCGCCGGGTCCTTGCGCAGACAGTCGGCGATGACCGAGCGGACCGGCTCCGGCACCGCCGTGAGATCCGCGTCGCGCTGGCACACGGCGACGAGCACTTCGTAGTCGCTCTCCCCGGCGAAGGGATGCCGCCCCGTGGCGGCGTAATACAGCGTGCCTCCGAGGGAGAACACGTCGGAGGCGCTGGTGACCTGGAGCGACTGGACGTGCTCGGGCGACATGTAGGCGGGCGAGCCGAGCACACTGCCCGGTGTGGTGAGCGCTGACTCCAGCAATCGGTCGTCGCGGGCGATACCGAAGTCGATGATCCGCGGTCCGTCCGGGGAGAGCAGGATGTTGGACGGTTTGATGTCCCGGTGCACGACACCCACCCGGTGCACCTGTGCCAACGCGTGCGCGACGGCCAGTGCCACGGACTGGAGACGCCCGGAGGGCAGGGGGCCGTTGGCCGTCACATGCTGGTGGATCGTGGGACCCGGGACGAACTCGCTGATGATGTAGGGGCGTCGCCCGGACAGGTCGGCGTCGAGCACCCGCGCCGTGGCCAGCTCGCCGACCCGGCTCGCCGCGCCGAACTCCCGGCGTACCCGGGCGAGCGCGACCTTGTCGTACTCCTTGCCCGGCAGCAGGAACTTCACCACGACCTGCCGCCCCGCCCGGTCCCGGGCGAGCCACACCACACCCTGCCCGCCCCGGCCGAGCTCGCGCTCGCAGACGTACCCGTCCAACGACAGCTGCATCCGTGGATCCATGCCCCCGCCCCCCAGCCCTGCCCCCGGTTCACGGCCGCCTTCCAGCGTATCGGCCGGGCCGGGGCGTGGCAGTGCTCGCAACGTGATCGTGTCACGAGCTCCTGGGCGGGTGCGGGGTCGGTCCGGCGAAGGCCAGATGGAGGATTCGGGCGGACAGGAGCCAGGTGCCGTCCGGTGTATTGCGGAACGTGTCCTCGTAGGTTCCGACCTGGACCGGAGGCCCCGGTGGGACCATGCCGCCCTCGTGGCCGTCGACCCGGTAGGTGGCGAAGTACGAGGTCGCCGTCGCGGTGTCGGGGGACGTCACCGTGACGAGGATGTTGGACATCAGGCGACGCGAGAGACGGTCGGCGGGGCGCGAGCCGAAGTACGCGCGCAGCGCGTCCCGCCCCTTGACGAGCCGCTCGCCCGTCGGCCACTCCCAGATGCCGTCCTCGGTGAACAGTTCGGCGACGGAGGCGGGTTCGCCGAGGTCGAGGCGGTGGACGAAGTCGATGATGACGCGCTCGCAGGCACGTTCAGCCAGAAGATGCTCCATGGTCACCCAGTCTCGGTGGTGTGACGGTGAGGGCACCACGCGCGACGTGGCGACTCCTGCGGACAGCGCCCTTCAAACCGCCACGTAAGTCACCGGCTCGCTCCCCGCCACCGCCTCCGCCCTCCCCAGCTTCACCAGCCGCCGCACATGCGCCTCCGCCTCCGCGATCGCGATGTTCCGTGAGCCGTACGGGATTTGGTCCCAGGGCCGGTTCCACTCCATGCGCTCGGCGAGCTGCCACGGGGTGAGGGGCTCGGCGAGGAGGGTCAGGAGGTCGGTGAGGCGGGACTCGTGGTGGTCCAGCAACTGCCGTACGCGGGCAGGTGCGTCGGTGAAGGTGTGCTGGTGGGCCGGGAGGATTTCCGCGGGGGACAGGAGGGCGACGCGTTCGAGGGAGGCCAGGTAGTCGCCCAGGGGGTCGGTGACGGTCGTGTCGTCGGGGTCCTCGTACAGGCCGATGTGCGGGGTGATCTCGGGGAGCAGGTGGTCGCCGGAGAACAGGCGCCCGTGGCCGGGGAGTCGGTCCGGGTGGTCCTCCTCCAGGTGCAGGCAGACATGGCCGGGTGTGTGACCGGGGGTCCAGATCGCGCGCAGGCGGCGGCCGGGGAGGTCGAGGAGTTCGCCGGGGACGATCTCACGGTCGGGCGCGGCGGGGGAGAAGCCGGGGAGCGTGCTCGGTCGGCGGGCGGTGCGCAGGGGGGACACGTGCGCGTCGGGGGCGCCGGCCGCCGTGAGCTTGGCCGCCATGTAGGAGAACCAGCGATCGGGTTGTGTCGTCCGGGTGCGCCGTACGATCGCCGCGTCCGCCGCGTGCATCGCGATCCAGGCGCCGGAGGCCTCGCGCACCTTGCCGGACAGGCCGTGGTGGTCGGGGTGGTGATGGGTGATGACCACGCCGTGGATCTCGGCGGGCGCGGTGCCGCAGGCCGCCAGCCCCTCGGCGAGGGTGTCCCAGGACGCCGGGTCGTCCCAGCCGGTGTCGACGAGCACCGGGCCCCGGTCGGTGTCGACGACGTACACGAGGGTGTGGCCGAGCGGGTTGTCAGGGATGGGGACCTGGAGGGACCGGACGCCGCCGCCGTGGTCGTACACCTGCGCCATGG
>JABFVM010000407.1 GCA_013362785.1 Streptomyces sp. | reverse complement strand
TTTGACCGAACGGCATGTGACGGAATGCGCGCGGAAGGAGTGTTCCAGGAGCACCAAACGTCAGGGAAGGGTCCGGTGGCGCTCGTGTGAAAGTCGGGGGTACGAGAGGTGTGCCGGGGCCGGGGGCCGGGGATGGTCGCGATCATGACAGAGACGACGCGCACGGATTCCCCGCCGGCCTCCCGGCCCGTACGCCAGCTCCTCGCCGCCTCGGTCGGCAACGCCGTGGAGTGGTACGACTGGTACGCCTACACCTTCCTCGCCACCTATATCGCGGCCGAGGTGTTCCCGAAGAGCGCGGACAACTCCCTTGTCCCGCTGCTGTCGACGTTCGCCGTCTTCGCGGTGGGCTTCTTCATGCGCCCGGTGGGCGGGCTGCTCATGGGCGCGATCGCGGACCGCCGCGGCCGGCGCGCCGCGCTGACGGTCACCATCCTGCTGATGGGCGGCAGCAGTCTGCTGGTCGGACTGACCCCGACGTACGACACGGTCGGCGTGCTCGCCCCGGTGGTCCTCGTCCTGGCCCGGCTCCTCCAAGGCCTGTCCGTCGGCGGCGAGTTCGCGGCGTCGACGACCTTCCTCGTGGAGTCGGCGGGGCCGGGGCGGCGCGGGCTGTTCTCCAGCTTCCAGTACGTGTCGACGACCGTCGGACAGCTCGTCGCGTCCGGCATCGCGACGCTGCTCGTGGACACGCTGAGCGACGGGCAGATGAACGGCTGGGGCTGGCGGGTGCCGTTCGTCCTCGGTGCCGTACTCAGCCTGGTCGGCTTCTGGATCCGGCAGGGCGCCGAGGAGACCAGGAGCGCCGAGCAGCGACTGGCCCCGCGTCCCGGCCTGTTGGAGGCGCTGCGCCGCCATCCCCGCCAGTCGCTGCTGATC
Organism: Streptomyces sp.; assembly: GCA_013362785.1. Taxonomy (GTDB): domain Bacteria; phylum Actinomycetota; class Actinomycetes; order Streptomycetales; family Streptomycetaceae; genus Streptomyces. Next base: position 4,666 of record JABFVM010000407.1, on the reverse strand, counting down.
TGCGGCATCACCGCCGGCGGCACCATCGCCTACTACACCTGGACCTCGTACCTGCCGACGTACGCCGAACTCAACGCGGGCATCGAGAAGTCGGACGCGCTGCTCGCGGGCACGATCTCGCTGGCCTTCTTCGCCCTGCTCCAGCCCCTCGGCGGCCTGCTCTCCGACCGCTTCGGACGGCGCCCCCTGCTCCTCTTCTTCGGCCTGGGCTTCACCCTGCTCACCGTCCCCCTGCTGCACGCGCTGCACGACTCGTTCGCGGTGCTGCTGCTCGTGCAGTGCGCGGGCATGGTGCTGCTGACCGGGTTCACGTCGATCAGCGCGGCCGTGAACGCCGAGGTGTTCCCGCCCCGGGTGCGGGCGGCGGGCATCGGGTTCCCGTACTCGCTGACGGTCGCGATGTTCGGCGGTACGGCGCCGTACGTCGGCACGCTGTTCAAGGAGCTGGGTCACGCGAACCTGTTCCCGTGGTACGTCACCGCACTCTGCCTCGGCTCGTCCCTGGTGTATCTGCGACTCCCCGAGACCGCTCACCGACCCCTGGAGCGATGAGCCCGTCAGCGCACCAACACGCCCGTCAACTCCATTGAGCGCTCCCAGAGTTGGCGGGCCGACTGCTGGTCGCGCCCCTGCCCGGTCCTCGGCTCCCCGCGCTCGGGGCGGTGGACGTAGGCGCCGTTGTCGACACCCGGCGGTTCAGCGCGGCGCGGCGATGCTTCCGCGTACGACGAGCTCCGGGGTGAGGACCACCTCGCGGGGCTCGGTGCGGTCCTGGTCCAGGCGTTCCACTGCGGCGGCGACCGCGTACCGGGCCTGTTCGCGGGCGCCCTGGCTGACCGTGGTCAGGTTGAAGCAGCTCAGGCGGGACAGCGTGTCGTCGTCGTAGCCGGCCACGGAGACCTCGCCGGGGACGGACACTCCGGCGCGCGCGAGGGCGGTGAGGACGCCGATGGCGCACTGGTCGTTGTAGGCGAGGACGGCCGTGGGGAGGTCGTCCGAGTCGAGCAGGTGGCGGGCGGCCCGCTCGCCGGCCTCTTCGGTGTTCTCACCGCGCAGGACCCTGATGTGCTCGTCCAGTCCGTGCCGGCGCATGGCGGTGCGGTACCCGCGTCGCCGGTCCGTGGCGATCACGCCCTTGCCGCCGTCGACGTACGCGATCTCACGGTGACCGAGACCCACCAGGTGGTCGACGACCTGGCCGACCCCTTCGTCGTCGGCGCTGCGCACGACGTCCAGCTCGCCTTCGGCGATCCGGCGGCCGACGACGATGACGGGGGCCTTCTGGTCCAGCGAGGCGAGCGTGTCGGCTGGGGCGGTCGGGCCGAGCAGGATCAGGGCCTCACTGCGGAAGGCGAGCAGCGTCTCGACGGCGGTGTGCTCGTCGCGGGTGCGGGTCATGGTGCTCAGGACGAGGTCGTAGCCGACCTCCTCGGCGGCCGTGTGCAGATGCTCGACCAGTTCGGCGTGGAACGGGCTGTGCACGTCGATCATGACGCCGAGCAGCCGGGTGCGCCTGCTCGCGAGCATGCTGGCGGTACGGTCCACCTGGTAGCCGAGGTCGGCGGCGGCCTTCAGGACCCGCTGCCGGGTGCGCTCACTGGGTCCGGGCACACCGCGCAGCACGAGGGACACGGACGCGGTGGACACGCCCACGCGGGCGGCGACGTCCTCAAGCCTCGGGCGCTTGTTGGCGCCGTTCCGGCGACGCTCGCCCTCTGCTTCCCCCACTTCGGCCCTCCCGTCCGCCATCTCCTCGGGCAACACCCTTGACACGCTCTGGAAACGAGCCGATAGTACCAGCACTTAAAGCGCTTTAAATTGTCATGTTGTTCCAACGACGCCCACAAGGCGTCCCACCCTCGACACGGCCACCCACGCGGTCGTTGCCCGATCCCGGCCCATCCCGCAGCCGTGGATCCCCCTCGCTCTCATCGCCCCTTCTCATCGCCCGTTCTCCCCGCCCGTCGCACAGTGAGGTGCACGCTCCATGAACCGTTCGATCCTCCCCCGCTCCCGCAGACTCGCCCCCGCCGTGGCCGTGGCCGCCGCGGCCACGCTGGTCCTCGCCGGCTGTTCCAGCAGCTCCGGCGGCAAGAAGGCCGAGGACGCCGACAGCGGCGTGTCCGCGGGCAGGGCCACCACGCCCCGCATGACCATCGCGATGGTCGCCCACGCGCCTGCCGGCGACACCTTCTGGGACACCATCCGCAAGGGCGCCGAGGCCGCCGCCGCCAAGGACAACGTCAAGCTGGTCTACTCCAGCGACGATGCCGCCGCCGACCAGGCGGCACTGGTGCAGAACGCGATCGACCAGAAGGTCGACGGCATCGCGGTCACCCTCGCCAAGCCGGAGGCCATGAAGGACGTGGTCGCCAAGGCGATCAAGGCCGGTATCCCGGTCGTCGGCTTCAACGCGGGCATGCCCGACTGGCAGAAGCAAGGTCTGCTGTCGTTCTTCGGGCAGGACGAGGCCGTCTCCGGCGAGGCGCTCGGCACGAAGCTCAACTCCACCGGTGCCAAGCACGCCCTGTGCGTGGTCCAGGTCCAGGGCGCGGTCAACCTGGAGCAGCGCTGTGCCGGTGTGGAGAAGGGCTTCAAGGGCAAGACCGACAAGCTCTACGTCAACGGCGCCGACATGCCCTCGGTGAAGTCGACGATCACCGCCAAGCTCAAGCAGGACTCCTCCATCGACCAGGTGGTCACGCTCGCCGCCCCGATCGCACTCACGGCCGCGCAGTCGGTCGACGAGACCGGCAGCAAGGCGAAGATCGCCACCTTCGACCTCAACAAGGAACTGATCGCGGCCATCAAGGACGGCTCCATCGAGTTCGCCGTCGACCAGCAGCCCTACCTCCAGGGCTACCTGGCGATCGACTCCCTGTGGCTCTACAAGAACAACGGCAACTACAGCGGCGGCGGTGAGGCGCCGATCCTCACGGGCCCTGCGTTCGTCGACAAGTCCAATGTCGAGACCATCAGCGCGTTCGCCGCGAAGGGCACTCGGTGATGAGCATGACCCAACAGGCTGCGCCGGCGGTGACCACACCGCCGGCCCCCGGCCCCGGCAAGGAGACCGACGGGCGGACCCAGCAGCGCCCCCTGGCGCTGCGACTGCTCGCACGGCCCGAGATCGGGGTCTTCCTCGGTGCCGTCGCGGTGTTCATCTTCTTCCTGATCACGGCGCCGCCGGTGCGCGACGGCAGCTCGATGGCGAACATCCTGTACCAGTCGTCGACGATCGGCATCATGGCGCTCCCGGTCGCGCTGCTGATGATCGGCGGCGAGTTCGACCTGTCGGCGGGCGTCGCGGTGATCACCTCCGCGCTCACCGCGAGCATGACGGCCTACCAGCTGAGCATGAATGTCTGGGTCGGCGTGATCGTCGCCCTGGCCGTGTCGCTGGCGGTGGGTCTGTTCAACGGCTGGATGCTGGTCAAGACCGGTCTGCCGAGCTTCCTGATCACGCTCGGCAGCTTCCTGATCCTCCAGGGCGTGAACCTCGCGGTGACGAAGCTGATCACCGGCAACGTCGCCACCGACGACATCAGCGACATGGACGGCTTCGACCAGGCCAAGGCGGTCTTCGCCTCGTCCTTCGAAATCGGCGGCGTCAACGTGAAGATCACCGTCATGTGGTGGCTGGTCTTCGCGGCCCTGGCGACGTGGGTGCTGCTGCGTACCAAGTACGGCAACTGGATCTTCGCGGTCGGCGGCAACCAGCAGTCCGCCCGCGCCGTGGGTGTGCCGGTGACCTTCACCAAGATCTCCCTCTTCATGCTGGTCGGCTTCGGCGCCTGGTTCGTCGGCATGCACCAGCTCTTCGCCTTCAACACCGTGCAGTCCGGTGAGGGCGTCGGCCAGGAACTCATCTACATCGCCGCGGCCGTCATCGGCGGATGTCTGCTGACCGGCGGCTCCGGCTCGGCGATCGGCCCCGTCTTCGGCGCCTTCATGTTCGGCATGGTCCAACAGGGCATCGTCTACGCCGGCTGGAACCCCGACTGGTTCAAGGCGTTCCTCGGCGTGATGCTCCTCGGCGCCACGCTCATCAATCTGTGGGTCAGCCGCACGGCGACCAGGAGGTGACCCCCATGACGACCACCCAAGGAACCGGCACCCACGGCGCCGTCCTCCAGGACACCGCGGCCGACGCGGGCAGCGCCGTCGTGGAGCTGCGCAACGCCGGCAAGGCATACGGCAACATCCGCGCCCTGCACGGCGTGAGCCTCTCCGTCCATCCCGGCAAGGTGACCTGTGTGCTCGGCGACAACGGCGCCGGCAAGTCCACCCTCATCAAGATCATCTCCGGGCTGCACCAGCACACCGAGGGCGAGTTCCTCGTCGACGCCCAACCGGTGCGCTTCTCCACCCCGCGCGAGGCCCTCGACAAGGGCATCGCCACCGTCTACCAGGACCTCGCGGTGGTCCCCCTGATGCCGGTGTGGCGGAACTTCTTCCTCGGCTCCGAGATGACCAGAGGCCCCTGGCCCCTGCGCCGCCTCGACATCGAGGCGATGAAGAAGACCGCCGACGAAGAGCTGCGCAACATGGGCATCGTCCTGGACGACCTGGAACAGCCCATCGGCACCCTCTCCGGCGGCCAGCGCCAGTGCGTCGCGATCGCCCGCGCCGTCTACTTCGGCGCCCGCGTCCTCATCCTGGACGA
>JABFVM010000390.1 GCA_013362785.1 Streptomyces sp. | reverse complement strand
GGGGTCATGGCACGGTGGGGTCATGGCACGGTGGGGTCATGGCACGGCGGTGGGCGTAGGGGCGACGGCCCGGGCGGTGGCGACCGCGCGGCAGCGCACCAGCGATACGTCGTCCTCCTTCATCTCCCGCGAGGCGCGCAACTCCCTTACCCTGACGCCGAATTCGTCCGGTTCCGCCCGTTCGAGGAACGTCCAGACCGTGCTGCCGTGCTCGGCGGCCGCCTCCAGAGCCCACTGCGCCAGCGCGTCGGTCATCAGCAGCAGGACGTCGTCCGGCCCGCAGGCGCCCTCGGTGGTCCGCAGCACCGGGGCCAGGGACTCCGGTGCCTCCGCCCGGGTCGAGACCAGGTCGGGATGGGTGTCGAACTGGTCGGGCCGGTCCAGCGGGAACAGTTCGGTCGGGCGGCCCTCGCGCAGGTGGAACAGGCAGGAGTCGCCCACGGCGAACGCCCGGTACTCCATCAGCGGCCCGGTGCCGGCGCGGGCCGAGGTCACGTCCCGGGTGTCCACGCCGACGAAGGTCGCCGCCGAGCCGCGCGCCAGGGCCCCGCGGATGTAGACGGGGACCTCGGCGGCCTGCGCGGTCTGCTCCGCCCACAGCCCGCGCGATTCGTGCAGCCAGCCGTCGAGGGCCTCGGGCCCGCTCCGGTCCGGCCCGTCGAGTGCGGTGACGAGGAAGGCGCGGGCCAGCAGCGTCGCCCAGCGGCCCGAGGCGAACGCCCGGGACGCGCCGTCGCAGACCGCCGCCCGGTGCGCGTTCCAGGCGTGCGCGTCCTCGCACTCCGCCGCGCTCCCCTTGGGCACGACGAGCGCCTCGCACAGCAGGACGGCGCGCCCCGGCAGCGGGCCGTTCTCGCTCAATGCTCGCCGATCAGCGAGGTGGTGCTGGTCCCGATGCGCAGGAAGTCCATCAGGGCCGTCGCACCGCCGTTGAACACGAACCCCCGGGCGCCGGACGCGATCCGGCCCCCGTACCCCGACGCCTGGACGAGCGTGCCGGGCAGGACGCTCGACATCTCGAAGAGCAGCTCGGCCTGGGGCACGCCCGTCGGCGCGAGCACCGGGAAGGACATGGGCGTACCCCGCGCTTCCGACAGGTGCAGATTGAACAGCAGGGTGCGGCCGTCGCCGGTCTCCAGCCGGGTGATGCGCCGCGCCGGACCGCGCGGATCCCCGTCGGTGGCCTGGCCGTCCGTGATGTTGAGGACGATCGGCGGGAAGGAGGAGCGGTGCTCCTTCACCCAGCGGCGCAGCACCTTGTACGCCATGCCCAGCCCCTCGCACATCGGTGTCCACCCGGCGTTGAGGGGCGCGATCCACTCCGGGACCGTGGTCTGCTCGTGCTCCACGCCGCCGTCGGCGCGGCGCAGCGTCCGGGAGTGCTCGACGGGGCGTCCGGTGCCCGCGTAGGCGTGCACGGGGACGAGGGCGCGGCGGCGCGAGGTGCCGGGCAGCAGGGGCCGTACGCCGTTCCCGGAGTAGCCGATCACCCCGACGTCGAAGTAGTGCCGCGGCAGTTCCTGGAAGTCCTTGGTGCATTCCAGTACGACCGCGTAGAGCAGTTCGTTGATCATCGCGGCCAGGGCCGAGGCCTTCGGCGCGGGGCTGCCGGAGATCGGGGCGCCCATCGAGTAGGACTGGTCGAGAAGGAAGAGGAAGCAGCCCGGGTTGCGTCTGCTGATCTCTTGCTCGTACACCGCGGCCTCCCCGTGCCGTGCCGGTGGTCAGCTGTCCTGCGTCACTTGTCCTGCGTCGCTTGTCCTGCGTCGCTTGTCCTGCGTCGCTTGTCCTGCGTCACTGGGGGCGGCCGAAGAAGCCGCGGGTGCCGTCCCCCGCGCGGCTGCCCAGGCTTCCGAGGCGCCCCAGCCGGCCGCCCGCGGCGCCGTCGGCCGCGTCGAGGGAGGCCCGTGCCCGCCCGACGCCGCCGAGGCCCTCGGCGAGCCGGTCCTTCACGGACGCCGACTCGCCGCGCAGCGGGTAGTCGCCCTCGTGGACGATCCGGCTGTACGAGCCCTCGCGCACCCAGCGGTCGAGTTCGGCGGCGCGGACCACCAGCAGGGGGTGGTCCGAGGAGGGCATCATCCATTTGACGATGCGGTTGCGCAGGCCGGTGGCGTCCTGGAACTCGGCGGCCTGTTCCAGGAAGGCGCTCGGGTTCATCTCGGCGGTCTGCCGACCGCCCGCGAGCATCATCAGCGTACGGACGGCGGCCTCCAGGTCCTGTCCCACGAGAAGTCCCGCCCGGTCCCCGGACAGTTCGGACTTGCGTCCCCAGTCCTGAAGGCCCAGCTCGATCCCCTTCAGCACCAGGGGGCCGCCGGGCACCCCGTGCAGCCCACTCGCGCCGACCGCGGCCAGGAACCAGGCCACGCTCTGGTAGAGGGCGTGACCCGAGATGGCGTGGCCCAGTTCGTGTCCGATGACGAAGCGGATCTCGTCCTCGTTCATCTGGTCGATGAGTTCGGCGCCGAGCACGATGAACGGCTTGTCGAAGCCGATGGTCACGGCGTTGAAGCCGATGCCCCGGTTGACGTAGAGGCTCGGCGGCTCGACGACGTCCAGGGTGTGCGCGGCGTCGTTCATCACCTGGTTGAGCCGGCGGAACTGGGTGTCGCCGACCTTCACCGCGCAGGCGAGGTGGTGCATCCGCATCGCGGCCTCGCCCGGGGCGCCCATCACCTTCCTGAGCACGAGGTCGAAGCCCTTGGCCTTGCGTACGGTCGACAACGCGGCCTGCGCGAAGGGGTGTTCGTAGGCTTCGGAGGAGATTCCCGGGAAACGCACCCGGCGCGGGGACGTGGTCACTGTTCCTGGCTTTCTGACAGCGGCAGGAGTACGCAGATTCCGCCGCCGTGCGGTTGATCGCATTCCTGACAGGGCACCGGCAGCTGCGCGACCGCCAGGGTGGTGCCCGCTGCCGTACGCCAGACAGGCATCAGCAGGAGGTTCCATTCACCGACCGGTGCCGGCCGGTCCGCCGGCCGGGGAGCCGGGACGGCGTCCAGGCTCAGCAGGGCGCGCCGCGGGGTCCGGTCCAGGCCCGGTCCCCGTCCCGGGACCACCCCGCTCGTCGCCCGCAGCACGCCCCGCCACAGCCGACCGACGAGCCCGTGCCTGGCGGGGTCGACCCACAGGCTCCCCGCCACCAGGCCCTGCCGGGTGAGCAGCGCCTCCCGGGCGCCGTCGGCGTCCTCGGCACTCCAGATCACCCGCAGATCGAACTGCCGGAAGGTGTCCGGCAGCCGGGCCTCTCCCGCACCGTCCGGTGCGGCGGGGCAGTCGGGCGCGAACATGACCAGCGACGTGGCGGAAGCGGAGGGCGGCTTCGGCGTATCCGGGTGCCGCGGCTCATCCACGTGCCGCGCCCCGGACGCTGCGGGTCGCGCCGTCACCGGTTCCGGTGTGCGGGTGCGTTCCGGCGTCGGCGTCGGCGTCGCGCGCACCGGAGCAGGACGACCGCCGCTCCCGCCGCCAGGGCTGCCCACACCAGCCGGCTGTCCACCGGGGCGGCAGGTGGCCGCCCTGAGGCTTTTCCCCCGATGGCCACCGGCGTGCCGCCGAACCTCTCCTCGGGGGCGTCGGCGAGCACCACGAGGTGTTCGCCGGGGGCCGGCCTGGGCAACGCGTCCGGATCGTGGAGGCTGTTGAGGACCAGGGCACGTCCGGTGACCGTCCCGGCGAGCAGGGCGCCGGCGTGCCCGACGAACGCGCACCGTGCCTCGGTCCCGCCTATCCCGGCGACCCATGAGCCGGTGGGTGTGGGCGGCGACGGGGCGGGCGAGTGGCCGACGGGTGACCGGCTGTCGGCCGGGTCCGTATGTCCGCGTACGGCGGTGCCGCCATGTCCGCGTATGGCGGTGTCGATCAGGTCGTCGGCGCCCGCTCCCGGTTCCGGTGAGCCCGCGAACAGCGTGGCCACCGCCGCCTCGTCGAAAACCCGGTCGAGCGCCCCCAGCGCGCCCTTCTCAGCCGCCGCTCCGACCTCATCGCCCAGGTCCTGCCCCTGGCCCCGGCCCTGGACGTGCACGTGCTCCTCCACGAGCCGGGCCGCCCAGTCCGACTCCCGTCCCTGGCCGCAGTCCCCGGCGAGGACGAGGGAGAGCCGGATGGGGGTGCCGGTGACGTCCTCACGTGAGGTGGTGATGCCGCCGAGGTAGGCGCGCCAGGACACCCCGTCGGCCTCCACGAGCAGCAACGGGTAGTCGAAGTCGGCGTATGCGCCGTACCGCTCCCACCAGCGGTCCTCCGGAAGCGCGGGGAAGAAGGTGTAGTCGTCCTGCCGTCGCCAGCCCCGTGTCAGTACATGTGCTCGCACCGTCGTTTCCTCTCACGCCCGGCGGATGGTGATCGGTGGTGACGGGTTCACAGCTCGCGAATCCGGGGCCCCATGGGGCGCAACGCCAGGTCGGCGACCAGCTGTTCGAAGTGCTCCTCCTGGCGGAGGGCGCGCACGGCCTGTTTGCGGGCGAACTCCCCTCTCTCGCGCAGTTCCCACCGCTCGCCGCTGATCAGGCTGCGCCATCGCTGGCGGATGCCCATCGGGCGGCCCCGTTCCTCCTCGATCTCCTCGTGCCGCAGCACCCACTGCCGGGTCTTCTCCTGCTGTCCGGCGTGCCGCACCGCGGCGAGGTTCTGGCAGACGGCGATGAGGATCTCCTCGGCCCCCTTCACCGAGATCTCGCCCGGGGGACGGACCGTGAACTCGGCGCTGAGCTGGAGCCCGTCCCCGTCCGGCAGCCAGGTCTGCGCGCCGGTCAGCTCGACACAGCCGAGGGTGTCGAGGGGGCAGTAGAGGATCTGGGCGTGCGGGGCGTTCGCCCTGACGACGTCCAGGGCTCGGCCGTAGATCTTCTCCACCTTCTTGAACAGCAGCCCGGATTCGTCCTTCGAGCCACCATTGTCATTGAAATAGCTCTCGCACTTCATCGGCACCAGAAGAAGGAGAGCGCGGTTTTCGGGTTCCGTTCCGCGGGCGGTGGCCCATGATTCGGCCACTTGTTCCACCTGGGCGATTTTCAGCAGTTCCGGAATCATCCGTTCATGTTCCGGGTCGGAGGCGGACATCACGACGGTGGAATCCACCGGAACCAGCAGCACCGTACTTCGGCTGATGAACTCGCGGCACTCCTGCCACTTGTCCTCAGGACGCGGTGCGCTCTGCTCCGGACTCAGCCATCCACCGGGAAAGTCCAGCACGTTCAGATATACCGCGATACCGGCGATCCCGGTTTCCAGGGCCAGCTTGTAGTACGTCATCCGCTCGGTGCTGCGCAGCGCCTGCCTGCGGAAAGATCCCGCACGGACCGCCCCGCGCAGCTCGTTGAGCCTGCGGTTGACGGCGTCGGTCGTGGGCTGGTCATGAACACGCAGTACCGCGTCCCGGCCGGCCAGAATGCGCGGCGCGTCCTCGATCAACGACACGATCAAGGAGGTCTTTCCGACCCGACTCGGACCTACTACACCTATTCCGAACCAGAGTTGTTCCTGTGACTGCAGCTGAAATCCACCCGTTGCCATGATCCCCCCGATAACGCCCCCGACCGGCGATCATCATTCGTGTGGCCGGAAACGGCAGGAAGTCAGCATGGCACGACGGACGACGCGCGGACATGCCCTTTCCGAAATTACTGTCGGCATGCTCGTCAAACCCCTGCTCGTGCCCGACGCCCGGTCGTACCATCGGGCTCACATTCGCTCGCCATGGGGGTGGCGAGGTCAAATCGGTTCGGGGGAAGCGCTCATGGGAGAGGTACGGGAGGCGCTCGATTTCGACATCGCTCTCCATGCCGTGGGAAACGCGCAGATGGCCCACCTGAGGACCACGATCGGCAGCTGCCGGGTGGAGCGGCCGCTCCTCACCGCCGATCCGCGGGCGAACGCGCTGCTGGGGCGGGTCGCCGATCGCGTCAGGCTGTCGACGGACCTGCCGGGCCCGGCGACGGCACTGGTCCGGGAGCTGGGCACGCTGATGTTCGGCTCGCTCTTCGACGAGACGGCCCGTGCCCTGCTGCTGCGCTGCCGGGCGCAGGCCCAGCACGACCGGCGGACACTGCGGATCAGCCTCAACGCCCACTCCGGCGGTCTCGACCGGCTGCCCTGGGAGTTCCTCTACGACCCCGTGGCGGGCGAACACCTCGCGGTGGACCACGCCTTCGTCCGCGAGCTCGATCTGCCGACCACGCGGGGCCCGCTGTCGGTCGAGACCCCGCTGCGTGTCCTCGGCATGGTCGCTCGCCCCTCCGACCTGGAGGAACTCTCGGTCGAGCAGGAGCGCGCGGAGCTGCACCGGGCCCTGCGCGAGCTGATGCGCACCGGGATCGTCGATCTCACCTGGGTGCCGGGCCAGAGCTGGCGCGATCTGCGCGAGGAGGTGCGGCGCACCCGGCCGCATGTGCTGCACTTCATCGGGCACGGCGGCTTCGACCCCGGCACGGGCGGCGCCACGCTGGCCTTCACCGACGGGAGAACCGGTGACCGGCACGACATGCCGGCGCCCGACGTCTCCCCGCTGATGGGCGACGGCACCCTCCGGCTGGTGGTCCTCAACGCGTGCGGCACCGACTACTCCCCCACCTCGGACCCGTTCTCCAGCCCCGCCGCCGCCATCCTGCGCAAGGGCGTGCCCGCGGTGGCCGCCATGCAGTTCCCGATCAGCGACCGGGCCGCCCTGGAGTTCGGCCGGGAGTTCTACACCTGTCTGGCGCGCAACGACGCCGTCCACGTGGCCGTGCAGAAGGCCCGGCTGGCGATGCGCACCGAGCTGAAGGGGTCGTTGGAGTGGGGGACGCCGGTGCTGTATCTGGGGTCCGGAACCGACCGGATCTTCGATGTGCACCCGCAGCCGCCCGCCGCCGTGCCGTCGACGGCGCACCCTCGCCCGAGCGCGACGGACCGCCCCGACCGCGGCCCCTGTTCCACACACGGCGTGTGCCTGGAGCGGCCGGCCGTACCCCGGTTGAGCCTGGTCCGGGAGCTGGGCGCCCGCGCCTCGGCGCACTCGCTCGGTTTCAGTCCCGGCGGTGAGCTCCTCGCGATCGGAGCGGAGAGCGGCACCGTCCAGATCGTCGACGTCGAGAAGGGCCGGACGACGCTGACGCTCTCCCTCGGCCTGCTCAACCACGGCCCGCGCACGGTCCGTTTCAGCCCGGACGGCACATTCTTCGCCGCGGCCACCAAGCACCGGATGCGCATCTGGCGGACCGCGAACGGGAAGGAGGTCGGCGCCGTCGACTTCGGGCGGGAGACCGTCACCGGCCCGCGCCGGCTGTGCTTCAGCCCCGACAGCGCCCGTATCGCCACGGCCGGCTGGACCGGGGCCGCCATCTGGCGGGCCGAGGACGGGCGGATCCTGCACCGGCTGCCGGTCCACCACACGGTGACCGACCTCGACTTCAGCCCGGACGGCAGCCACCTGGTGACGGCCGACACCGCGGGCCGGCTGCTGCTCTGGGACACCCACGGCCGGTACACCCCCGACCGCACCTTCACCCACACCGAGCCGGCGCGGGCCGTGGCGTTCAGCCGCCCCGACGGCAGGCGCCTGATCACCGGGGGCGCCGACGGGTTCGCCTGTCTGTGGGAACTGCCGTACGGCACACCGGTCCGCCGCATCCCCCACCGCGGCGCCCTGAACACCGTCGCCGTCGGCCCGGACGGCCGCCACCTGGCCACCGGGGCCGACGACGGCAGGGTCTGCCTGTGGTCGCTGGAGAGCGACAAGGTCCACGGGCGGCCCCGGGTCGAGCACCACCGCAGCGCGGTCACTGAGGTCGCCTTCAGCGACGACGGTCGCCTGCTGGCCGCCGCGGAGGCGGACGGACGCGTACAGATCTGGCGCCTGGAGAAGGAGCAGCACGATGACTGAACCGAACACGGCCCCGACCGCCGCCCATGTCTACTTCGCCCCCGGCACGACGCCGGGGCAGCAGGCGGCGCTGTACGAAGGCCTGGCCGGGCTGGGCGTACGGGCGCAGGGCACGGTCGTCGGCAACTACCGCAGCGCCACACTGACCTGGATGGTGCTCGTGGTGCTGCCGCTCAGCGGCTTCCTCCAGGAGTGCGGCAAGAACCTCGCCCAGGACGCCTACCGCGCGCTCAAGGGCGTCATCGGCGGAGCGCTGCGCCGCGATCCGGAGCCCGCCGTCGAGGACCACCCCGCGCTGATACTCGAAGACACCGAATCGACCGTACGTCTCGCCTTCACACCGGATCTGCCGGACGACGCGTTCCGACAGCTCTTCGACCTCGATCTCTCGACCTCCCCGGGCCGGACCCTGCGATACGTCTCGGAACGCAACCGCTGGGAGTAGCGCCAAGGTCCCTTCTAGGGTGGGCACTTCGAGCACTGGAGTGAGCGAGCGCGCGCAGGGGGCCGCATGGGGACGGAACAGCCGGTGGGGGCCGACATCGTGGGAGCGGACGTCGTGGCGGCCGTGCAGCGGGTCTTCCGGGACGGGCTGCTGAGCGGGAGGTCCGCGTTCGCACCGACGCGCGAGGCCTGGACCCGGCCCCGGGCCGTCGATCTGCGCACCCGTTTCGTGGACCAGCCGGACGAGTCCTCGGACACGTTCCTGGTCAAGCTGCGACGCCAGCTCGACGGCGCGCCGGAGCTGACGATCGTGCTGGCGGCCGAGCTGCTGTTCGTGAACATGGCGCCACTGGTGCCCGCGCAGATCGGCGTCGCGAAGAAGCTGCAGATCCTGGGCGAGGTGCTGTCCTGGAACGACCTGGTCGAGGCAACCGTCCCCGAAGACCTCACAGCCTGCCTCAAGGGCTTCATGCACGGCGGCCAGGGCTTCCTGAACTACCGGTGGGCGCAGTTCCAGATCCTGGTCCTGCTGGTGGAGCGGCTCACCGCGATGGCACCTGCCGAGCGGAACGCCGTACTGAACGACCCCTGGCGGTTCCGGGACGAGTGCCTGGACGTGCAGCGGTCGGTGGGGCACAAGAAGGGGCGGGCGCAGATCCACGTCCTGCTGTACCTGCTCTTCCCGGACGACTTCGAGCCGATCGCCAGTGCCCACCACAAGCAGGAGATCGTCCGGGCCTTCGCCGACGAGCTGCCCGAGGTCACCGGCGACGACGACCGCGACCTGCTCGCCCTGCAGCAGAGGCTGCGGACCGAGACGGGGGAGCGCGTCTGGTTCTACGACGAGCCCTGGGTGAGCCGGTGGCGCGAGGGCTCCGTCGAGCAGGGGCAGCGCGGCTGGCTGGTGCGCGGGAACAACGTGGACGGGCGCGATTTCGTCCCGGACTGGCTGGAGCGGGGCTACTGCTCGCTGTCCTGGGGGGAGATGCCCGACATCCCCGCGGACTCCGACAAGCGGGCCGTCCAGCGGGCGGTCGCGGAGGCGATGCCGGAGGCCACGGCCCAGCTGCGCGGCCAGGCCGCCTACCAACTGCACGCCTTCGGCACCCTGATGCAGCCCGGCGACCTCGTCGTCACCGTCACCCCGGACGAGGTGCACGTCGGCACGGTCCAGGGCCCCCCGTCGTACGACACCTCCGACGGCCCGGACAACGCGCGTCGCCGCCCGGTCCGGTGGGCCACCGCCGAACAGCCGCTGCCACGCGCCGAGTTGCCGGAGACCGTGCAGTCCAAGCTGACCCGGATGCCCGCCCTGTACGACATCAGCAGCGTTGCCGCCGAACTGGCCGAGCGAGCCGGTCTTGAGGACGCCGTCGCCGAGCCGCTCATCGAGGCCGACGTCCTCAAGCCCCTGGAACTCCCGCCGGTCACGGACGAGTTGGCGGCCCAGCTGCTGATGCCGCTGCCCTGGCTGCGCGAGACCGCCGAGCAACTCCAGGAGCAGCGCCAGCTCGTCCTGCACGGCCCGCCCGGCACCGGCAAGACCTATCTGGCCCGCGCGCTGGCCCGTCATCTCGCCGGGCCGGAACGGGTGCAGCTCGTCCAGTTCCACCCCTCCTACACCTACGAGGACTTCTTCGAGGGCTTCCGGCCGGTGCCCGGCGAGTCCGGGGCGGTGGTGTTCGAGGTGCAGCCGGGCCCGTTCAAGCTGATCGCCGAACGCGCCCGGCAGGACCCGGCCAACCCGTACATCCTGATCGTCGACGAGATCAACCGCGCCAACCTGGCCAAGGTCTTCGGCGAGCTGTACTTCCTGCTGGAGTACCGGGAGGAGCCGGTCACCACGCAGTACAGCCCGCACGACCCCTTCCATCTGCCGGCCAACCTCTTCCTGATCGGCACGATGAACACCGCCGACCGCTCCATCGCCCTGGTCGACGCCGCGATGCGCCGCCGCTTCGCCTTCCGCCGGCTGTCCCCCGAGCGGCCGCCGGTCCAGGGGCTGCTGGAGCGCTGGCTGCACTCCCGAGGCCTTCCGGACACCGCCGCCCGGCTGCTGGGCGAGCTCAACGCCCGGCTCGGCGACGCCGACCGTGCGATCGGACCGTCGTACCTGATGAAGCCCGGCGTGGCCCGGCCGGAGGGGCTGGACCTCATCTGGCGCACCCAGATCCTGCCCCTGCTGGAGGACCAGCTCTACGGCACGGGCGTCGACGTCGAGGAGGAGTACGGGCTCGCCGCCCTGCGTGCCGCGCTCACGGAGGAGGGGTGAGCGCGCTGGAGCTCACGGTGCGCGAGACCGGGCCGGGTACGGTGCGGGAGCTGACCGGCGACCAGGTCGCCGCCCTGCTCTCGATTCCGGGGCTGGTGCGGCTGGCCCCGATGACGGGCGGCCGCTGGCGCGTGTCCGGCAACCAGAGGGTCGGTCTGGTGCGGCTGCGCAGCCCGTCCGGCGGGGCGGTCCGACTGCACCTGCGCCCGAAGCTCGCGGTCCGCGACCTGCTGTTCCTGCTCTCCTACTCCCTCACCGACCCCTGGCTGCCGGAGCCGGTCGCCGCGGCCGAGGCCGACGATCTGCTGCCGGCCGTCGCGGATCTCCTCGCCCGCACCGCACGGCGCACCCTGGAGGCGGGCGTCCTGCACGGCTACCGCACCGTCGAGGAGGACCTCCCCCTGATCCGCGGCCGTGTCCGCACCGCCGACCAGCTGCGCCGGGTCGGCCTGCCGCTCCCGGTCGCCGTCCGCTACGACGACCACACCCCGGACATCGCCGAGAACCGCATCCTGCTCGCGGCCCTGCTCCTCGCCGCCCGGCTGCCGGGCGTACCCGCCCCCACCCGCCGGGCCCTGCGCCATCTCGCCCACCGCCTCACCGGCGTACAGCCGCTACGGCCCGGCACGCCGACGCCCCGCTGGACCCCGACCCGCCTCAACTCCCGCTACGGTCCCGCCCTGAGACTGGCCGAGCTGGTCCTGTCGGGCCGGTCCGTGCAGCCGACAGGCCCGGCCCCCGCCGGGACGGACGGCTTCCTGCTCCACATGCCGGACGTGTTCGAGCGCTTCGTGGAGCTGGCCCTCGGGGCCGCCCTGTCCCGTCACCGGGTCCGGTGCGCCGCCCAGGAGGCCCACCACCGCCTGGACGAGGCGGGGCAGGTCCGCTTCCGGCCGGACCTGGTGCTCTACCGGGCCGGCCGCCCCGTCTCCGTCGTGGACGCGAAGTACACCCACCTCCAGGCCACCGCCCCGCCCGTGGACCACCTCTACCAACTGCTCGGCTACTGCACGGCCCTGAACCTCCCGCGCGGACACCTCGTCTACGCCGCCGCCACCGCGGACGGTCCGACGGACCACGTCATCCGGCACGCCGGGATCACCGTCACCGCCCACGCCCTGGACCTCGGACGGCCCCCGCCGGCCCTGCTGTCGACGGTCGCGGCGCTGGCCGACCGGATCGCGGAGGCCAACGCAAGCTGATCAAACCGATGTTCCCGCGGCACGCGCGCGGGGCATCATCAACTCCCGTCCCCCCACTCCACCTTCTGGGAGCCCCCACCATGCTCCGTGGCATCGATGTCAGCGCCTACCAGTCTTCTTCCTACGACACCGACGGCATCTCCTTCGTCTTCATCAAGGCAACGGAGGGCCGCTCCTACATCAACCCCAAACTCGCCGCCCAGACCAAACGCGCCCGCGACGCCGGCCTGGTCGTCGGCTTCTACCACTTCCTGTGGCCGGGGAACCTCTCAGCCCAGGCCGACTACTTCGTCAGCAAGGCCCCCGAGAAGGCGGGTGACATCCTCGCGGTCGACTGGGAGACGACGAGCGAGGGGACGCATGCGAGCAACGCGGAGAAGGACCTGTTCATCCGCAAGCTGAAGGAGAAGCGGCCGAACAATCCGGTGATCCTGTACGCGAACAGGCATTACTGGCTCAACGTCGACCGTACGTCCTACGCGGGCGACGGCCTCTGGATCGCCGACTACGTGACGGCGGGCAAGCCCCGCATCCAGGCGAAGTGGCGCTTCCACCAGTACACGGACCACCCGCTGGACAAGAACGTCGCGAACTTCTCCAGCAAGGCCGCACTGCGGGAATGGGCCGAGAACGCCTGACGGCCCGGGGCCTGTCACGGCCAGTACCGCCTTGAGCCGCTTCGCGGGCGGCACGCCGAAGGGGCGCCCTCCCGGTCAGGAGGGCGCCCCTTCGGTGGAGGTCACTTGTTCAGGAACGCCCAGAACTCGTCGAACGACAGCAGCTTGTCGCCGTTCAGGTCGCGGCTCTTGATGATCGCCTCGGCGACCGCCTCGGTGACGTTCCAGTCGCCGCCCTGAGCCAGGGCGGCCTTGAACTCGGCGGCGGTGATGGTGCCGTCACCGTCCGCATCGATGCGCTCGAACTGCTTGCGTGCTTCCTCGATGTCGATGTGCGCCACCGGTCCGCCCCTTTACTCGCGTTTTACCCGCGTCTGTCGTGTTGTGCTGGCTTGCTGCCGCAGGTCAGATTAACCGCCCGTGCGCGCCTCCAGCGCGGCGACCACCCAGGCGAACTCCGCACGGTGCGCCGAGGCGGGCCCACGGCCCTTCACGACGGACAGCAGCTCACGGTAGCGGGCGACCTCCTCGCTCACGCCTGACCGCAGACGTTCGAGCACGGCGGCCGGGTCGGCGTCGCCGAGCAGGTCCCGCAGGATCCGCCCGGCCTCGGGCGACTCCGGCGCGATACCCCGCTCCCGAGCCTCGGCGGCCAGCCGCACCAGCTTCCGGGAGAACCACATCGACGCCCCGGCGGGCGCCTCGGGCCCGCGGTCGGCCGCGTTGAACTCGGCCACCCTGCGCATCCGCGCCCGGAACCGAGGGTCCTGGAGCAGCTCGGCGAGCTCCACCCAGGCGTCCACCTGCTCGGACGTCGGCTCGTCCGGCAGGTCCACGGCCATCTCCCGCATCCGGTCGCGCACCACGGGATCCGCCGTGTCCAGTCCGTGGAACATCTCGTCCACGAACTCCTCCAGGATCCGTTGCCGCTCGGCGGCCGACAGACGTGCCAGCTTGTTCATCAGGGTCATCTCCTCCGCGGTCGAGCCACGTCGCGCCACCGTCGACAGCACCGCACGGGTCACCCTCAGCGACCGGATCTGCGTGTCCAGCGCGGCGACATGCGCGGCCGCGACCGAGGCCACGTCCTTCTCGCCGTCGAGCACCTTCCGTACGTCGTCCAGGCCCAGCCCCAGTTCGCGCAGGGTGCGGATCAGCTCCAGCCGGGCGACGGACCCGGCGTCGTAGAGGCGGTAGCCCCCGGACGAGCGCGTCACCGGGGGCAGGGCGCCCTCGTCGGACCAGTAGCGGATGGTCCGCACGGTCAGTCCGGTGGCCCGGGCCAGCTCGCCGATGGTGAAGAGTGCGGTGCCGTCTCCGATCATGTCAGCGAGTGTGGACCTTCCAGCGGGTGGAGACTCAAGGGGGCGACGTCAGTGCCAGGACTCGTAGTGCGGGTTGCTCTGGCAGCCGCTCATGATCTCGACCTTGGTCGTCTTGTTCACCGGGCAGCCGCCGATGATGTACTTCCGGGCGATGCCGCCGGGGAAGGCGACCTCCACCTGGTCGGCCCATTTGTGGGTGTCGCCGATGGTCTTGTTCACGTCGATGCCGCCGGGGGCGTCGATGTAGTAGTTCCAGCCCGACTTCCACCACGTCTTGTACAGGTCGTGGTCGTACGAGGTGGACACGAACGGGGAGGGCTGGTTGACCAGGACGTACTGCTCCAGGTCGTACTGGCCGTTCACCACGTCCCTGGGCTCGAAGCCCTGCTGGAAGACGATCTCCGGGCCACGCCCGTCCGCCCGGTAGAGCGTGCCGCAGCTGGTGCGCCATGCCGGGGCGGGGGTGATGCGGTCGACGTCGACGCGGCGGTCGACGGCCGCCTTGATCTTGTCGTCGTACTGGACGGGACAGGCGACCGGGCGGGGGGGCGGCCGCCTTGGCACCGGTCGTGGGAGCCGTGGCGGCCGTCGTCATGAGGACGGCCGAGAGGGACAGAACGGCGGCAGCGGCCCGGCGCCGCAGGCGAGATGTGATCATGCGAGTACGATCCCGGGCCCGCGACGACGGCTCGTGGAGCGTCACCCACACGGCGGCGTGTCCGCTGACCGCCGGTCAACCCGACAGCCCCAACTCACCCTCGGCTAGCGGAAGATGCCGGTGTGACCCAGGGAGTAGCGGCCCGGTTGCGGGTAGACGGCGAGGCCGTGCGGGCCGCTGCCGACGGGGATGCGGGCGAGCTGTTTTCCGGTGCGGGTGTCGAGGGCGTACACCTCGCCGTCGTAGCGGCCCGACAGCCACAGCACCTTGCCGTCGGCGGAGACGCCGCCCATGTCGGGGCTGCCGCCGTCGGGGAGGTGCCACTTCTTGGTGAGCCTGTTCTTGGTGAAGTCGAAGACGGAGACGGTGCCCTCGCCGCGGTTGGAGACGTACATCTCGCGTGAGTCCCGGCTGACGTAGAGGCCGTGGCAGCCCTTGCCGGTGGGCAGGAGGGTGGGCTGGGTGAACTTGTCGCCGTCCAGGACCCACATGCCGTGCGCCATCATGTCGGCGATGTAGAACCTCTTGCCGTCCGGCGAGACCTTCACGTCCTGGGGCATCGCTCCGTCGAAGGGCAGCTTCTCCTGCCCCACGACCTTCATCCGCTCCGTGTCGACCTTGAGCAGTTCGCCGCTGAACTCGCAGGACACGATGAAGTACCGCCCGTCGAGGGAGAAGTCGGCGTGGTTGACGCCGTAGCAGCTGACCGGCTCGGTCTTGATCCGCTTCATGGTGTGGGGGTCGCGGAAGACGAGTTCGCGGTCGAGGGAGGCCATGACGACGGCGTACTTGCCGTTGGGCGTGAAGTAGAGGTTGTACGGGTCGTGGACCTCGACGTCCTTGCCCGCCTTGCCGGTCTTGGGGTCGATGGGGGTGAGGGTGTGACCCCGGTTGTTGTTGACCCAGAGGGTCTTCAGGTCCCAGGAGGGCACGACGTGCTGGGGCTGGCGGCCGACGCGGATGGTCTCGATGATCTCGTACGTCTTCGGGTCGATGACGGAGACGGTGTCCGACTCGCTGTTGGGGACGTAGACGCGGGACGGGAAGTCCTTGACGACCGGGGAGAGCTTGCCCGGGCGGTCGGCGGCGTAGACGTCCTTCGGGTCCAGTACGGGCGGCATGCCGGGCAGGGCGTTGACGGCCTTCTTCGGCGGGGCGGGGATGGCGGCCCGGGTGCCCTTGCCTGGGGACTCGACGGTCCGGCTGCCGTCCTTGACGGACTCGGTGCCGCAGGCGGCGAGCGCGAGGAGGCCGATGCCGGCGAGGAGGGTGCGGGGGGTGAGGTTCATCGGCGGTTCTTCCGTGCGGCGGGGTGGGACCCGGGGCGGTCGGTCGAGGTCACCGCACTATTTAATGAGTAATGCGTCGAAAAACGCATGATTCACCCGATAAGCGGCCCGTACGGGTCGCCACCTGCGACCGACCCTCGTCCCGCCGCCTCGTCCCGCCGCCTCGTCCCCGCCGCCCCGCCTAGCGGTCGGCCACCCTCATCTCGAACCACGTCGTCTTGCCGCGCGGCAGCAGGTCCACGCCCCACCGGTCGGAGAGTTTGTCGACGAGGAACAGACCCCGGCCGCTGACGTCGAGCTCCTGAACCGGCATCAGACAGGGCAGCCCTCGCGACGGGTCACGGACCTCGATGCGGATCCAGCCCCGGCGGCGGCGCATACGGAGGCCGAAGACCCGCGCTCCCGTGTGGCGTACCGCGTTGCCGACGAGCTCCGAGACGAGCAGGACCGCGTCCTCCGTCATTTTCGGGGTCAGGCCCCACTGACGCAGCACGACCACTTGCGCCAGCCGCCGCGCGGTCGCCGCGGACTCGGGGCGGGACGGGAGCGGAACCTCCGCCTCCGTGGGGTTGCCGAACAGCTCCAGCGCCTTCGAGGCAGCCTCGTCCTCGACCCCCGGCGACCAGCGCGCCGTAGTGGCACGGCCATGTCCCCGCGGCTGTTCGATACCCTCCAGCCCCGCCATGCCCCCATCATGGCCGCCCATCGGGCCCTCCGGGGCCGTTCCCGCGGAATAGACCCCCCGGAACTTCGCATTCCGCAAGACTCCGTCGGCATATGACAGCGGCAGTTCGGGGCCATCCGCAGCCCGTCCGACCTGCGACGATGAGTCTGCTGGAGGCAATCGACGGGCTCCCTCGACAAGACACGCTTAAGGCTGGCTTAAGGCTCCCATAAACCGCCCCATCGAGGGACCCGGATCAGACACCCTGTCAATTGCAAGTGCTGCGACAGTGATTCGGCCGACTTTCAGGCCGGGTTTCACCGCCCGTCGACCGGGGTTCCCCCGCCCTCAGAGGAACTTCGCCTTGCCCGGCCCTTCCTCTACGAAGCTCCGCATCCCCCGCTCCCGGTCCTCCGTCGCGAACAGCCCGGCGAACCAGTTCCGTTCCACCGCGAGGCCGGTCTCGATGTCCGTCTCCAGACCCGTGTCGATCGACTCCTTCGCCGCACGCAGCGCGATCACCGGGCCCTGCGCCAGCTTCGCCGCCCAGGCGTGCGCCTCGGCGTAGACCTGCTCCGGCGCCACCACACGGTCCACCAGGCCGATCTGGCGCGCCTCGTCCGCCTTCACCATACGGCCCGTGAAGATCAGGTCCTTCGCCTTGGACGGGCCGACGAGACGGGCCAGCCGCTGGGTGCCGCCCGCGCCCGGGATCAGGCCGAGCAGGATCTCCGGCTGGCCCAGTTTGGCGTTCTCCCCGGCGATCCGGAAGTCCGCGCACAGCGCCAACTCGCAGCCGCCGCCGAGCGCGTAGCCCGTCACCGCGGCCACCACCGGCTTCGGGATCCGGGCCACCGCCGAGAACGACTCCTGCAGAGCCCGTGCGCGCAGGACCATCGCGGTGTGGTCCATGGCCTGCATCTCCTTGATGTCCGCGCCCGCCGCGAACACCTTCTCCCCGCCGTAGATCACCACGGCCCGTACGTCATCACGCCGCCCCGCCTCCTCGGCGAGCTCCTTGAGCCGGTCCTGGGTGGCCACGTCCAGCGCGTTCATGGGCGGACGGTCGAGGCGGAGGGTACCGACACCTTCGGCGACTTCGAGATTCACGGTCATGCGAGCAGGTTAACGGGGACTAACGGGAACGGCCCGGGTGCCGTACCTCACATGAGGTCGTACACCCGGGCCGTTGCCGGAAAAGACAAAGACCTGCTTACGCCTTCCACTTCTCCCAGGACATGTTCCAGCCGTTGAGGCCGTTCTGGGGAGCGACGATGTCGTCGTTGGAGCCCTTTACGACGACGACGTCGCCGACGATGGAGTGGTCGAAGAACCACGCGGCCGGCAGGTCGCGGTCGTAGCCGCCGCGCGCGTCGCGCAGGCCGATGCAGCCGTGGCTGGCGTTGTAGTTGCCGAAGGCGTCGCCGCCCCAGTAGTTGCCGTGGATGAAGGTGCCCGAGTCGGTCAGCCGCATGGCGTCCGGGACGTCCTTGATGTCGTACTCGCCGCCGTAGCCGACGGTCTCGCCGTTCATACGGGTCACCCGGAGCCGCTCGCTGATGACCATCTGGCCGTTCCAGCTGTCGTAGCCGGGCTTGCCGGTGGTGACCGGGATGGTCTTGACGACCTTGCCCTCCTGCATCACCTTCATCGTGTGCTTCTTGGCGTCGACGACCGAGACCTGGTCGCGGCCGATGGTGAAGGAGACCGTCTTGGCCTGCTTGCCGTAGACGCCGGGGCGGCCCTCCACGCCGTCGAGGTTGAGCTGGACCGTCACCTTGGTGCCGGCCTTCCAGTACTTCTCGGGACGGAAGTCCAGGCGGTCGTTGCCGAACCAGTGGCCCGCGACCTCGACGGCCGGCTCGGTCTTGATGCTGACGGCCTTCTCGACGTCCTCGGGGTTGGTGATGCCCCGGGTGAAGCGGAGCGAGAACGGCATTCCGACGCCGACCTTGGAGCCGTCCTCGGGCGTGAAGTTGCCGAGGAAGGTGTTCTTCGGGGTCAGCGTGGTGAAGTCGGCGTCCTTGGCGGCCTCCAGGCCGGCCGAGTCCTTGGCGACCGCGTGCACCGAGTACTTCGTGGCGGCGGCCAGATGGGTGGACGGCGTCCAGCTGGCGCCGTCGCCGGATATCCGTCCGGCTATCGCCTTGCCCTTGGCGTCCTTGACCTGGACGTCCGTCAGCTTGCCCTTGGCCGCGGTCACCTTCAGCGCACCGCTGGTCTCGACGGACTTCGCGCCGTCCCCCGGCGCTATCGTCACGACGGCCCGGGACTTCTTGGCCTCCGCGGTGCCGGAGTCCCCGCCCTTGCCGTCGCCGCTCCCCGAGTCCGCTCCGCCGCCCCCGCACGCGGTGACGGCGAGCAGCAGCACACCGGCCAGCGCCGGCAGCCCCTTGCGTCCACGCCTGGTGCGCGCGTCAACCGACGCCCCCGATATCGGCCGCACGTTCAAGTCCTTCTCCCCTCCCGGGCTCAGCGCCCTGTCGGGCCTGGTCAGCCCGCTCCCCCGCGCGCCCGCGGCGCGCACCGGCGAATATTAACCACAAGGCCAGGGCATCGACGCCGCGCGTTTGTCACCGTTCCGTTCCAACATCGACAGCCGGCCGACGGGTCGAGCAACCCACCCCCCTGTCCTGTTACTTCACCGCACTCCCCGCCTTCCACTCCTTCCAGCCCATATTCCATCCTCCGAGGCCGTTGTCGGGAGCGACCTTTTTGTCGTTGCTGTGGACGACCTCCACGAGGTCCCCGACCAGGCTGCGGTCGAAGAACCAGCCCGCGGGCGTCTCGGAGCCGCCGCCCTTGACGTCCCTGAGTCCGACGCAGCCGTGGCTGACATTGGTCCGTCCGAAGATGTCGGAGTCGGCCCAGTAGTTGCCGTGCAGGAAGGTCCCGGAGTCGGTGAGGCGCATGGCGTGCGGGACGTCGGGGATGTCGTACTCGCCCTTGCCGTTCTTCTTCTTGAAGCCGACCGTGGCGCCGTTCATCCGGGTCAGTTCGAGCATCTCGGTGACGACCATCTTGCCGTTGTAGGTGGTGTTCTTCGGGGAGCCGGCCGTGACCGGCACGGTCGCGAGCAGTTCGCCGTCGCGCCGGACCTGCATGGTGTGTTTGGCGGCGTCGACGAGGGAGGCCTGGTGGCGGCCGACGGTGAACGAGAACGTCTTCTCCTGGAGCCCGTACACCCCGTGCGCGCTCTCGACGTCCCGCAGGTGCAGCGCGACGGTGACCCGGGTGCCGGGCTTCCAGTGGTGCTGGGGGCGGAAGTCGAGGCGGGCCTTGCCGAACCAGTGCGGGCGGATCTCGACGGCCGGTTCGGCGGTGACCTGTACGCCGCGTTCGACGGCGGCGCGGTTCTCGACCGCCCGGTTGAACTCCAGGGAGACGATCATTCCGGTGCCGACGGTGGAGCGGTGCTCCGGGGTGACGTATCCGATGAACCGCTCGTCGGGGACGTGCGTGGTGAAGGTCGTGTGCCGTGCGTTGCGGCGCCCGTGGCCGTCGAGGGCCACCGCGTCGATCGTGTACTTGGCGGCCAGCGCGAGCCCGGGGTCGTCGGGCTCCCAGCGCAGGCCGTCCTCGGAGATGTGCCCGGGCACCGGGGAGTCCTGGGCGTCCTGGGACCTGACGACCTTCACCGACTCCAGGCGCCCGCTGAGCACCCGCACGAGCAGCGGGTCGTCGGGGCGTGCGTCCTTGCTGCCGTCGTCGGGCGTCACCCGGATGACGTCCTCGGGAGCCCGCGCCTTGCCGAGCATCTCGTCGATTGGGCCGTTCGTGGTGCAGCCGGCCACCCCGGCCAGCAGGCCGGCCCATGTCATTACGGCGGCCAACACGGCCCCCGCGCGCCGCGCGCGCCCTTGTACGTGCCTCACGAAGACCCCAACGACCGGGGCGGCCCTGGGGAAACGTGAGTGCGAGCCACGCGGTGGGCAGAACAGTGGGGAGGACGACGCGATGGGAGCCGCGGACCGGGACACCGTGACTCTCCTTGCACACTCGTGTGGTCCCTGAGCCGTGGGAGGCCGACAGGTGTCGAGCGCAGCCGAGCAGGAGGCGGTGGCCGCCGCGGTCGCCGCTGAGGAGGGGCGCCCGGCCGCCGTCGTGAACGGCGCGCGGCGCAGGCCCCCTGCCGTGCCCGTGTGGCCGGGCACGCCGGTGCCGCTCGGCGCCCGCTTCCGGGTCGGCCCGGACGGGGTGGCGGGCACCAACTTCGCGCTGTGGGCGGGCGGCGCCGAAGCGGTCGAGCTGTGTCTCTTCGACGACCAGGGCAAGGAGACCCGGGCCCGGCTCACCGAGCTGACGCACGAGATCTGGCACGGCTTCGTGCCCGGCGTGATGCCGGGTCAGCGCTACGGCTACCGGGTGCACGGCCGCTGGGACCCGTGGACCGGCGGCCGCTGGAACCCGGCGAAGCTGCTGCTCGACCCGTACGCGCGCGCGGTGGACGGCGACTTCAGCCTGCCGCCCGAGGTGTACGGCCATGTCCGTGACTGGCCGCAGCAGCATGTCGCGGACACCGTGCGCGACGACCGGGACTCGGCGCCGTACGTCCCGAAGGGCGTGGTCGTCCATGACGACGCCCCGGACGACGAGTGGATGGACGACCGCCGCCCGAAGACGCCGTGGGCCGACTCGGTGATCTACGAGGTGCATGTGCGGGGGTTCACGAAGCTGCACCCCGGGATCCCGGAGGAACTGCGGGGCACGTACGCCGGTCTCGCGCATCCGGCGGCGATAGAGCACCTCGTCAGGCTGGGTGTGACGGCCGTCGAGCTGCTCCCCGTCCACCAGTTCGCGCACGAGGACCATCTGCTGCGCAAGGGCCTGCGCAACTACTGGGGCTACAACTCGATCGGCTACTTCGCCCCGCACGCCGCCTACGCCGCCTCCGGTACGACGGGTCAGCAGGTCGGCGAGTTCAAGCGGATGGTGCACGCCCTGCACGCGGCCGGGATCGAGGTCATCCTGGACGTCGTCTACAACCACACGGCGGAGGCGGGCGAGCTGGGCCCGACGCTGTCGCTGAAGGGGATCGACAACCGGGGTTACTACCGCTTGCAGTCGGATGCGCGGAGGTATGCCGACTACACCGGGTGCGGGAACACCCTCCACGTCGTCCAGCCGCATGTTCTCCGCCTCATCACCGACTCCCTCCGCTACTGGGTGACGGAGATGGGCGTGGACGGCTTCCGCTTCGACCTGGCGGCGGCGCTGGCCCGCTCCATGCACGACGTCGACATGCTCTCGCCGTTTCTCGCCGTCATCGCCCAGGACCCGGTGCTGCGGCGGGTGAAGCTGATCGCCGAGCCGTGGGACGTGGGGTCCGGCGGCTATCAGGTGGGGGCCTTCCCGCCGCTGTGGACGGAGTGGAACGACCGGTACAGGAATGCCGTGCGGGACTTCTGGCGGGGCGCGCTGCCCGACGTGCGGGATCTGGGGTACCGCCTGTCGGGGTCCAGCGACCTGTACGCGTGGGGCGGGCGGCGGCCGTACGCCTCGGTGAACTTCGTGACCGCGCACGACGGTTTCACCCTTCGGGACCTGGTGTCCTACGAGCGCAAGCACAACGAGGCGAACGGCGAGGGCAACCGGGACGGCTCCGGGGACAACCGGGCCTGGAACTGC